>OMIO01000135.1 GCA_900299115.1 Methylocystaceae bacterium | reverse complement strand
TTAGGGCCGGGCAGGGCTTTAATCGTTGCCCGTTCTGTAGCAAGATTGACATGCGCCTCAATGACGCCGAGAACTTTTCTAATGGAGGATTCTACGTGCTCAACGCATGAAGCGCAGCTCATTCCCTCGATAGAGACCTCGAATATTTCAACGAGAGGTTCGTAACCTGCGTCGATAATGGATTGAAAGATTTCCTTCGCTATAGCTTCTTGGTTGATTACAATTTGTGCGCGCTGTGTAGCCAAATTGACGCTAGCGGTTTTGACGCCTTTTGTTTGCAATAAGGCATGCTCAACATGCCCAACGCAGGAGGCGCAGGTCATGCCCTTGATCTCAAAGTCAAGAGAAGTGGGCGATGATTCAGTCGTGCTCATAGAAAAAGCCTTTAATAATAAGTAACCTCATGAGTCTAATCTAAATATACCTTTACTCAAAGGCTATGCTACCGTGAGGGAATTGTGCCCGGAGAATTTCTAATGGTTTGAAGCTTGCGCGTGTTTATAAAAATAAATGGAAGGGAGTCCTTAATCGGCTTATTTTGTTAAAATAACTGATAGTTTCTTTTTCTCAAAAAACTGATTAATTTTTAATTTCTTGACGCGCTATAGCATCGCCTTTAACCGCTTTGGCAGGATTGCTTTAAATGTCTGACAGAGTGCTTGAATTATGGCGACAGGATCTTGAGGCGCTCGCAAAGCGGGCGCGATTAAGAAGCCTTTTCCCGCGGGAAGGCTTGGATTTTTCTTCAAATGATTATTTGGGCCTTTCAGAGTCAGAGAAATTAAAAGAAATCCTCGCTGATGCTTTGGCGCGTGATATCCCAATTGGAGCGAGTGGGTCGCGTCTGCTTAGGGGCAACCATTCGGAGCATGAGCTCTTAGAGGCGGAGGCGGCAAAGTTTTTTCATTCTGAAAGCGCGCTATTTTTTGCCTCAGGATACGCAGCAAATCAGGCATTGCTTGCCACGCTGCCTCAGCAAAACGATTTAATTTTTTATGATGCGCTAATCCATGCGAGCGCTCATGATGGCATGCGGTTATCTCGCGCCAATCGTACTTTATTCCCGCATAATGACGTTAATTTCCTAGATCAGGCCATCCGAGATTGGCGCGCCGCTAATTCAGCAGGAACGCCCTGGATTATGGTTGAGAGCCTTTACAGTATGGATGGAGATTTTGCGCCACTCCAGGAGTTAGCTGACATTGCAGTGAAATATGAAGCTTTTCTGATAATTGACGAGGCGCATGCAACAGGCGTGTTCGGACCGAATGGGAGAGGTCTGGCGTATTTTCTTGAAGGGGCGCCTAATATTATTACTTTACATACGTGTGGAAAGGCGCTGGGCGTTTCCGGGGGGTTGGTTTGCTTATCAAATATCCTTAAAAACTTTCTAGTTAATCGCGCACGCAATTTTATTTTTGCTACAGCGCCATCGCCTTTAATTGCAGCCTGTGTTCGTGGCGCACTACAATATATTTCTGAAAATGATGAGCGCCGCTGTCAATTGATTGCGCGCATCGAACATACAAGGACTTGCCTATCGTTTATATCCGATCCAGGACCAACTCATTCTCAAATACAGCCAATCATAATCGGTCAAGATGCGCGGGCGCTTAAGCTCGCAGAGAAATTGAAGAGTCGAGGCTATGATATCCGCGCAATACGGCCGCCGACAGTGCCGGAGGATAGCGCACGCTTAAGAATTTCTGTCACATTAAACGTAACAGAAAATGAAATCTCTGAAATGTCTAGATGCTTACGCGATTTGATAGAGGAAGAATTTTAATAATGAATTCTTATATCATCGTAGGAACGGATACTAATGTTGGTAAGACAGTATTTTCAGCGGCGCTTGTTGGTGCGTTGGGATGTGCGTATTGGAAGCCAGTGCAGGCTGGTCTTGAGGGTGAGACCGACTCGCAAATTGTTGCCCGGTTAAGCGGTGTCTCGCCCAACTTAATCTTACCAGAAGCTTATCGATTACAACATCCCGTATCTCCACATCTTGCCGCGCATGCAGACGGGATTGAAATTGATGTTAAGAATCTAAATCCGCCGACGGAGATTAAAAATACGATTATCGAATTAGCTGGCGGCGTGATGGTGCCTTGGTCAAACAAAATATTATCAATTGATATTATTGAGACCTGGAAGCTACCTGTTATCGTTGTGGCCCGTACGACGCTTGGGACAATTAATCATAGCTTACTGACTTTAGAAGCATTGAGAAAACGCAATATTTTTATACATGGCGTTGCTTTTGTTGGTGATGAATCGAGTGGCGCGCAGCTTGCAATCTCTGAATTTGGTAAAACGCGCATATTAGGACGATTGCCATGGCTTGACCTTCTGACTCGTGAGGCGCTTCGTGTGGCTTTTTCAAAGAATTTTGATCAAAGGGACTTTTAAATTTGAGTATTGTTAAAAATTCGCCTGTTTGGCGTCCATTTACGCAGCACGCTTTGCAGCCAAATGCATTTAAGGTTTCTCATGCAAAGGGAGCTCGGCTTGAGCTGGTGGATGGACGACAATTTATTGATGCAATTTCATCTTGGTGGGTAATAACGCATGGCCATTGTCAGCCAGAAATTATGCAGGCTATCGCTGAGCAGGCGCAGATATTAGATCAAGTGATTTTTGCTGGATTTACACATGAGCCGGCAGAGAAGCTCGCGCATCGACTTTTAGAATTTTCTCCTAAAGGTTTAGAATATGTTTTCTATTCTGACAGTGGTTCCACGAGCGTAGAGGTTGCGATTAAAATGGCCCTTGGTTTTTGGCTTAATCGCGGCGAGCCAAGGACTAAAATCGTTGCGCTAGAACATGGCTACCATGGAGATACAATAGGCGCTATGTCCGTCGGCGCGCGCTCATCATTCAATGCGCCATACGAGCCGCTGCTATTTGATGTGGAACGCATCCCATTTCCAACTAAAGGCTCAGAACAAAATACATTAGATGCTTTAGAAATAGCCTGTAGATTGAAGCCGGCAGCCTTCATCGTTGAGCCTCTTATTGTTGGTGCAGGTGGGATGCTTATTTATTCTGCGCAGACATTAGCTGAAATGTATAAAATATGCGCAAAATATAATGTTTTATTTATAGCAGATGAAGTTATGACGGGATTCGGTAGAACCGGAACGTTATTTGCCTGTGAGCAAGCGCATATAACCCCTGACATCGCCTGTTACGCCAAAGGTCTTACAGGCGGCGCTATACCACTAGCTGTTACAATGTGCCGGCGTGAAATTTTTGAAGCGCATTATGCAAAAGATCGCGCGCGAGCATTTTTTCATTCAAGTTCTTTTATGGCTAATCCACTTGCTTGCGCTGCGGCTTTGGCTAATCTAGAATTATGGGAAAAAACCGAAACACATCAATTTCTTTCAAAGATTTGTTTGGCTCAAAAATCTTATATAGAACGTTTTTCACGTGATAAAAGATTTAAAAATGCTCGCTCAATTGGAACAATTTCTGCGCTAGATCTAAATACAAAAAGTTCGAGCTATCTCTCTACAATTTCAATCGATCTTATGGCTTTCTTTAACGATCTTGGTATCCTGTTGCGCCCTCTTGGGTCAACAATATATGTTTTGCCCCCTTACTGCGCGTCTATGCAAGAACTTGAGCTTATTTATAATGCTATAGATGCGGCGGGTGAAAAATTTTCAAATATTGTTTAAATGGTTACATCAATATTTAACGACGTTTCTTGTTCAGGTGCTGGTAGGGATACCTTACAAGCAATAAATTCTTCTTTGAGTTCTCTGCGCAATATTTTACCTACATTGCTCTTTGGTAGAGCTTCTCTGAATTGGTAATGTCGCGGAATTTTATATGCAGTTAAGTGGGCGTGTGCAAAAATACCTAGCTCAGCAATTGTTAGGCTCGCGTCTCTTGCGACGATAAATGCAATTGGCGCTTCGCCAGAATGCTCATAAGGCACGCCAATGACCGCAACTTCCCTAACTTTTGGATGTTGGCTGAGGACTTCTTCAACTTCATTGGGATAGACATTAAATCCAGAAACCAGAATCATATCTTTAAGTCTATCTACAATGCGAAAAAGGCCGTCAGGAGCCATAATGGCGATATCGCCAGTGCGAAAATAGCCATCTTCAGTCATGACTTTATGTGTTTCATCGGCGCGTCGCCAATAACCCGGCATGACTTGTGGGCCCTTGGCGACAAGCTCTCCGGGTTCCCCAATCGGCGCTATATCGCCTGTAGGCGTGCGTATGGATAAATAGGTGGAGGGCTGAGGATAGCCAATTGCGCCTGTGAATTCCTTTATGTCTAGCCGATTAGTTGTAAGGATGGGGGATGTTTCAGACAGACCATACCCTTCGATAATTGAGCATCCTGTTAATGTTTTCCATTTATGCGCGACAATTTTCTGTGTCGCCATGCCGCCTGATACAGAAAAAAGTAAGTTGGTAAAATCAACTTTATTAATTTCTGGATAATCAGCCAGTGCGGCGTATAGTGTATTTACGCCAGAAAAAAGCGTAAATCTTGCTTTACGCAGCGTTGTTGAAAAACTTTTAAGATCTCGTGGGTTTGCAATTAAAAGGCAGCAACCTCCAATATGCACGAGCAATAAACAGCAAGCCGTCAGTCCAAAAATATGATAAAGCGGTAGGGCGGTTACCATTTTATGTGGCCCAGTATGCTCAAGTCGTGAGCGGAGCCATGCCCATGATTGCGCAACATTTGCTGCAACATTGCGATGGAGGAGCACTGCGCCTTTAGCAACGCCTGTGGTTCCGCCTGTATATTGCAAAAAGGCAATATCATCGCGATCAATCTCGACAGGAGAAAGAGGCGTAAGCGTTCCTTGATGAATAACTTGCGCTAAACTGAGAGAGTTGCGTAAATGATAAGGCGGCGCTCCTCGTTTAATGAACCGGCTTATAAAGTTTACTACAATGCCTCTTGCGCCCATGAGATCTCCTGCGCGAATAATGATTGCGCGGCTGATGTTCATGCGTCTCCAGGCGGCTTGGGCTGTATGGGCGAAATTTTCAAAAACAAAAAGATACTTGATTTCGGCGTCATTGGCCTGATGCACAAGTTCGTCTGGCGTGTAGAGTGGGTTGATGTTTACAACGACGGCGCCAGAAATGAGCGCGCCGAACAGGATAGATGGATAGGCCAACACATTCGGAGACATGATGCCAATCCTGTCGCCTTTGTTTAGTCCCTGTTGTTGCAGCCAGGCGGCAATGTTTTTAGCAGCTCGCCCAAAATTTGCGTAAGACTGACGAGCGCCCATACTTTCAAATGCAGGCAATTCAGCAAAATCAACAATGCTTTTGTTGAAAATATCAACCAGTGTAGAATAGTCAGTTTCGAGAATATCCGCTGGAACGCCTTGAGGGTAAGATTTGATCCAAGGACGGGCATCGTAGGGATCATGCGCGGAAGCGGCAAAGGTATCCATTTTCTTTATTCCATGGTGAGCAGTCTCTCGCTATGCGAATGGCTGAAGTAGTTATATAGGGTTGCGCCTAGGAAGATCTATTGTTTTTAATTTCTTCTATGCGCCAATATGTCCAAATGAGAGAGTGCTAAGTAAAAATAATCCAAGAGTTAATACTAGCACGGCGGCTCTAAGCTCTGCGGCGCTACTGATCAGAAGTAATTTTTGTGATGGTGTCTTGGCCCAGCGGAGCGCTGTATTTTTTGCATACACAGCAATTGTAGCAAGCGCTCCAGTAGTAATCGCCGTACCTAAAGACATCATGAGTGTTGCGGCAATGCCAGCATAGAATAAGTTTTGGGATAAGGTAAAAACTAAAATTAATATTGCGCCCGAGCAGGGCCGTAGTCCTGCGGCAATAATTGTTGTAATTGCGTCTCGCCAACTAAAGCTTGAAGAATTTAAATTCTTTGCATCTGGGGCATGGTAATGATTGCAGTTTGGTCCATGCTCATGTTTGGCGTCTTCTAATTCCTCGCAGGAAAAATTATGTGTGTAGAAGTTAGGGTTAGTTCCATAAACGTTAGCAACTCGATTAATAAAATTTTGACCCTTCACCCAACTTAGTCGTACGCCAAGTAGTATGATTGCACTGTAGCTTGCGATATCGATCAAGTTTGTTGCTTGCTTCATTTGCGCAGCGGTTGCGTTGAAGATGGCGGCTGCAATGCTGACGAGAACGATTGCTATAGCGCCTTGCAGTAATGCTGCGAGCCCTGCAAGGATCAGTCCGCGCTTGAGCGCTGTCTCATTTGCAATCATGTATGAAGTTAAAACCGCTTTACCGTGTCCTGGGCCTGCGGCATGAAAGATCCCATAAGCGAAGCTAGACGCCATCAAAGTCGCCAGAGCGCTTGGATCGCTTTTCAAGGCGCGTGTTGCGTGTTGAAGTTCAGAATTAAATCTATTTTGCCAGGCCAGAATTAATCCAGTCCAGCCGCCATTGCCGCCCAGCGATTCTTGTCCGCCGACAGCAAAAGGATGTTGTTGAGCAAAGGCGGACGCCATCATGAAAAGGACGCTCAGGATCAGCGCCAATGCCATTTGTTTACATTTCACGGGCAGGCAACAATCGCGCGAGTCGCGAGCTTGACGCCAAAATCTGCCCCCGGAGACATATTTTGGAAAAAGGCTTCTGACAGTTTTTGGTTATCTGCCGCAACAAGCGGGTTGGGTTCAACGAGACTGAGGGAGCAGCCAGTTGGAGCGTGGCTCATCGTTACGGGTTGCTTCTTTTCAAGACCGAAAGAAACGAAGTAAGTGGGATCATAGACCTGAAAAGAAAAGGGTTTCTTCGCAGAGATCGGAGCCTGTAAGGGGAGAAAGAAGCGCATGACGACGCTTTTTCTTTCGTTCGTTTCTAGCGTGACGTCTTGAGGCGGTTTGAATGTTGCTTTCTCATTGTTTTGTTTAGCAAAAGTGAAATAGTCAAATTCCGCGAGCGACTCAATATTCGTCTTTGCCAGAGGCGCAAGTTCTTCTTTAGTTGGCGGGGCGCCGTTTTTTCCCAGGCCTTGCGTGGCGAAGGCTGAGTACATTTCATCAAATTCCCAAGCGTGTCGCACCCCAATAATTTTGCCGTCATCCCCAAAAACCACCTCGCTTTGCACCGCAACCCACACATGAGGGTGCGCCATGGCGGCGCTGTGAGCCATGAGCCCGAAAGCTATCGCCAGCATGAAGGAGAAGGGCCATTTTGTCATGATTGCCGACACTAACTGGGGAAGTCGGCAAAAACAGGGCCGGAACAATGTATCTATCTGAAACCTTGTGAAAGACTGGCTTTCTGTCCTTGATCCAAGGAACGGCTCTGGCGTAAACTAAGCAATCACTGCTGAGCAGGCTGAATCCGCTTCTAGTCGCGCTTATCGGTGAAAAGAGAATTCTAGGCGGCGCTCTGGCGTCATATTAGTTTGACGTCCTCTACTTAGGGACGTGCGTCCTCGTCCCTTAGTTAAAATGCGTTCACGGCGAATGTTTAAACGCGTCGCCGGTTCCCGCAGGAGAGGTTTGGATGGCGGAAACCATCGCCGGCGATCAGCAGACCGGCTCCGCCTACGGCGCGGTGGCGCTTTCGGATCGTTTTGATCTTGCCCAGTCCCGCGTGCTGATGACCGGCACGCAAGCGATTGTGCGCCTTTTGCTGATGCAAAAAGAAATCGATCGGCGCGCGAATTTAAATACAGCAGGTTTCATCACTGGATATCGCGGTTCGCCTCTGGGTGGCGTTGATGCGCAAATGCATCGCGCCAAAGAATTGTTTGACGCAAATAATATAACTTTCATGCCGGGTCTTAATGAGGACCTTGCCGTCACTGCGATTTGGGGCGCGCAGCAAGCGGAAATGCGTGGTGAAGGAAGTTATGATGGCGTATTTTCTATTTGGTATGGCAAGGGGCCGGGCGTAGATCGCAGCGGCGACGCTTTGCGTCACGTTAATCTAGCTGGAACGTCAAAAAATGGCGGTGTGCTGGCGTTAATGGGTGACGATCACACCGCAGAATCCTCAACCACAGCGCATCAATCCGATTATCATTTTGTTGACGTCATGATGCCGATCCTATCGCCAGCTGGCGTACAGGAAATCCTTGATTATGGCGTTTATGGTTTTGCTCTGTCCCGCTATGCGGGCGTGTGGGTAGGATTGAAGCTCCTTAAAGATACAGTTGAGTCAACTGCCTCAATTGATGGATCCATCGATCGCATAAAGCCAATAATTCCCAGCGATTTTATTATGCCGGAAGGCGGCCTTAATATTCGTGCGCGCGATCCAGTATTGGCTCAGGAAGAACGCTTACAAGAAAGCAAGCGCGATGCGATTTTGGCGTTTATCCGCGCAAATAAGCTCAATCGTATAATTACATCGGGAGGTCAGGCGCCTCGAATTGGTGTGATTACGGTTGGTAAATCCTACCTGGATGTGCGCCAGGCGATGGATGATTTGGGCATAGATGAAGTTACAGCAAATAATCTTGGTTTAAGACTATACAAGATAGCGGCGCCTTGGCCCTTAGAGCCACAAGGGTTGCGTGAATTTGCTCAAGATCTTGACCTTATCATTGTCGTCGAAGAGAAACGTTCGCTCATTGAAGTGCAACTGCGGGAGGAGCTTTATGCATCGCCGCACCAGCCTCAGTGCATCGGAAAAAAAGATGAAAATGGCGACTGGCTGTTTCCAGTAAAAGGCGCTCTTGACGCAAATGATATCGCCATTGCCCTTGGTCGTCGACTTTTAAATTATCATCGCTCAGATGATCTTGAGGCGCGCGTTCGGCGTCTTGAGCGCTTGCAAGATCGTCGCAAAACAATGACGGATGTTTCAGTCCGTGTGCCGCATTTTTGCGCAGGTTGTCCTCACTCCACGTCAACACATGTGCCAGAGGGCGCGCGCGCCTATACGGGCATTGGATGCCATTACATGGCGCAATGGATGGATCGATCGACAGAGGGCTATACGCATATGGGCGGGGAGGGAGCCAATTGGATTGGCGAGGCCCCGTTTTCAAAACGCAAACACATGTTTCAAAATCTTGGCGATGGCACCTATAATCACTCTGGTTCGCTCGCTATTCGTTTTGCAATTGCAACTAACACAAACATAACTTTTAAAATATTGTTCAATGGCGTCGTCGCTATGACTGGTGGCCAAAAGCATGAAGGTGAACTGACTGTAGAGGCAATTGCTCATCAAGTTGCTGCAGAAGGCGTAAAGAAAATCGCGCTCGTTACAGATGAGCCAGGAAAATATGCGGCCACAACAGTATGGCCTCCCGGCCTGACAATTTATCATCGTAATATTATTAATGAGGCTCAAAGAGATCTTGCAGAGACCGAAGGCGTAACAGTTTTGATCTACGATCAAACCTGCTCAACTGAAAAACGCCGATTACGTAAGCGCGGACTTTTACCAGACCCTGACATGCGGGTTATTATCAACTCTCTTGTATGCGAGGGGTGTGGCGACTGCGGTACGGCGTCTAACTGCGTTGCTGTTCAGCCTTTGGAAACAGAATTTGGGCGCAAGCGTCGAATTGATCAATCGGCGTGCAATAAAGACTTCTCATGTCTTGAAGGATTTTGTCCAAGTTTTGTTACAGTGCATGGCGGGAGAATGAAAAAAGCTCCCTTGCCGTCACAAGAAGACGCCATAGATCAGCCAGTATTGCCGCAGCCGCAAATAGCCCAGCTGGGCGCTACGCCATATGGAATCCTGGTTGCGGGCTTAGGCGGCACAGGCGTCGTCACGGTTTCTGCGATACTGGGAATGGCAGGACATCTTGAGGGAAAAGGCGTTGGCGTCATCGATATGGCTGGGCTGGCCCAAAAGGGCGGAGCTGTTTATTGTCATGTGAAGATTGGTCGTCGTCCTTCCGATGTACATGCAATTCGGATTGCGGCTGGCGAAGCGAATTTGCTACTTGGGTGTGATCTTGTTGTTGCTGGAGCCAAGCAAGTTCTTTCAGCTGTAGAGCTTGGCAAAACAGCAGTAATTGTGAATAGCGCTGAAGTTTTCCCAGGCGATATTGAACGCAATCCAGATTTTGTGTTGCCTGCTGAATCGATACGTCAAGCAATTCGAAAAGCAGCAGGTCCAGAGTCAACATTTATCGATGTAACAGCTTTAGCTCAGGCCTTATTAGGCGACTCTATCGCAGCCAACATCTTCATTCTTGGTTATGCCTGGCAGAAGGGTTATTTGCCCTTAGGGGAAGCTTCTTTGTTGCGTGCGATAGAGTTGAACGGCGAATCTGTGCCAATGAATCTGTCCGCCTTTCTTTGGGGCCGTCGCGCTGCACATGACTTACGTAGCGTAGAAAGTGTTGTTGAGTCGCTTCAGCTGCCGTCAGAAGTAAGAAGTAAGTCTCGTGATTTAGAAGAGATCATTAGTCGTCGATTTGCATTTCTGACTGACTATCAAGATAAGGCTTATGCGCAGCGATATCTCGATCGCGTTAATCAAATTATGAAACTGGAAGCCTTGCATGCTCCAGGCGCGCAAGATTTATCAGAAGCCGTAGCGAGATATCTTTTTAAATTAATGGCTGCAAAAGATTATTATGAAGTGTCCCGACTTTATACAGACGGAGCCTTTCAGAGACAGTTATATGAAACATTCGAGGGCAATTTAAGGCTGGAATTGCACTTAGCGCCCAATCTGCCATCGCTACAGCGTAAAACCGATTTTGGCGGATCGCGTAAGATCACTTTTGGGCCTTGGATGTTCAAAGTGTTGCGACTTTTAGCTAAGTTTAAGGGCGTTCGAAATAGCTGGCTAGATGTCTTTAGATTTGACCACGATCGCGTTGTCGAGCGCCGCCTTCTTTCTGAGTATGAAAATTTATTGACGGAATTTTGTGATACCCTAAGCCGCGATAATTACTTGACTGCCGTAGCTTTAGCGCGTCTACCAGAAAAAATTCGGGGATTTGGGCATATAAAAGCACGGCATATTGCGGCTGTGGATCTAGAGCGCGAGAGACTGCTGAGCGAGTTTCGTCAGCCAGCGTCGGTTAAGCTAGCAGCTGAGTGAGGTTGCTTGGTGAACATCATTGTCCGTTATAACTAACAAACCAACATCTTTGCAGACTGGCTCTGGATGTCGGGCGCGTATTCTATTGCTCGGCGGCACATATGAAGCGCGCATGCTCGCGGAACGGATTGCGCGAGAGCCTGACATGGAGGGTCTTGTTTCGCTTGCCGGCCGCACAAATGCGCCGCTATCTCATGATCTGCCATTGCGCATTGGCGGGTTTGGAGGGGTGGATGGTCTTATTCGTTATTTAACAGCGTCAAAAATATCGCATGTCATCGATGCAACACATCCCTTCGCAGCTGAGATCTCTTTAAACGCGCAAAAAGCTAGTGATTTTCTTGGGTTGCCGTTTCTTACTTTTACCCGCCAGCCATGGCGTCCTGTTCCGGGCGATCGTTGGGTAGAGGTTCAGGATATGGTTTCGGCGATTACTGCGCTTGGCGTTGCGCCCCAACGTGTTTTTCTTGGCGTTGGTCGTCAGGCGGCGGCTAATTTTCGACATGCGCCACAGCACAGCTATCTTCTGAGAATAATTGATCCTCCGCAGAATAAAGAATTACCCCTTCAGTGTGAGATAATTGTTGGGCGCGGTCCATTTGCGCTTAAGGATGAGCTGGCTCTGCTTCAAGAGCATAAAATAAATGTCGTTGTCAGTAAGAATAGTGGTGGAGAGATTGGTTATACAAAAATAGTAGCAGCTCGTGAGTTGGGTTTAGAGGTTATTATGATCAGTCCACCAAAGTATCAGAGTAAGTCTGTTGCTTATGATTACGACACAGTAATGAAGTTTCTTGCCGCATGAGCCGAGTATTGATGATACAAGGAACCGGCTCTGACGTAGGAAAGTCGCTTCTTGTCGCCGGACTGGCGCGCGCTTTTGTTAATCGTGGGCTTCGCGTTGCGCCTTTTAAACCTCAAAATATGTCTAATAACGCCGCCGTTACGGATGATGGCGGCGAAATAGGTCGGGCCCAGGCGTTACAGGCCCGAGCTGCGCGCATTGCGCCAACCACCGACTTAAATCCAATACTTTTGAAACCCCAGGGTGGAAATGGCGCACAGATAATCGTGCGCGGTAAGATTTATGGTCAAGCTCAGGCAAAGGAATATCAAGGTTGGAAAGCGCAACTGATGCCAGTGGTAATGGATAGTTTTTATCGCCTAAAGTCAGAGCATGATCTAATTATTGTAGAGGGAGCAGGAAGCGCCGCAGAAATTAATTTACGAAATAACGACATTGCAAATATGGGATTTGCGCAACAGGCGCGCTGTCCCGTCATCCTTGTTGGCGATATTGATCGAGGCGGCGTTATTGCTCAACTCGTTGGCTGCAAGGCTGTTCTTGATGAATTGGATTTAGCTTTAGTTGAGGGTTTCATTGTCAATAAGTTTCGTGGTGACGCTTCACTTTTCCATGATGGTATGGAATTCATTGCTTCGAAAACAGGTTGGAAATCGTTTGGGCTGTTGCCATTTTTTAATGCAGCATCAAATCTTCCAGCGGAAGACGCGTTCTCACTAAGAAAATCTCCGCCTAGATCGTCGGACGGCGTGGTCATAGCCGTGCCTATGTTGCCTCATATTGCTAATTTTGATGATTTTGATCCGTTAAAATTAGAGCCAGGCGTCAATCTTATATTTGTGCCTCCAGGGGAGCCGCTGCCGCAATCAGCTAATTTGATCATACTGCCTGGATCCAAGGCGACAATTGCTGATTTGGCTGCATTACGCGCTAATGGTTGGGATATTGATTTATATGCTCACGCGCGCAAAGGAGGAATGATCTATGGCGTTTGCGGCGGGTATCAAATGCTTGGTCGTCTCATAAGTGATCCAAATGGCGTTGAAGGTTCGCCGTCTACTGTCGCTGGATTGGCGCTACTCGAAATTGAAACTATTCTTACAGAAAATAAAACATTACTCCATTGTTCTGGACGTTGGATCGATACAGACACCCTAATTAAGGGATATGAAATGCACGTCGGCGAAACAAGCGGGCCGGATTGCTTAAGGCCTATTATAGCTTATGAACAGGGTCGGGTAGATGGCGCTTGTGCATCCAATGGAAGAGTCTCTGGCGCTTATCTGCATGGTATTTTTTCAAATGATGAGTTTCGAAGACTCTTTTTAAAGCAGCTTGATCACCAAGGGCCTGGCTTAAATTTTGAAGAGATGATTGAGGAAACGCTTGATGGATTGGCGGCGCATTGTGAAGGCCATATTGATATAGATGGGCTTTGGAATATTGCACGATGAGGTCGCATTGCATTTCTAAAAAAATTGCGCATGGCGGCCGTATAAATGCGGCGCAAGTTTTATTTCCAAATGCGCCTGCGCCGTGGATTGATCTTTCCACGGGCGTTAATCCCTGCGCCTATCCCATTCCAGAGATTGTTCCGCAAGCCTGGTCCAGGCTTCCCGACGATGAGGCTTTTAGCAGCATCGAGGATGCGGCAAGAATAAGATATAACGCGCCGCTACAAACGCGCGTTGTCGCTGGCGCAGGCGTGCAGTCATTTATTCAAATATTGCCGCGCATCTTTCCAAGGCGGCGGGTTGGTATACTGGGTTTTACCTATGCGGAATATGCGCTGACCTGGGGCGCTTCTGATTCAGTGGTCGAAATAGTTGATACGATTGAGCAATTATATAAAGATTTTGATGTTGGTATAATTGTAAATCCCAATAATCCTGATGGGCGCTTGGTTGAAAAAGGTCAGATTGCCAAATTAGCGGAAAGATTTGCACAAAGAAATCAACAGCTGATAATTGACGAGTCTTTTATAGATTTCTATCCGCAATTTAGCGCTGTTAATCTCACTCTATTAGATAGCGTGATTGTTCTTCGTTCCTTTGGTAAGACTTATGGGCTGCCTGGGTTGAGGCTGGGATTTGCGCTTTGTAGTAAACACAACGAAAATTTGCTGCGTCAGGCCCTTGGCCCATGGGCGGTTTCGGGTCCGGCGCTTGCTATCGGCCTAAAGGCCTTATCAGATCCTGAGTGGATCAATCTCGCGGCAGTTCAGTGTCAGCAAGATGCAGGCCGTCTGGATGAATTGTTGAAAAATGCCGGATTTATAGCAATCGGCGGCACAATACTTTATCGACTAGTTCAACATAAAGAGGCGCAGAAAATATTTGATAAGCTTTGTTCGCATGGGATTCTGGTTCGTCATTTTCCAGAAAAGGAAGGTTGGCTTCGATTTGGATTGCCAGAGAATTCTAAAGCCTGGACGCGATTAACGAAGGCTTTGGAGGCAGTATGAATGAGATTGAAATGAAAAAACCTTCAATTCCTACGCCAGAGGATATATCGCAAGAACTTGCGCCAACGTTGAAATTTAATGATTCAGAACGTGAGGCTGTTTATCGAGCAATTTATACGCGACGAGATGTGCGTAATGAATTTCTTGATCATAACGTGCCGCATGATGTCTTGATGCGTATCCTTGACGCCGCCCATCACGCGCCGGCAGTAGGTTTAATGCAACCATGGAGCTTTATCGTAATACGCGACCCTAAAATACGTCAGAGAGCTTACTCAGCCTTTCAGCGAGCGGCGATAAAAGAAGAGGCGCTGCTGCCAATAGACCAGCGGGCCCATTATCGCTCATTAAAGCTAGAGGGAATTCTAAAAGCTCCGATTAATATTTGTGTGACGTGTGATCGCAACAGAGGCGGGGAGATTGGCTTAGGGCGCACGCAGCAGCCCGACACTGATCTTCTAAGCACGGCGTGCGCAGTCCAAAATTTATGGCTCGCAGCGCGTGTCGAGGGTATCGGTGTTGGTTGGGTGAGTATTCTCAGCGTGGAGGATATCCGCGAAATATTGAGTATCCCTGATGACATTGTCATCGTCGCATTTTTATGTGTGGGTTATGTCGATAAATCTTTTATCCGACCGGAATTAGAAGTGCGTCGATGGTCGAGTCGGCTTTCTTTGGACCAGCTGGTCTTCGAGGATGGCTGGGGTAAAAAGCCTGCAAATTTATAAACTCTATTTTTTGAACATTGATAAAAAGAAATGGCTTTAGGCTCGTTGGATTTTTGGCGTTAATTTGAGTTTATTCTTGCGGTGTAATTTGCTCATTAAAAGATAAATAACAGGCGTTGTGTAAAGCGTCAGAATCTGGCTTAGCAATAAGCCGCCAATAATTGTTATGCCAAGAGGACGACGGAGTTCCGCGCCAATTCCTGTTGCAAAAGCAAGAGGGATGGCGCCAAAGATTGCAGCTAAGGTTGTCATTAAGATTGGACGAAACCTCTCGCGTGCGGCTGCTAGAGCTGCGTCATGGACAGATAGACCCTCGTCTCTTTCAGCCTGAAGAGCAAAATCCACAAGCATAATGCCATTTTTCTTGACGATTCCAATTAGTAATAAAATTCCTATGAATGCGATAACGGTAAACTCTGCCCCAAAGGCTTCAAGCGAAAGGAGAGCTCCTAACCCTGCTGAGGGCAATGTCGATATGATCGTAATTGGATGAATCAGGCTTTCATAAAGAATGCCAAGAATAATGTAGACGGCTAAAAGCGCTGCAAGAATTAATGTCGCCATGCCTGCGGCAACCTTACGGAAGTCAGCGGCGTCTCCTACAAAGGCAGTATGTAAGCCGCCAGGCAGATTCATTTCCTCAATGGTTCGCTCAATCGCTTTTGTTGCGCCATCTAAAGTCGCGCCGGGCGCTAAATTATAGGAAATCGTAATTGCGGGAAGAACGCCCTGGTGATTTACAACAAGCGGCATATAACCACGTTCGATTTTTGCTAACGCGGTAAGTGGAACCTGAGCGCCATTTGTGGAGGAAACATAAAGCCCAGCAAGATCTCGAATATCCCGTTGTCGAGATATTGGGGTTTCAAAGATAACACGATATTGATTCCGTTGTGTAAAAATAATCGTATCTTGCCGCTGTCCAAACGCGCTATTGAGCGCAGCGTCAATGGACGCAATTTGCACATTCATTCTGGATGCAGCGTTGCGGTCGATAACTACGGAAGCACGCAAACCTCCACGCTCTTTGTCTGACGTCACATCGGCAAGTTGAGGGAGCTGTTTCAGTTTCTCGATGATTTTTCCTCGCCATTCTTCTAGCTCTTCTATTGAGGCGTCGGAGAGAGTGAACTGATATTGAGCTTTGCTGGTGCGTCCGCCATTACGAAGATCCTGAGAAGGTTGCATGAAGACGCTGAGCCCTGCAATTTTTGCAAATTCTGGGCGAAGTCGCGCAATGACTTCTCGACTATTTGATTTCCTCTGCCCAGCAGGTTTGAGGGAGACAAACAGGCGACCTTGATTTTGTGAGGATGTGAGTCCTGTGGCGCCAATGAACGAACCAACATCGGCGACATCTGGATCCAGCATCAATGTATCACTGGCGCTGCGTTGTAATCTCGACATTTCGGCAAAGGACACATCTGGAGCAGCTTCAGTCGTGCCATTGATTAGGCCAATGTCATCTTGAGGAAGATTTCCTTTCGGAATTGTCTTGTATAATTCAACAGTGGCAATAATCGTTAGGATAACAACTACCAGCGTTTTCCATGGATGATCCACAACAGGACGAAGACTGCGCGCGTATAAATCACAAATCCTATCTAATGATTTTTCTATAAAATGATCAAAGCCTGAACGATTTCTAAAATTAAAATCGGGAAGCCAGGCGCAAATCATTGGCGTGACCGTTAGCGACACGATCATCGAAATAACAATGGCGAAGGTAAGAGTGAGTGAGAATTCTCTCAGAAGTTTACCCATAACCCCCTCCATGAAAAGAAGAGGGATAAATACTGCGACAAGCGAGAGACTGATTGAGAACACAGTAAAGGCGATTTGCTTGGCGCCAACTAAAGCTGCGTTCATGCGACTCATACCCTGCTCGCGGCAACTTTCGATATTCTCAATCATGACAATGGCGTCGTCGACAACAAATCCAACAGAAATGGTCAAAGCCATGAGTGAAAGATTATCGATTGAAAATCCAGCTGCCCACATTGCGGCGCATGTGCCTACAAGAGAGAGGGGGACTGTAATTCCTGCGGCGATGACTGGCGTTTCGCGGCGGAGGAAAGCGAAGACAACCATCATGACTAAAAGAACAGATATTAAAAGTGTAGACTGAATATCGTGAATGCTGGCGCGTATGGTTTGCGTGCGATCAGATAGAATATTAATTTTAATGCCAGCAGGGATCCATTGCTGCATCATAGGCAGCATGGATTTAATATGATCAACTGTTTCGATAACATTCGCGTTGGGCTGTTTTGTAACAATAATCAGCACCGCAGGCTTTCCATTAAACCAGCCAGCCGACATTCTGTTTCTAACGCCGCGTGCAACTTTCGCGACGTCGCCTAATTTTACAACTGCGCCAGCATGAGTGGCGATTACAATATTACGGTAATCCTCCGGCGTTGTAAGTTGATCCGTCGTTGAGAGGGTGATTTCTTGCGTCTCGCCAGAAAGAACGCCTGTGGCTGAATGCGCATTAGCAGTGGTCAATGCATCTTCTACAGTATCGACGCGTAAGCCCATTGCAACCAGCCTTGCAGAATCAACCTGAATTCTGATTGCTGGCTGTTCCGCGCCAGTAACGCGCGCCTCGGCTACGCCGGGAACTTGCGCAATGCGCTGAGCGATTACTGTGTCAGTTGCGTCAAAAATTGCGCTGGTTGGCAGTGTATCTGAAGTTAAAGCAAGGACGAGCACCGGCATTCCGGACTGGCTGGCCTTTTTTAAGGTCGGCGCCATGGGCAAGTCAGCTGGAAGGTCGGGTATCGCTGCGTTGATTGCGGCCTGAACATCGCGCGCGGCTGAGTCCAGATTTCTGGAGATATCAAATTGAGCAATTATTTGCGATGAGCCGAGAGAATTCGTGGATGTGAGCTCATTCAGCCCAGCAATGCCAGCAAGCCTTCTTTCGAGTGGGGCGGCGACAGAAGCCGCCATTGTTTCAGGATCAGCGCCTGGGCGCATAGCGCTGATGCTGATAATTGGAAAATCAATTGCTGGAAGACTAGCGACAGGTAAGAAGTAATAGGCAACGGCCCCAAGAAGAAACAAAGCGCCAGCAAGAAGACTTGTCCCTACGGGTCGCTTGATAAAGGGCGCAGAAAGATTCACTCCGCACTCTCTCGTGAAAAGCTCTCCGAACGTTCATTTTCGGCTCGGCGACGAAAACGATCGACGGCAAGATAAATAACTGGCGTAGAATAAAGCGTGAGCGCTTGAGACAAAATCAGTCCGCCAATAATAGAGACTCCCAGCGGAATACGCAGTTCACTACCTACGCCATGGGCAAGGACAAGAGGCAGTGCGCCTAAAACAGCAGCTAAGGTTGTCATCATGATAGGGCGAAAACGCAGCATTGCTGCGCGGACAATCGCATCTTTAGCTGTTGCGCCGTCAAGACGTTCCATCTCTAAGGCAAAGTCAATCATCATGATGGCATTTTTCTTTACAATGCCCATTAATAAAACAATGCCAATTAACGCGACAATGGAAAGTTCTATCCTGAAGAGTATCAATGAAAGGAGAGCGCCGACGCCTGCTGATGGCAAAGTGGTTAAAACTGTAAAAGGATGCGCAAAGCTTTCATAGAGCACGCCAAGAACGACGTAGATGGCGATGATTGCTGCAATGATTAACCAGGGTTCGCTCTCTAATGACTTGTTGAACTCCGCGGCATCGGCGCTGAAGACGCCAATAATTGATGCAGGCATACCAATGTTGATTTCTGCTGTCTTTAAAATTTTTATTGCATCGCCAAGCGCATAGCCATCGGCCAGATCAAAACTAAGAGTAGAGGCCGGAAACTGATCTTGATGGGCGACAGAGAGTGGTGCGGCGATTTGTTCTATTTGCACAAAGGACCCCAATGGGGTTTGTGGGCCGCCGCCAATTGAGGAAACATAAAGTTTTTCCAACGCGGCGGCATCTCGATGATATTGTGGCGCAGCCTCTAAGATTACTCGATACTGATTTGATTGAGTATATATTGTTGAAATTTGGCGCTGACCAAAAGCATCGTTGAGCGTGTCGTCAATGTTTTGAGCTGTTATTCCTAATCGACCCATTTTATCGCGGTCAATATGCATGAGCGCACGCAGGCCGCCTTCTTGAGTCTCGGCAGCAATATTTCTCAAGCCCGCTGTATGGCGTAATTGATCAAGAAGTTTATTTGACCAGAGGAGAAGTTCATTAGAATCGGCGGAGGTCAAGGTGTATTGGAACTGCGATCGGCTAGGCTTGGTTGTTATTTGAATGTCTTGAACGGGCTGAACAAACAGAGAGACGCCTGGAACACGCTCTCCTGAAATTTTCAATCTATTGGCAATTCTCCCTGCGCTGACTCGGCCTGATGAACGATCTTGCAATATTACTGTTAATCGCGCGACATTCGTTGTGGCGTTCAGCGAGCCGACGCCAAGGACAGATGTGACGCCCTTAACATCTGGGTCGCTTTGGAAAATTTTAGAAACTTGTTGCTGAAGGACTTCCATGCGTTCAAATGACGTATCCGGCGAGGCCTGAAGCACAACGCTAATTAGGCCTGTGTCTTGAAGTGGTAAAAAACCTTTTGGAATGAGCATAAAAAGCGCGATTGTTAATACAAATGCTGCGCCTGTAAGCTTTAAAATAAAGCCATCATGTTTCATCGCCCAATTAAGAGATCGGTCATAAAAGCGATCAATCCAATCGGAAAATGCGTTGGTCTTGATCTGTAAATGATCTGGTGTCGCCTTGAGCAATGTTGCGCAAAGCATGGGCGTAAGCGTTAGAGAGATAATTGCAGAAAGCACAACGGCAATCGTTAATGTCAGAGCAAATTCACGAAACATGCGTCCGACGACGCCGGTCATAAATAAAAGAGGGATAAATACTGCAACCAACGAGACAGTTAAGGAAATTACCGTAAAACCGATCTCTCTGGCGCCTTTTAGCGCAGCATCGTAGGGCGATTTACCAGATTCAATATAGCGAACGATATTTTCAATCATGACAATGGCGTCATCAACGATAAAGCCGGTGCCAATCGTAAGCGCCATGAGAGAGAGATTGTCGAGAGAAAATCCCGCAAGCCACATGATTGAGAAAGTTGCTATAATTGAGAGCGGAAGGCTGACCCCGGCAATTATTGTCGCGCGCCAGCTGCGCAGGAAAAGAAAAACAACCATCACAACCAAAATTGCGGCAATCACTAATGTGAGCTGCACTTCTGAAATTGATGCGCGGATTGTATCAGTCCGGTCGCTTACAATCTCAAGCGCCATTCCTGCAGGCAGATTCGCGCGCAATTTTGGTAGTTCAGATTTGATAAGTTCAACAGTATTAATAATATTTGCGCCTGGCTGACGCAGCACATCGAGCACGATAGACTGCTCGCCATTATACCAGCCGCCAACGCGAGCGTTCTCTAATCCCTCTACTACGCGAGCGACGTCTCGAACCATGACGGGCGCATTGTTGCGCCAGACGACGACGATATTTTCATACTGTTTCGCTTCGAGTATTTGATCATTTGCATCAAGCGTATAGGCTTGACGAGTGCCATCAAGCGATCCCTTGGCGCCAGCAATATTCGCTGCGGCAATGGCAAAGCGTAATTCCTCCATGCTGATATGATTAGCGGCAAGACGCGCTAAGTCAGCTTCTATGCGAATGGCAGGCCTTACGCCGCCTTGAACGGATACGCGTCCAACCCCGGATACTTGAGATAGTTGAGGGCCAATCAATGTATCAGCGGCGTCGCTTAATTTGCGTAGTGTCGCGCTTTTTGAACGCAGCGTGAGCGTTAAGATTGGCGTATCGGCAGGATTAACCTTCGCATAGACAGGTGGATAGGGAAGATTACGGGGTAAAGTAGAAGCTGCTGCGTTTATGGCTGATTGAACGTCTTGCGCCGCAGCGTCAATATCTCGATCGAGATTAAATTGCAGCGTTATTTGCGATAAACCAAAAGAGCTTTGAGAAGACATGCTGGTTAGGGAGGGAACCTGACCAAATGTGCGCTCTAATGATGCGGTTACGAGGGAAGCGATGGTGTCCGGGTTAGCGCCGGGGAGTTGAGTTGTAACTTGGATCGTTGGAAAGTCTACTTGAGGCAATGGCGAGATGGATAAGCGCGAATAGCCCAATATGCCGAATAAAAGCACGGCAAAAGCCAGTAGCGATGTCGCGACTGGACGTTTGATAAAGGGCGCCGAGACATTCATTCTATTTAAATTTGCCTTTGAGCCATGGGATTATTATTTGGGCATAGCTTCTTGCTTTGGGCTGCCTTGACTAGATTTTTTAAGCGGAATGTCGTTTTTATTTTCAAAAGATTTTTTTGCGGCGCCCCCAGACTTATCTCCGCTGTCTATGCTTTCAGCGTTCATGACGCGAACCTTGGAGCCATCAGATAGACGAGAAAATCCACTCGCGATAACAACCTCGCCTGCAGTGAGGCCAGAAGTTATAACGACCTGCGACTCATCTTGACGGCCTGTTGTGACGCTTCGCATATGCGCTCGGCCATCCTCGCCTAACACATAAACAAATGATCCGTTGGGACCACGCTGCACTGCGGGGCTCGGGGTCACAATGGCGTCTTTGAGGGTGTCTAGCATCAGTCGAACATTGATGAATTGGCCAGGCCAGAGAGAGAGATCAGTATTTTCGAATTGGGCTTTAAGACGCACTGTTCCGGTTAATTGATCAATTTGATTGTCGATTACAGCGAGTTCGCCTTGTGCGATTGGGGATGCGTTATCGGAACCTAACGCTAGCACACTCGCAATTCCCGCCTTCTGAGCTTTCTGGACTGAGAGTAAGGATTGCTGAGGTAGCGTAAACATAACAAATATAGGTTTGAGCTGTGTAACAACAACAATGCCGTTTTGATCGGTTGTTTTTAATAAATTGCCAACATCAACAAGACGAATTCCCGCTCGGCCTTCTATCGGAGATCGAATGGTGGCGTAATCAAGAGTGGTTTTGGCGCTATCTAATGCTGCTTGATCTGCGCGGACTTGAGCTTCTAGTTGCTGAACCAGCGCTTTTTGCGTGGAATATTGCTGATGTGATGCGTATTTCGCGGCGATCAGTTTTTCGTATCGCGCCAGGTCAATGCGCGCATTAGCGAGATTTGCTTCATCTTGCGCTTTCTTAGCTACTGCTTGTTCATACTGTGCGAGATAAAGGGCAGGATCAATTTCAGCGAGAATATCATCCTTGTGGACATCCTGACCTTCTGAAAAGGCAAGACGTAATAAACGACCATCAACCTGTGTTCTGATTGTAACGGTGTTTAACGCCTGTACTGTGCCTACAGCATCGATTGATACGGGAACGTCTGCAACAAGAGCGCGTGTTACGGTTGTTGTGATTGGGCCCTCGCCCTTCACGTCGGCAGTCCCACCAGCGAGATCATTTTTCTTATTTGAACCGCTCGAAAAACTACCGCTGTGATACAAGCTGCTGCCAATATAGGCGAGAAGGAGCAGGCCGCATGCGAGACCAATGCGCACAGAGGGACGGTGAAGATTGGTGCGCGAATAAACGAGCAATTTTTGCCCGATCTCTAAGCCAGCGTTTTTGAGATTGAGCAGCTTCATGGCCATGGGCCTTTGTTCGCCTCATAAGCGGCATTGGCGCGAGCAAGCTCTGCATTCCGTGTTGTCGGCGACCAGCCGCCGCCAAGCGCTTGATACAATGTCGAGGCGGCTTGATAATAGCTTAATCTAATATTTGCCTCCTGTTGTTGTGCTGAGAATAAAGTATTTAGTGTAACAGAGAGCGTAATAATATCAATTGTTCCTTCTGACAGCTGCATATTTGCAGCCTCAAATGCGCGCCGTGCGGCGGCAACAGCTACGCTTTGTAGCTTGAGTTGTTTTTCAGTCTCTTTCACTGCGATGAGCGCGTTTTCAGTATCAGTTAATGCGCTGATAATTTGTTTACGATAGAGCGCTGCTAATTCTGCATAGCGTCCTTTTTGATTCTCATATTGACCTTGCAAAAACCAGCCATCGAAGACAGGCTGTGCGAGTTGAGTAGCCGCGTTCCAGGCAAGCGCCTGTGGGTTTATGAGGTTAGATATAAGCGCAGATTGTGGGCCATAAAGACCCACTAAGGTAATTGAGGGAAAGAATTGTGCGCGCGCATTTAATACCGAAAATTCCTGAGAAGCGAGCTGCGCCTCAACCCGAGCAATGTCAGGGCGACGCAATAAAACTTCCGAAGGTAAGCCGGTATCAATTTTTGGGAATTTCAATTGTGTTAATGAGCCTCCTTTGAGACCGAAAGCTTCAGGCGTGCGACCCAGTAACACGGCGAGCGTGTTGGTGGTTTGACGGAGGGTCATCTCAAGTGGCGGGATCGTCGCGCGTTGTTGGGCTAGAACTGTTTCTTGTTGCGCTGTATCAAACATGCTCGCTGTGCCGACGGTGTAGCGACCTTGGATAGCGGCATTGACCTTTTCTGCAATCGCCACATTGGTGCGTGCGATCTGAAGCTGATCTTGTGCATTGAGAACCTGGAAATAGGCGTTCATCACTGCTGTGACAGTTGAAATCTCGACAACGTCTCGATCAAAACGGCTCGCGTTGGCCAGTAAACGCGAGGCAAATGACGCATCTTCGTTAACGCCCCAAAAATCCACAGTATAGCTTGCCGCTGCAGCGCCCAATTGGAAGAAACCATAATTGCGGCCATTGGGAATGCCTGAAGGCGATCTATTGCTTGTTGATTGCGTATTTGATTTTGTGCTGACATCACCCGTATTGATGCCAGTCGCCGCATTGCCAAGGTTAAGCGTTGTTCCAGCTGTTCGGTTCGTGCGAACAATATCTTGCATCGAGATGTTGGGATAAAGCGGCGCGCTCGCTGTACGTGCTTGCGCGTCGGCTTCTAGAATTCGCGCAGCGGCTGCGGCTATATCGAGGTTGTCGGATAAAGCGAGCTCGACAATGCCCGTGAGTTCTTTTGATCCAAATTTCGAGACAAAATCGCGCCCTGAGGGAATTGGATCGGCGCTTTTAGGCGCCGCTTCCTTAAAGCGCGCAGGGGGCGGCGTTGAGATATTAGGTTTTTCCCAATCAAGATTGCAACTGCTTAAGACGGCCGTCATCACGCAGACAGTTGTTATCCCTGCCAGACGTCGAAAATATCTTCTTTGAGCCGCGGATAACAGCAGGGAGTTAGCTCTCCAATTTCGGCGCGGTCTTTGAATCGACCAAATAGTGTTTGGAGCCGAGCAGTCGGGGAGCGCGCTTGCGCCTGCGCAAAGCATGGGCGTTGCGGGACCCATAGCCAGAAAAGATCCGCTGACAGCTCGGCGCCGTCCAGACTGTCAGTTTAAATGTCCCGCAAGCCTAACACATCTACATGAGGCATGGACTAGGCTTCTTTAGCCTAGTTCCAAACAACTTATTGCGCTGGAGCAGGTTTTAATGCTGGTTTTGTGGGTGTAGGGGCGGGTTTGCCCGCTGGCGGAGCGGCGGTTGGTTTTGCCGGTGAAGCGGTTGGTTTCGGCGCTGCTGTTGGAGCTCCCGGCTTTGCCGCGCTGGATGCAGGTTTTGCTGCAGGCGCAACAGATTTTGAGCCTGAGGAAGCAGACCCGCTTGTCGCTGCGGGCTTCGTCGCGGCGCTTGGAGGAGTTTTTGAAGCCTCAGACTTGATCTCTGATTTTGCAGGCTGGTTCGCCGTCGAAGGCTTAACGGCCTCTTTTTCTTTAGTCTCTTTGACGGGCTCTTTTTGCGTTTCCTGGGCCTTATGCGGTGTCTCAGGAGCCTTGGTTTCAGGCGCTGGCGGCTTTGGCGGCGCCGGGACGCGGGTCCAGGTTTCGCTCTGGCACAAAAACCCCATTAAACAGCCGGTAAGGGTTAATTTTGTTGGCGTATCGTAACTAATTTCCCCGCCATAGGTTTTACCGTCTTCCGGGTTGTAAAGATCGCCCTTCCACTTATTCGTCCCATTTTTTGCCGCATTGCGAAGGATTTCCGGGGCTGGCGAACCATCGGGCAAGGGCAGTGTGCCTTTAGCGCAGAGTTTTCCAGCGCAATCATAAAATTCAAGCTGATCATCAGGATGACCGTCGCGCACCCAAACGCCGTAAATTGGCTCGGAGGCGATCGCCAGCGCAGGTCCATACGCCAAAGCGCTTATCAAGCTGGCCGCCGTAGCAAGACGAAGAAGATTTTTTTTCATGAAACGGGGTTCCTGATTCGATCTATTTATAAATGATTTCATGCAAATGTAGAGCATGAAATCCCCCTACAGCGCTTTCGATCCGTCTGAGCTTTGGTCTCCATTTTGACGGGGAGGACCCAAAAAGGCCGGCACGATGATGAAGGCGGCTAGCAAGGTGAAAAATAGCGAGATAATCAGTAACTCGCCCATGCTGGCGGTGCCAGGATGGCTTGAAAGATAGAGACTGCCAAAAGCAACGCCGGTAGTTAACGAACTAAAAAAGATGGCGCGGGTCAAGCTGGAGGCTAACATGTCGACAACGCCTTTACGCCACGCGATGACGTAATAAATGTGGAAGGCGACGCCAACGCCAAACATCAATGGTAGCGCAATCACATTCGCGAAGTTTAAGGACATACCCGCCATATCCGCTGCTTCAAGACTCATGATGCCCGCCAGAACCAACGGTCCCAGCGTTAAGGCGACATCTAGAGGATTGCGCAGCGCCACAGCGAGGATGATAAAAATAGCGATGAGCGCGTAAAGTCCCGCTTCAAGAAATGCGCGGGTGATCGAGCGTCCTGCCTCTGACACAATTACAGGCGGTCCACTGGCGTTAGGGGCGACGACTTGCACAGCTTCCGCAAATTTAGTCATGACGAGACGATCATTACTGTCGCCTTTCGGCGTGACCTCAAGGCGCACAAGCCCATCAGATGAAATCCACTCGGCGCGTAAATCTTCAGCTAAGCTATCAGGCGTGATTTCAGCGGCCCCTAAAGCTTGCTTAAGATCGCCCATTAATTTTTGAAAGTTGCTGAATGCAGCGTCGGTTGCTTTCGCGCGTATTTCCGGGGTAGCGGCGGCAAGCGCATCGAGCGTTGTTACAAAACGTGTGAGCGATGGGTCTGGCGTTTTACCGCCAGCGCGTTGCAAGGCTTTGCTTGCATTGGATAAGGCTTTGATCGTTTCAGCGTCATTCGGCGGTGATTTTTTGTTTGGTTCTAACGCCCCTTTAAGCGCGGTCTTGGCGCGATCAATTAAGCCAAGCTTAGCTTCTTGGTCGGAGGGGATTAGCGTATCAATTGAGTGAACGTGATCAACTTCTGGCAAGGCCGCTATTTTTTTTGCCAGACTGCGCGCTTCTTCAAGTGAAGGCGTCAAGACTTCAATTTTATTAGGCGCTGTTTGTGGGTCTTTAGACAGATCAAGAAAAGTCGCCACAGACTCAATTTTTTGATCCCGTAAATTCATCGGATTCGAGTCAAAACTCAGATGCATTAAAAATGGTAGGCCTGCTGCGACAACGACCGCCGTACCTGCAAGCACAAGTTTGCGATGCCCGAGGATCCAGTGGTCAACGGCGGCAAGCGAAGCTGTATAAATGGGCACATGTTCTGGGTTGGGACGCAGCAATTTAATCATCGCGGGCAAAAAGGTGAGTGTAGCGATATAGGCGATAATCATTCCAACGCCGGCTATGAGCCCCAGTTCAGAAACGCCAAGAAACGAGGTTGGTAAAAAGCAGAAGAATCCTGCAAGCAGTGAAACTGCAGCAAGCGTCAGAGATCCGCCAATATTGCGCGTTGCGGCGAGTAATGCGCGCTCAAGATCATTGTCGCTATGTCTTTCTTCACGATAGCGGGTTGCAAACTGAATCCCAAAATCAACGCCTAGTCCAATGAACAAAGCGGCGAAGGCGACAGAAATAAGATTGAATCGACCAATCAAGAGCACGCCTGCGCCAGCTGTAAGGACGAGTCCAACGATCAAAGTGATCAAAACGGCGATGATTAATTTCGGCGAGCGAAGCGCTAAGAATAAAATCAGCGTAACCAAGCCTAGCGTGACGCTTGTGTTGAGCGCCATGTTTTCTGAAAGAGTAGAAAATTCATCATCTGCAAGCGGGACTTGCCCCGTGAGGCGAAGATTCACGCCGTTTTCTTTAGTCAGATTAAGCGTTGCTGCAGTCTTTCTGACCAAATCAATCGCTTCCGCGCCTGGTGCGAGCGCGGAAAAATCGATTACTGGTTTGATCAAAACGAGCCTGCGTTTTTGATTTAAAGGATTATCAGCCTGCGGTTCAGAATTGGTTGATCCGCCGTCAAGCAATTTTTCCCAATCAACTTTTGTCGTTTCGCCTTTAAGCGTTTCTTCAAAAGCGCGCGAAAATTCATTTAACCCGGCAAGGTACATGGCCGTTGCTCGCGCGCTTGGCGCGGAGCGTTTTTGATTGTCGATCATAACCGCGGACAGGCCGCGTAATGATGGGTCCTCCGCCAACGGTTGGAGCACGTCGGCTTTGCCAATCAGCATGCCAATATGATGTTCAACCTCGGCCTGGCTGAGGTATAAAAGTCCATTCTTACGAAAGAATGGGTTGTCGTCGGGTTGCCATACGCGCGACATGAGCGGCTGTCCGCTGAGCGCTTTGGTAAGTTCTTTGGCTGCTGTATCGGCTTTTTCAGGCGTCTCGGCGTCAATGACAGCAACGATCAAATCAACGGTTTCAGGAAAAGTTTTGTAAAGTTTATTTTCGTTCTGTCGCCAGGACAGGCTGGAGGAGAAGAGATTGACGGTATCGGTATCAATCGCAAATTTCTCAACGGTGAGATAGCCGCCGGCTCCTGATAAGGCCAAAGTTAAGACTACGATCGCCCAAGGCCAACGAAGACAGAAAGCAACAATTTTTTCCAGCATTCCGTTCCCTTTGCCCCCTAATAGCCGCCAAGTGATTTTTTACGCCGCACTTCCTATAGCCCCGGGTTGCGACCTGACCAAGGCGACGTCGTCACCTTCAGAAACTGCGGCAATTTAACGCAGTTTATAGAAGATCATTTCTAAACAATAAGTTGTGGGTTAGCTGGCATCGATAGCCTATTCGAGCCCATCAACCCAGCGTCCCCAAGCTCGGAAAGAGTTCCAATAGCCAAAAAGACATTTCCTGAACGCCGCCGGTTAAGAAGGCGATGCCGGTGAGGATCAACAGAAAGCCCACAAGCTTCTCGACTTTGCCAAAATGCCTACGGAAACGCGCAACAAAATTCAGGAAACGGCCAAGCGCTAGGCCAGCGATGATAAAGGGAAGGCCAAGGCCAAGCGAATAAGTGGCGAGCAACACAGCGCCGCGCAGTACTGTATCTTGAGCGCTCGCAACGGCGAGGATCGCCGCTAAAATCGGTCCAATACACGGCGTCCATCCAAAGGCGAAAGCCAGCCCCATGACATAGGCGCCCACAAGACCCATTGGTTTTGTGATTTCAGCGCGTTTTTCCCGATACAGGAGCTCGACCTTCAACAGACCAATAAAATGCAGGCCCATTAAAATAATAACGCCGCCCGCTAGCCAGGATAGAAGATGAAGATTGCTGCGAATTAACGAACCAAAGACGCTCGCGGTTGCGCCTAAGGCGACAAACACTGTGGAAAAACCCAAGACAAAGAGGATTGCAGAGCGCGTAATGTCGCGGCGCGCTTCAGAGCGCGTTTCAATCTCGAGATCCTCGATGCTCACGCCCGCAAGATACGTCAGATAAGGCGGCACGAGCGGCAGCACGCAGGGCGAGAGAAAAGACAAGACGCCCGCAGCCGCCGCAGCGGGAAATGTAACGTCAGCCGCCATTTTTTCCTCAATACTGATTTGAGCGTTTCTGCCACAGGCGCGTTCATGGCGCAAAGCGCTTTATCTCAGCCGATGGGCGTTAGAAACGATCGGCGCGATAGGGCCTTGGATCGATAAAAGGGTTCTCCCCCGTCATGAGTTCCGCGAGCAGTCGTCCAGTAACAGGTCCTAAGGTCAAACCATGATGAGCGTGGCCAAAGTTAAACCAGAGACCTTTATGCGCAGGCGCTGGCCCGATTACGGGCAGCATATCGGGCAAGCATGGTCGCGCCCCCATCCAAGGCGTTTGATCTATTCTGTCGCCAAGTGGCGCGAGTTGGCGCGCAAGAGGTTCGCAGCGATCAATTTGAACCGGGGTAGACGGCGCATCGCGGTCGGCGAATTCGGCGCCTGTCGTCAACCGAACGCCGCGCGCCATTGGCGCAAGTAGAAATCCATGATCTGCATCGAGAATGGGATGAAAGATCTGACGATCTTTATCTGGCGCATAATGCATATGGTAGCCACGTTTAACGCCAAGTGGGATCCGATAAGACAGTGGGCGATAGACGTAATCAGACCACGGGCCTAGGGCGACAACCGCATCATTTACGAAGAGCTGTTCTTGCGTTGTTTTTAATCGCCAGCCCCGCATATCTTGTTCAAGGGTGCGCGCGTCACCCGCCATAAAGCGTCCGCCGCGCGAGAGAAAAAGATCCAAATAAGCTTGAGACAATGCAGCTGGATCTATAACTGACGCTGTATCAAGGAAATGTAACGCGCCGCAGGGCGGCGTGAGATGGGGCTCACGGTTGAGCAATTCGCGTGTCGTTAAGATATCAACTGAAAGTCCAAAGCCCTTGAGTTTTTCAGCTTCGCGAGCCCCGACGTCAAAAGTTGACGACAGGTGAAAAATTTTTAGCCACCCCGAAGGACGGAAAAGGTCTTGAGCGCCTGCGGCCACGGCTAAAGGTCCATGCTCTGCAAGGCACTGTTCAATTAAGGGCTTAAAAGCAGCAAAACTTCTAGCGGCGCCTGATGGACCGCTTTCGCAAAAATATCGCCAAAGCCAAGGAAAAATAGTTGGGAGGGCTGAAAGGTGATAATGCGCTTCTGGCGCTAAGTTAAATGCGTAACGAATAAGTTTACTGGCGGAGTGAGGAAAGAAGTAGGGAAAGATTGATGAGCGTTCAATAAGCCCGGCGTTGCCAAAGCTTGTCTCACGTCCTGGCGCGGCGTGACGATCAATAAGAACAACATCGCGCCCACGCGCTTGTAGATGCAATGCGGCGCTAAGCCCAACGATGCCGGCTCCTAAGACTGCCGCATCTGCTTTTTGCATCCTCTTCTCCAATTATGCCCTCATGCGCCAATAATGATGCAAATGATATGCTATGAGCCAAAACGATAGGGCTTGGAAAGTCGCGCCCCCGAACAGCTCCATGCGAAGAATTCTCTATTTTGACTTATAAGTGCTTGATCTTCAAAGAGCCTATAGAGAAAGTCCAGCAAGAAGATCCTTTCTGGCTTAGGGGGGCGTTTCTTTCGGGTTAAAAAAGTTGCGCATTGACCCCGCTCTCTGAATTTGCGAACCGAAAGTTTCTTGCCGCGGGGCAGGGTTCTATCGCCTTCAACCGTCGCTTGTACTTTTCATGTTTTTCTGATCGCTCTAAGAGGCCGCATGATTCCTCGTTACTCTCGTCCCGAAATGACTCTCATTTGGGAGCCGCAAACAAGATTTCGGATCTGGTTTGAAATTGAAGCGCATGCGTGTGACGCATTAGCTGAACTTGGCGTCATTCCTAGGGAAAGTGCGAAGAATATTTGGGATAAAGCGCAAAACGTTATTTTTGATGTCGCACGAATTGATGAAATAGAACGTGTGACAAAGCATGATGTCATCGCTTTCTTAACACATCTTGCAGAATTTATTGGTCCTGACTCACGCTTCGTGCATCAAGGCATGACGAGTTCTGATGTACTCGATACCTGTCTCTCAGTACAGCTAGCGCGCGCAGCTGATCTTTTGATCGCTGATCTCGACGCCTTGTTAGAGGCTCTTAAGAAGCGAGCTTACGAACATAAATTCACCCCAACAATTGGCCGCTCTCATGGCATTCATGCCGAGCCGGTGACGTTTGGCCTAAAATTAGCGCAAGCCTATGCAGAATTCTCCCGCAACCGTGAGCGGCTCATTCAGGCGCGTAAAGAAATCGCTGTTTGTGCGATTTCAGGCGCTGTAGGCACATTTGCAAATATTGATCCGCATGTTGAGGCCTATGTCGCATCTAAAATGGGTCTCATAGCAGAACCTATTTCAACGCAAGTCATCCCACGTGACCGTCATGCGGCATTTTTTGCAACACTCGCTGTCGTCGCGTCATCTGTTGAGAGGCTAGCGATTGAGGTGCGGCACCTTCAACGCACGGAAGTGTTGGAAGCTGAGGAATATTTTTCTGCAGGCCAGAAGGGCTCTTCGGCCATGCCGCATAAGCGCAATCCAGTGCTCACAGAAAACCTTACAGGACTTGCGCGACTTGTTCGCGGCATGGCGCTGCCCGCGATGGAGAATGTCGCTTTGTGGCATGAGCGTGATATCTCGCATTCCTCAGTTGAGCGGATGATTGCTCCAGATGCGACGGTTACACTAGATTTTGCCTTAGTGCGACTAACAAATGTGATACAGAATCTTTTGGTTTATCCAGAGAATATGCAAAAAAATTTAGATAAGCTGGGCGGCTTAGTTCATTCGCAGCGCATATTATTGGCTTTGACACAAAAAGGCGTCTCTCGGGAAGAAGCCTATGCTTTGGTTCAACGTAATGCCATGAAAGTATGGAAAACAGCATTCGAGGGCGGAGTGTCGTCTAATCGGGAAGGCGATTTTAGGGCTTTGCTTGGCGCAGATGTGGAAGTAAGCGCAAAGCTCACGGCTGCTGAGCTCGATGAGTTGTTTGATCTAAGCTATCATTTCAAGCACGTGGACGATATTTTTAGAAGAGTTTTTGCTTCATAAATCGCCAGTTGTTTTTAGAGAAAGAAGATGGGGTCTGAAGTCACGCGTCATGATTTGGATTTTTTTTGCTCTTCTCACTGGCGCGGCTGTAATGGCGATTTTGACGCCTTTGGCGCGCAGTTCTGTCGCACGGGATGAGAAAACAGCCGATCTCGCTTTTTTTGAAAATCAGATCGTTGAAATTAATCATGATCTCGCGCAAGGGCGTTTGTTTCCACAGGATGCGGAAATTGCGCGCACGGAGGCCGCGCGAAGGTTATTGCGCCAGCAATCGCTGCCAGCAACGCATGTCGCTCAGTCGCGAAAGCTCTCTCTAGCGGCGGCGCTTTTCGCCATTGTCTTTGTTCCCGCGATAGCTACAGGTTTTTATCTCTATCTTGGCAACGCGCAATTAGAGGATATGCCCCTTGAGGCGCGTTTGAAAATGGCGCCCAATCCGACGGATCTCGCGGGAGCTGTCGCGCGCATTGAGCGACATTTAATCGATCATCCAGATGATGGGCGTGGGTATGAGGTGGTTGCGCCTTATTTACTACGCACGGGTCGGGGCGAGGATGCTGTGCGGGCGTATGCAGAGGCGTTGCGTTTGCTTGGACCAACAGCCGCGCGTTATGCAGCGTTAGGAGAAGCGCGCACAATTGTAGCGCAGGGGCGTGTTATACCATCTGCTCAACAAGACTTTGAGGCGGCGCTTGGTCTCGATCCAAACTTTGCCATGGCGCATTACTATCTTGGCCTTGCTGCAATGCAGACTGGATCAAAAGATAAAGCCATTGAGATCTTTACAAAATTAATAGCGCAAGCGCCGCCTAACGCCCCCTATCTTGAGGCAGTAAAATCTCAGCTTGATGCTTTACGCAGTGTCGGACCTGCCGATGATCCCGGCCAGAGACTCGCGCAGTTGCCAGACCAAGAGCGCGCGAAAGTAATTCAGGGAATGGTTGATCGCTTGGCGGCTCGCTTGGCAAAAAAAGGCCAGGATGTGGAGGGTTGGTTGAAGCTCATACGCGCCTATCGTGTATTATCAGAAAATGAGAAGGCGCAGCAGGCAATAAAGGACGCGCGTAATGCGCTTGCGGGCGATAAAACCGCGCTCGCGCGCATTGATGCATTAGCAAAAGACGCCAATTGAGAAAGTGAGAGGTTAAGGATGACGCGTAAAAGCAAAAGGCTGACGCTGATTGTCGGAGCATTAGCGGCGTTAGGCGTTGCAGCTGGCCTTATCTTATTTGCTTTGCGCGATAATATCGTTTTTTTCTACACGCCCTCTGAGCTGGCCAAAAAAAATCTTGCTCCTGGGATGAGATTAAGGATTGGCGGTCTCGTGAAGCAAGGTAGCGTTGTTAAAAACGGCGCCCAGAACGTTGTTTTTACGATAACGGATAAAACAGCCGATCTCGCTGTTTCTTACACAGGCATTCTGCCAGATTTATTTAGAGAGGCGCAGGGAGTCGTTGCTGACGGCGTCATGCTTCAAGATGGCACTTTCAAAGCTGATAGCGTCCTTGCGAAACATGACGAAAAATATATGCCGCGCGATGTCGCTGACGCGCTCAAAAAACAAGGTGTATGGCAGGGCGAAAAAAAGTGAGCTCTCAATGATCGTTGAGTTAGGACATTTCGCGCTAGCGTTGGCCTTAGCATTGGCTTTTGCGCAAAGCGTCATTCCCTTTATTGGCGCGAGATTAAATGATGTCGCCTTAATGCGTGTGGCGCGCCCATCGGCGATCACTCAATTTTTGCTTGTAGCTTTATCTTACAGCGCGCTGACTTACGCCCATATTGTGTCTGATTTCTCTGTCGTTAATGTGATTGAAAACTCGCATTCCATGAAGCCTTTCATTTATAAAATTTCTGGGGTCTGGGGTAATCACGAAGGCTCTATGCTGCTTTGGGTTCTTGTGCTTGCTTTTTGTGGTGCGCTCGTCGCGCTCTTTTCTGCGACAATGTCTGATAAGTTGCGGGCCGACGCCTTAAGCGTGCAAGGCTTAATAAGCGCAGCCTTTTTATTATTTATTTTGCTCACCTCAAACCCCTTTGCGCGACTCTCTCCCGCGCCTTGGGAGGGGCGGGATCTCAATCCAATCTTGCAAGATCCTGGGTTAGCGATTCATCCACCGTTGCTTTATTTTGGCTATGTTGGATTCTCCATTGTTTTTTCATTCGCTGCCGCGGCGCTGATTAGCGGCCGTATCGACGCCGCCTGGGCGCGCGTTGTTCGGCCCTGGACTCTTCTGGCCTGGATCGCGCTAACGCTTGGGATCGCAATGGGATCTTATTGGGCCTATTATACTTTAGGTTGGGGTGGCTTTTGGTTTTGGGATCCGGTTGAAAACGCTTCGTTGATGCCCTGGCTAGCGGGTACGGCCCTGCTGCATAGCGCTGCTGTAATGGAAAAGCGCGAGGCGCTTAAAATTTGGACTCTTTTTCTGTCGATCTTGGCCTTTTCACTTTCTCTTTTAGGAACCTTTCTCGTTAGGTCTGGCGTCTTAACGTCAGTGCATAGTTTTGCAAGCGATCCTGAGCGCGGCGTTTTTATTCTTGCAATTTTGATCTTCTTCATCGGCGGGGCGCTTGCGCTTTTCGCCATACGCGCAGGCGCATTGCCTGTTGGTGGACTTTTTGCGCCTATTTCTCGTGAGGGCGCATTGGTGATCAACAACCTCTTGCTTTCAGTAATCTGCGCCACGGTTGTTGTCGGCACGCTCTATCCCTTAGCGCTCGAAGCGATGACAGGCGAAAAAATTTCAGTAGGCGCGCCATTTTTTAATGGCGTGTTGATGCCAATCGCATTGCCGCTGGCTCTGTTGATGCCGATTGGTCAGATGTTGCCCTGGAAACGCGGGGATCTTTCAGCAGCGCTTATGCGATTGCAGGCGGCTTTTTTAATCGGCGTGATGGCCCTGGCTGTTTTTTTTGCCTCTTATGGCGCGCCCTATCTTTCCGTAATTACAGCTTCAATCGCGATATATCTCATTGTTGGCGGCTTAAGCGATCTCTTTCAACGTATAACTTTTCGTCTTAATGACCAGCGCGCAATCTTAAAGCGACTGAGTAATGTTCCACTCTCCGCTATAGGCGCATCAATTGCTCACGCAGGTGTCGGCGTTACCTTGCTGGGACTTGCTGCAACTGGATGGGGCGTAGAGAGCGTCATCGCAATGGCTCCGCTAAAAGCCTATGATGTTGGTCCCTATCAGCTCATGATTGAAGAAATAACTCCGCGACAGGGTCCAAATTATTCCGAAATCTACGCGCAGATGTCTATACATAAGCAAGGTGTAATGCTTGGACGCATTGAACCGGCGAAACGGTTTTATCAGACACGTAAAATGGCGCGTTCTGAAGCAGGAATTCTTACCATTGGATTAGGTCAAATCTACGCAGCTATTGGCGAGTCTCATCCAGATGGAACCTTAGATGCGCGTCTCTATTACAAGCCGCTGGTGACTTTGATTTGGATTGGCGCGTTGATAATGGCCTTGGGCGGCGCCTGTTCATTAGCGGATCGACGGCTGCGTATTGGCGTCGCGCGGCGGTCAATCGCATTAAGGGGCAGGGAGGCTGCGACGTGAGGAGATTTTATCAACTTGCGCTTGGCGCCTTTCTACTCATCAGCGCATCAGCGTCATTTGCTGTTACTCCTGATGAAATGCTGAGCGATCCAAAACTCGAGATGCGCGCGCGAACGATCGCTGCACAATTAAGATGTCTCGTGTGTCAAAATCAGTCAATCGATGACTCAGACGCCTCGCTGGCTCGAGATCTGCGTTTGCTCGTTCGAGAGAAACTTAACGAGGGTCTCAGCGACGCGCAGGTGCTTGACTATATCCATGCGCGCTATGGGGATTTTGTCTTGTTGCGTCCCCCCGTCAAGCTCGGCACCTTTTTGCTTTGGGCTTCGCCTGCTCTCGCGCTCATTGGCGGGGGCGGGGCCGTTTGGTGGAGTTTGCGTCGACGCCGGACGGGGCTTGCGGCTACAGTGACGTTAACGGAAGAAGAGCGCCGTCAGCTCTCAGCGCTGGGAGCCAATAGCTGGATCCAGGACCGCCCCCCCTCGACGGACTAGCCCCTATCCAAGGCTGGCGCGCTGCAATATAGGGAACCAGTCGATATCGCGCCGCCTTTCTCTGCGGCCTATTCGAAGCGAGCAGAAAGACTATGGCCCAACACTCTACCCCCCACTATCATAATCAGCCAGGCGTCGCCCGCATTCTCGTGGGAGCTAAGGAATTTATGTGCATTGGCGCTCTGCCGCCATTCGATCATCCGCACGTCTATATCGATATGGGCGCGGCCAATGAAACCGTGTGTCCCTATTGTTCAACCTTATTCGTTTATGACGCCAGTTTGCATGGCGGCGCTAATCCTGCTGAATGTGTTTACCATCCTGAAAATGTGGTCAGCGCCGAGTGAATTTAGTCAGCTTTTTGATGACAACTGAGTGAGCGCGTTGTGAGCGCGCCAATTGTGATTGCAGGCGCTGGCATCGGGGGACTTACCGCCGGACTTGCGTTGGCCCAGGCTGGTAAAAAAATCCTATTCTTAGAGCGTGCTGCTCAGATAGAGGAAATTGGCGCAGGCCTTCAAATCGCGCCTAACGCCGGACGCGCCTTAGCTCAGCTTGGGCTTCAGTCAGCATTAGATGACTTCGGCCTCGAGCCGCAAGCAATCAATATACGCGACAATCACGCAGGCCTTCTGGCGCGTTTGGATCTGTCCGTTGCGCGCCAACGTTGGGGCGCGCCGTTTCGAGTGTTTCATCGCGCCGATCTACAACAGCTCCTTTTAGATAACGTCTCCAGTCATCCAAACGTGACTATCAAAACCAATGCGCGGGTGGAAACTTTTGAGGCCATCAAGGATGGCGTAGCCCTCAAATATGAAAGCGTTGCGGGAACTGTCGCACTCACCGCCTCAGGATTAGTTGGCGCAGATGGTCTGCGATCAATTGTGCGCGAGAGAATGATGAATGCCCTAGGAGACGCTTTGTCTTATGCAGGATCAGTTGCGTGGCGCGCATTAGTCCCGGCTGAACACGTATGTGAAGTATTTCGTCGACGAGAAAGCAATCTTTGGTTGCTCCCTGGCGGACATGTTGTGCATTATCCATTACGTGATGGGAAAATAATAAATATCGTTGTTATTCTTGATGGCTTGTTAGATGAAGACGCTGAGAAAGAAATTGATGGCGATACGCTCAAGCAACGCATTATTTCTCATGGCGCCGCTTTCGAGTTAGCTGATCTGATTTCCGCTGCGCCGCTGTGGCGTCAATGGCCTTTTTTCATGCGACCAACATTACCGCATTGGACGCAAGGGAGCGTAACTTTATTAGGCGATGCTGCGCATCCAATGCTGCCATTTCTCGCGCAAGGCGCAGCGCAGGCTATTGAAGACGCCTTAACGCTGGGGCAGGCTTTTGGCGTCCCCGACATAACTGTCGAGCGCGCCTTTTTAACTTATGAAAAAAAAAGAAGGACGCATGCGCAGAAAGTGGTCGCCGCCTCTCGTCAACAAGGCCGATATTTCCATCTTTCCGGAGGATTAGCGCTGGCGCGAAATATCGCTATCCGGCTATTGGGCGGCAATGGCATGCTGGCGCGTAACGCCTGGCTTTACCGCTAGCTGCAAAAATATTGACGAGCTTGGGGTCTATTAACCAAATTAACCGGCTCGTTTTTTACCGATTTGAAGAAAGAGTAAATTTTTGAGTTCATCGAGCCCAGGTAAACTGGCGCCCTGATCTTAAATAATGCAATTAAAACAATAGAATAGGTAAGTCTCTGGTTTGGCTGTCAGTGGAATAAGTAAAAATTAATCTTAACCTCTGTCGGGATAAATCTAAACGACATTGCATAAAATGCGTTGGAATTCCTTTGCATAATAGCAAAGCATCTTAGCTAATCTCCTTCCATCAACGGGAGCGAGAGATGCGCGGTTTTCTGGGCAAGAAGTTCTGGATTTTAGTGGTTGCCGCGGCAGCGCTACTCACGCAAAGCAACAATGGTTTTGCTGCAATTGATCCCGCAGGGATTGCGCCACTTGGTCTGGAGACAAGCATTCCGTTTGGTTGGGTTGATTTTTGTCAGCGTCATCCAGAAGAGTGCCAAGACAATGATCAGGTCGCCCAGGATATCAATCTAACCTCGGAAGCGCTGCGAAAGATTTCTCAGGTCAATTTGCAAGTCAATAAATCAATTGATCCCATTACCGATCAAGATCAATGGGGCGTCATCGATCAGTGGGATTTTCCTAGTCAAGGTCGTGGAGATTGCGAGGATTATGCCCTTTTAAAGCGTCAAAAACTGATAGAATCAGGGTTCCCAAAATCAGCTTTGTTGATCACAGTTGTGAAGGAACAAAATGGGGATGGCCATTCTGTTTTAACCGTTAAAACAGATCGTGGAGATTATGTTTTAGATAATCTAAATAACCAGGTTAGACTTTGGAATAAAACTAATTATCGCTTCGTCAAGCGTCAGTCGCAGATAAGCCCGAATATTTGGGTTGCAATCGAGACGGGCTCGACGGTAACGCTCTATGGCGTGAACTAATTTTAACTCAGTGCTGCGGGGAGCTCTTTAAGCGCATGAGCATAGCGTCGGCCATTTTCTACATAATGTTTTGCAGATTCTAAATGACGTAACCGAGCTTCATCCCCTAAAGTGCGTATAACTTTTGCCGGGGATCCAACAATAAGTGAATAATCAGGAAATTCCTTTCCTTCAGTAATAAGCGCGTTAGCGCCGACTAAGCAATTTTTACCGATTTTTGCGCCATTTAAGATGGTGGCGCCCATTCCGATGAGACTATTATCATCGATTGTGCAGCCATGGAGAATGACGTTATGGCCTATGGTGCAGTCAGCCCCGATTGTTAATGGGAACCCCATATCCGTATGAAGGACGCTATTATCTTGGATGTTTGTGCGAGGGCCGATCGTGACCCATTCATTATCGCCGCGTAACACGCAATTAAACCAAATATTGGCGTCTTCGAGGAGCGCCACGCGACCGATTAAATGAGCTCCCGGAGCTAAGAAATATTTTCCGCTTTGGGGGAGGCGGGGGCTGATGTTTTCTAAAGAATAAAGTGGCATGAATATTTCACCTTTAAGCAAAAGAATTTTAATCCTGGTCCGCACGCGCAGCTTTGGCGTATCCGCGGGGCGCGCCCTATAATAAGCCTGCTTGCGGCGAGGAAGCTAAACGATTAGAGCAGGATGGAGCTTTCTTGTTAGACTTTTTCCTACAGGTTGAACAATAAAGTTTCAAATGACGCAGGCTTTTACCTGAACGCGCGCGCCTCTCGAGTTGGAGTCCAGTTCCCTGAACGGCAAGATGTCATCCGGCTATCTCAACGGCAGCGACGCTCTCAAAGGCCGGATCATGCGGCGATTAAGGGCTTTATACCACTCTCTTCGCGCAAGAGCGATTTTAACGCCAAAGCGCTTATGGGTCGCTCCGCCCCAGATCTATGCAATCGACTCAACGATCGCTGATGAAATCCGAGCAGGTTATTTTTCTTTTAACGGAAAATCGCTGCGGGTTAGGGATGGCGAGTCTCTATTTCTTCAAGCGGCGCCCGGGCCAGATTGGCAGCGCGCGCTGTTAGGATTTTCTTGGATTCGCCATCTTCGCGTAAATGATTCTGCGCTGAGCCAAGATTTCTTGAATGATTTCTTTAATACAAGGCGATTTGATCGCATCGGCATCGCCAATGAGCCCGCTGTCGTTGCTTGTCGGCTATTGGCCTTTCTATCTCAATCACCAATCATTTTAAGTGGGTGCGATACAAAATTTTATGACGCATTCATGCAAGCGCTGGCGCGAGAAGCCCGCTTCTTGTGGTGCATGCTCAATGCGCGTCAAGTATATGGTTCAGACAGAATTTCATGCGCAATCGCTTTACTTGAATTTGCCGCATGCGCTGATACGGGAGCGGCTATCGTTCAGCGCGCGCAACAGATGCTTGCTGATGAACTGAATCGACAAATCACCAGTGATGGCGCCCATATTAGCCGGAATACACAAGCAACGCTTAACCTATTGCTTGATCTTTTGCCTTTAAGACAAGTATTTGCTGCGCGTGGATTGCCTCTTGGCGAAACAATATCGCGCGCTATCGATCGAATGATGCCGTTCTTGCGTATGATGCAGCATGGCGATGGCTCTGTCGCGTTATTTAACGGCTCTGGAGAAACAGCCCTCGGGCAGCTCGCGAGCGTTCTTGCTTACGAAGACACGCGTGGGGTTGCGCCACTCAATGCGCCTTACGCAGGCTATCAGAGACTAGAGGCTCATGAAGCCTTGATCCTGATTGATGCGGGCGCTCCGCCGCCTATCGAGTTTTCAGCTCATGCGCATGCGGGGTGCTTATCTTTTGAGTTTTCCCTAGGCGTTGAGCGTATTGTCGTAAATAGCGGCAGTCCTTCTGCGCAACAATATAATTTACGAGATCTCGCGCGAGAAACATCAGCGCATTCGACGCTTATGCTTGATGATAGATCTTCTGCGCGTATTGATTTCGCCCCTAATCTTATCGTTGGCGAAAAATATCTTATTGATGGGCCAAATATCGTAACGGTTGAGAGAACAAAATCTGATGATCATATATCGATTGCTTTAACGCATGATGGATATGTTAGAGAATTTGGTCTTATCCATTCTCGTGCGCTTATGCTAAAGAAAGACGCCGCGTTTTTTTCTGGAAGAGACCGTTTAATTCTGGCGAATAATGAATTAATTCGTCGAAAATCCGATTTTGTTATTCGTTTTATTTTTCATCCTCGCATTACTCTAACTCTTTCTCCACATGGCGTTGATATTTTATTAGCGAACGGACAAAAATTGTTATTTGAAACTATTGGGGCGGCGCTTGAAATTAAAGAGAGCGTATTCCTTGCCAGTCCAGCGGGGGCGCGTCGATGTCAGCAAATTTTATTAAAGGGCGCAGCGACAGAACAGACGGATGTTTCATGGTCTTTCCAGCTACTTGAGCACTAGCCAAGAATTCCATAAAGCAAGAGGACGTCATCAAACTCACTCTATTTTGCGGGAAGGTTCTTGAATGTCGATAGATCAGCGTAAAGTCTCTCGAGCCCTGCTTTCGGTCTCCGATAAAACTGGGGTGATAGAATTTGCGCGCGCCTTAGCGGCAATTGGCGTTGAGCTAGTATCAACGGGCGGCACCCGAAAAACATTAGCGGATGCTGGTCTGAATGTTCGCGATATTTCCGATCTGACGCATTTTCCAGAGATGATGGATGGGCGCGTAAAAACGCTACATCCGAAAGTTCATGGCGGGCTCTTGGCTATTAGAGAAAACCCGGAGCATGAGGCCGCGATGCTCGCGCATGATATACAACCGATCGATTTGCTGATTGTTAATCTCTATCCCTTTGAGGAGACGCTGGCTAAGGGCGCGAGTTTTGAGGACTGTGTCGAGAATATTGATATTGGCGGCCCAGCAATGATCCGCGGCGCCTCAAAAAATCATCAGGATGTAGCCGTTGTTGTTGATCCAGGCGATTATCAATGCCTCATTGAGGAGTTATATGAGACAGGCGGCGCGACCAGGCTTGCGACCCGTCGACGGCTAGCGCAGAAAGCATATGCGCGAACAGCAGCCTATGATGCTGCAATTTCTAATTGGTTGGCGGAGCAACTCAAAGATGAACAGCCGCCCGTAAGAGCCTTCGGGGGCCGTTTGGCTCAGGTCATGCGCTATGGCGAAAATCCACATCAACAAGCTGGTTTTTATCTAACCGCTGATGCGCGCGTGGGTGTGGCGACCGCTAAACAAATGCAAGGAAAGCAGCTTTCATATAATAATATTAACGATACAAACGCTGCTTTTGAATGTGTGTCTGAATTTGATCCGTTGCGAACGGCGGCTGTGGCGATTATCAAGCACGCAAATCCCTGTGGCGTGGCGGAAGGCGCGACGCTCGTCGAGGCTTATCAAAAGGCCTTACGCTGCGATCCTGTTTCAGCCTTTGGCGGCATTGTAGCGTTAAACCGAAGGATTGATGTTGCGACAGCTGAGGAAATCATAAAAATCTTCACGGAAGTGATTATTGCTCCAGATGCTGATGATGAGGCAATCAAGCTAATCGGCGCCAAAAAAAATCTTCGCCTATTGTTGACGGGCGGCGTGCCAGATCCGCGAGCTTTAGGTCAATCTTTTCATAGCGTCTCGGGTGGATTTTTGGTTCAAACCCGTGATCGCGCAGTTGTTGAGGATATGACGCTACAGGTCGTAACAAAGCGCGCGCCAACAGCGCGTGAGCTCAGCGATCTTAAATTTGCTTATCGTGTTGTGAAACATGTCAAATCTAACGCCATTGTTTATGCGAAAGATTGCGCAACAGTAGGCATTGGCGCAGGTCAGATGTCGCGGATAGACTCCTCGCGTATTGCCGCTCATAAGGCGCAGGAGGCTGCAGAAGCAGCGCAGATGACACTAAGTCTCGCGCAAGGCTCTGTTGTCGCCTCAGATGCTTTCTTTCCTTTCGCAGATGGACTTCTTGCTGCTGCCGCAGCTGGCGCGAGCGCCATTATTCAACCTGGCGGCTCGATTAATGATAAGGATGTCATAGCTGCAGCGGATGCGCACAATCTCGCGATGGTCTTTACTGGAGTGCGCCACTTCAGACATTAGGCAAAAAAATCTTTGTCGAAGCGATGGGTGTCAGAGGGCTGGCGGTTTTTTTATATATGAACAATTAGAAGGAATATTCTTATCCTTTTGGTTGAGGTGAATCATTTTCACAAAGAGGCGATTATTTTCCTTTTCATGATTCTATAAATCAGCGCTGTTGGCTAAAAGTTTTTGTTGATGATCTGTAATTAATGCATCGATAATTTCATCCATTTCACCTTCCATGACTCTATCTAATT
>OMIO01000134.1 GCA_900299115.1 Methylocystaceae bacterium | reverse complement strand
GCACCTGTCACGTGCTTGCCTCCTTGAAAAATCCATATTTCTCTCTTAAGCCCGGTAATGTGCTCAACGCAGAAATCGCCCTGACGCAAACACCAGTAAAAATATTAATCCCCAAAACTGCGCTCCAGCTCATTCACAATCAACCAACAGTCTTTGTACGTGTCGCAGAGGGCTTTGAGGAACGCCAGATTTTACTGGGGCGATCTCAATTTTTGCGGCGCGTATTTGCTCTGGACTAAGGCTGATGAGGGCAGTGGCGGTGGCAGGGGGGCTCGTCTCATTTGGCGACGCGTTATCAAAACGCAACTTGCTCAAAAGCACAGGCGCAGCGGCGCCAGTGATCAGGCTTATGGCGATTGTGATTACGAGAAGAGCTTTGCGCTGCATTTTTACCTGTTGCGCCCGAAAGCGCGTGGCCGGCGAAAGGGGCTTTTATTGCTAGCACTTACGCCTCTAGGGAGCCATCAAAACAGGCATTGTAAATGGGGATAAAAAGAGGGGCGCGGTCGAGCGATCACGCGAGACAAAAGAAAAAGCCCGGTCTCAAGGACCGGGCTTCATCCGATTGATTTTCAAATCAGATCAGTATTTCGCGACGATTGGCTCGCCAACGAATGGGTTGAAGTGCCAGTTGAGGCCAGCGCGCACCGTGTTGAACTGCGTTGGCGACTGTGTAATTAACGGTTGAGCCCATGTCTGAGGCCTGGATATCGGCTTCAATACCAGCAACAAACATTGGGGTGATTTGATAGTTATAGCCGATTTGACCGCCGCCGACGACGCCCGATGGGCTCATTGCGCTGTTGGACCATGAAGCAGAGAAAGGCACTGCTGCTGCTGTTCCATTTGCGTATGTTCCAGCGAGTGATCCGGTGCTGGTTGAGCCATTCGCAAAGCCATAGCCGACGTTGATACCGCCGTAGAGTCCGCCCCAATTATAGGCTGATGGCGCAGCAACTGGCGGCGCCTTGCGGCTTGGCAAATCGGCAGCGAAAGCGGAGCCGGAAATCAGAGCCAGCGCGAGGCCAGCGGCAGCAGGAAATTTATTCATGTTAAAGCCCTCTTGTGTTTAACGTCCAATTCTTTGCGGTCATTTTCATCTTCGCGCTGCAGTCGTTCAGAAGACACAGCCCAAGACGACAACTCCACCGTCATCACCAGGCTTAAGGCGTGTGCTTTGACACGGTCAATGAAAACTGTTGTCGGAAAGGCTCTAAGCCGCGCATTTGCTGGCTTGCGTGACAATTAAGCAACAGATTCAGGGTGTGCGGGGCTTAATTTTCGCCCCGCTCGCGGCGCAGACGCTGCCAATACTCCAGGCGCTTTGCAATTTCCCGTTCAAAGCCGCGCGCCACAGGATAGTATAATTTTTGCCGATTGAGAGCTTCGGGCCAATAATTCTGTCCTGAAAATCCATCAGGCGCATCATGATCATATTCATAATCCGCCCCATAGCCCGCTTCGCGCATTAGCGCGGTGGGCGCATTCAAAATGGTTTTAGGCGGCGTCAGGGAGCCCTTGTCTTGAGCGAGGCGCCGGGCGGCTTTGTAGGCGACATAGGCGGCATTGGATTTTGGCGCGGTGGCGACATAAATGACGGCTTGCGCGAGCGCCAATTCACCCTCGGGGCTGCCTAAAAAATCATAAGCATCCTTCGCGGCATTGGCCACAACCAATGCTTGAGGATCAGCGAGCCCGATATCCTCAACCGCCATACGGACAATGCGGCGCGCAAGAAAAAGCGGATCTTCACCTGCCTCAAGCATGCGCGCTAGATAATACAAGGCCGCATCAGGATCGGACCCGCGCACACATTTATGCAAGGCGCTGATGAGATTATAATGGCCTTCTTGCGCCTTATCGTAAATTGGCGCGCGTCGTTGCACGATCTTCGCTAGCCCATCGCAATCAAAACATTCATCTTTGCGCGCGGCCCGCCATAGCTCCTCTGATAGGGTCAGCGCGGCCCGGCCGTCGCCATCGGCCATAGCAATCAACGCGCGTCGCGCTGCTGCATCAAGGGGTAAGGCTTTGCCTTCAACTTCTTCTGCGCGAGTAATCAATTTCTCAAGCGCAGCCTCATCGAGCGCCTTAAAAATCATAACCCGCGCACGCGAGAGAAGCGCTGCATTGAGTTCGAAGGAAGGATTTTCCGTTGTCGCGCCAATTAAGGTAATGGTGCCGTCTTCCATAACGGGAAGAAATGAATCTTGTTGCGCGCGGTTGAAACGATGAATCTCGTCAACAAAAAGCAGCGTGTTCTTGCCGGCAAGGCGTTGCGCACGCGCCGTTTCAAAAGTTTTTTTGAGTTCTGCAACGCCAGTAAAAATTGCGGAAATTTGAGCAAAAGCGAGTTGCGTCTCTTGCGCTAATAAGCGCGCGACAGTTGTTTTTCCTGTGCCCGGAGGACCCCAGAAAATAAGCGAGCCCAAGGAACCTGCGCGGATTAATCGCGTTAATGCGCCATCCGAGCCAAGTAGATGATCCTGTCCTGCAACATCATCCAGTTTCACAGGACGCAATCGATCTGCGAGCGGACGTTGCGCATTGACGTCTAATTTTGCCGACTGAAAAAGGTCCGTCATGTCGAGGGGGTAAACATGAGCTCGGAGAGGCGCGTATTAGTTCGCGCTAATCTCAATGATCTTTGCGCTATGATGAATAACTTCAACTTTGTCGCCAACGCTTTTGCCCAATAAGGCTTGAGCAAGAGGAGCGACATAAGGGATAAGTCCCAGACTAGGGTCTCCTTCATCTTCTCCGACCAATTTAAAGCTGCGTTTTTCGCCGCCCTGGAGCTCTACGACAACGTGGTGGCCAAAACGTATTTGGCTATGATCCGATATGGCTGAAATAACTTCGGCGCTTGCGCGCCTTGCTGTCCAATAGCGTAAATCTCTCTGCGCGACAGCGAGCGCATGCGCATCATCTTTTATCGTCGCGCTCTCGAGTTCCTTGTGCAGTCTTGAAAGATGCGCTTCGATTTGTTGAAGCCCTTCAGGCGTAACAAGGTTACGATGCGAACTAATTGGGCGATCAGGTAAATCTTCGCGGGGATTATTGTCGTCTTGCTCTTTCGTGAATGCCGAGCTCATATTTTGTTCCTTGAATGTGGATGAATAATTTAAGTAAAAACAATCGGCCCTGCGGGGGCCGTTAAAGCTATTAGAGCTGAGACGGCTCTTAATGTCGAGAAAGATGCCGCCATTGCGACAATTCGCTCATCGCTCTAGGGCATTTCAATCACAATTCGACCCCGAATGGCGCCCTTGATGATTGTTTTCGCCCGATCAAGCGCTTGAGAGAAGGGGATGATTTCTGTCATCGCCTCAAGCGCATGGATGTCTAGGTCGTTAGCCAGTCGCGCCCAAGCCTGCTGGCGCAGCGCAATTCTTGGTCTAACGCTTTCAACGCCTAGTAACGCCACGCCGCGAAGAATGAAGGGAGCGACGCTTGTCGGCAACTCCATTCCGCCCACATTGCCGCAAGCGGCGATCGCGCCGTCAAATTGTGTTTGCGCAAGAAGATTGGCCAGAGTCTGCCCGCCAACAGTATCAATTCCTGCAGCAAAATTTTGTGACTGCAGCAATTTTCCTGGGATCGTGAGCGCGTCTCGAGATAAAATATCTTGCGCTCCGAGCGCACGAAGATAGTCGGCTTCCTGCCCTCTACCGGTGACCGCAGTGACACGCCAACCGCTTTGAGCAAGCAAAGCGACGGCGAAAGAGCCAACGCCGCCCGATGCGCCTGTTACAACAGCCGGACCGTTTTCGGGCGACAGGCCATAGCGCTCCAGGGCGAGGACGCAGAGCGCAGCAGTAAGGCCGGCGGTGCCGATCGTCATCGCTAGCGCCGGCGTTAGACTTTTTGGCAGTTTCACCAACCAATCCGCATTGAGACGGGCTTTTTGAGCAAAGCCCCCAAAGTGCGCTTCACCGAGGCCGCAGCCAGTCGCTACGACGATATCGCCGGGCACAAAACTGTCGTGCTTCGACCGCGTGACCCGTCCCGCTAGGTCAACGCCTGGGATCATTGGATAGCGACGGATAACGGGTCGCGCGCCCGTAATGGCGAGCCCATCTTTGAAATTTATCGCTGAATGGGAAACATCAATATCGACATCGCCCGACATCAGCTCTTCTTCCGTCATATCGACATAAGCCGCGCGATGTCCCTCGGGGCCCTGATCGATTCGGATGGCTTTGAAGGCGGAGGAGTAAGGCTGCATGGGGAGAGGGCGGGTTGGGCCGTTAAGCCTTGCAGCTTAGAGCTTAGAAGATTGATCTCAATCGATTTCTGCTAAACGCAGCTTAATGGGTCCGTTAGG
>OMIO01000133.1 GCA_900299115.1 Methylocystaceae bacterium | reverse complement strand
TTATCGTCTGGCTGAGCGTGCGGAACATCAACGTCTTCTTTATGTTGCGCTTACGCGCGCAGAAGAGCGTTTATATATATCTGGCTTTCATGGACGTAATGGTCCTGCGGAAGGGTGTTGGTATTTATCTCTTCTCTCTGCTCTTTCCCCACTGTGTGTCGAGCGCAGAGATCTCCTTCAAGAAGACCAACAGACACTTTGCTTTGGTGAAATCCCACGGCAAGAGATCTTAGGACAAGAAATATTGGCGCATAAACAAGGAATAATTCCTAAATTTGCGCTTACGTCGCCTGCTCAAGAGGATAAAAAAAATCAAACGCTTCATCCCTCAAGATCTGAAAATCTAGATGGGCTGAAGATCAGCGCATTGGATGAAGGGCGTAAAAGCGCTTTACTAATTGGTCAATTAACGCATGAACTCTTACAATATTTGCCTGATATTCCAAAAGAGCGCCGACAGGCCCATGGAGAAAAAATCCTAGAGCGCCGTGATAGCGCTCTAGATATTGATAAACAGACAGAGATTTTATGCTCTGTGTTAGAGTTACTTGAGAACCCTGAAGCGCGGGAGCTTTTTGGTGAGAGTTCATTGGCCGAAGTGGATGTGATAGCAACGCTCGCCCCAGGAAAAGTCGTGCGGGGTAGAATTGATCGATTGGCGCAAGTAGAAAATGAAATATGGATTGCAGATTTTAAAACCGACCGCACCTTAGATGCTTCCGCAAAAAAACATCTACATCAGATCGCGCTCTACCGCGCGGCCGTTCAATCCTTATATCCAGGGAAAATTATTCGTTGTTTTTTAATTTGGTTAAGCCAAGGCAAAATTGATGAAATCATCAGTAGTTTACTTGATGAAGAGATAAAACAAATTTTACAGTAATTTATTTTTTTAATGGGCTGCTGCTATGGGTCTTGTTACGTAAAGTTTTGAGCAAAAAAAAGTCGCCAGAGTGAACCTGGCGACTTATGAGTTCGTTTTGCAAGGCTAAGAGTTTAAGCTTCTGCGCCACCTGCGAGCTCAGCCTTTTCTTTGGCCTCTAGATCTTCACCCGTTTCTTGATCGACAACGCGCATAGATAGGCGCACTTTGCCGCGATCATCAAAGCCAAGAAGTTTTACTTTTACGCGGTCGCCTTCCTTGACGATATCTGTTGTTTTATTCACGCGTTGTTTTGCGAGTTGAGAGATATGGACCAGACCATCCTTTGCGCCAAAGAAATTGACGAAGGCGCCGAAGTCAGCAGTTTTAACAACTGTTCCTTCATAGATTGCGCCAACTTCTGGGTCAGAGGCGATCGATTTAATCCAGTTGATGGCGGCTTTAATAGAGTTGCCGTCAGAGGAGGCGACTTTAACTGTGCCATCATCCTCAATATTGATTTTTGCACCCGTCTTTTCGACGATCTCGCGAATAACTTTTCCGCCTGATCCAATCACGTCACGGATTTTATCTGTTGGGATTTTCAACGTTTCAATTCGCGGCGCAAATTCACCAAGCTCAGCGCGAGATGAGGTAATGGCTTTCGACATCTCGTTGAGGATATGAAGTCGCCCATCGCGCGCCTGCGCTAGAGCAACACGCATGATTTCCTCAGTTATGCCTGCAATCTTAATATCCATTTGTAGCGAGGTCACGCCATTGGCTGTGCCCGCGACTTTAAAGTCCATGTCGCCCAGATGATCCTCATCGCCAAGGATATCTGACAGGACGGCAAAGCGCTCTCCTTCAAGAATGAGTCCCATAGCGATGCCGGCTGTCGGCGCCTTAATCGGCACGCCAGCATCCATCAGCGCAAGAGAAGTGCCGCACACAGTCGCCATTGATGAGGAGCCATTGGACTCTGTGATCTCAGAAACAACTCGTAATGTGTATGGAAATTCACCCGCAGCGGGCAGCATGGGTCTAATTGCGCGCCAGGCAAGTTTCCCGTGGCCAATTTCGCGACGGCCCGGCGATCCCATGCGACCGGTTTCACCAACCGAGAAGGGAGGGAAATTATAATGGAGTAAGAAACGTTCTTTATATGTGCCCTCAAGCGAGTCGACAAATTGCTCGTCTTCGCCAGTGCCAAGCGTCGCTACGACGAGCGCTTGTGTTTCGCCGCGGGTGAAAAGCGCCGAGCCGTGAGTGCGCGGCAAGACGCCGACGTCAGCAACAATCGGGCGCACTGTTTTGACATCGCGGCCATCTATCCGCACGCCAGTGTCGAGCACATTCCAACGCACAACTTTAGCTTGGAGCTCTTTGAAAACTTCGCCAACGCTTTCCTTACTAAATTTTGGTTCTGCCCCTTCAGGAAAGAGCGCTGCAGTTACTTTGGATTTGACAGCGTCAACTGCGGCATAACGATCTTGCTTAACAGTGATTTTATATGCTTCGCGTAATTCAGCTTCAGCAATTTGTGCAACGGCTGCGGAGACTTCCGTCAAATCGGGGATGACGAGATCGCGTGGATCTTTCGCAGCGCGTTCTGCAAGTCGAATAATAGCGTCAATGACAGGCTGAAAACCACGATGGCCTGTCATCACAGCTTCAAGCATCATTTGTTCTGAAAGCTCTTTTGCTTCAGACTCGACCATCAGCACAGCATCTTGAGTGCCTGCGACAACAAGGTCGAGCTCAGAGAGTTTCATCTCTTCTATTGTCGGATTTAATTTTAAAGTCCCATTGATGAGGCCAACGCGGGCGCCGCCAACGGGTCCCATAAAGGGAACGCCCGAGAGCGTAAGGGCAGTTGAGGCGGCAACCATCGCCAAAATATCAGGATCGTTCTCGAGATCATGCGATAAAACAGTAACGATGACTTGTGTATCATTACGATAACCGTCAGGAAAAAGCGGGCGAATAGGGCGATCAATCAAGCGCGAAACAAGCGTTTCGCGTTCAGACGGCCTACCTTCTCTTTTGAAATAGCCGCCAGGGATTCGACCCGCTGCGAATGCCTTTTCTTGATAATTGACTGTTAGGGGAAAGAAATCCTGACCAGGCTTTGCCGCTTTAGCAGAAACAACAGTCGCGAGCACTGTCGTTTCGCCCCAGCTGGCCATGACGGCGCCATCGGCTTGCCGTGCAACTTTACCCGTTTCGAGTATAAGCTTACGACCGGCCCAATCGATTTCTTCCCGATGAATTTGAAACATTCGTGATCTTTCTCTGATAATCGCCAGCGGCGCATCATGAGCAAGATAGCGAGAAGCTGCGCGTTGAGGGCCGCACTGAAACGTCCACGCAGCGTCTGGCGATCCTGCCATGATTTGAGCGCTGGTCTTTTGTGATGCGCGCCAGAATAGCCACGCAGTTTAAAAAACGAGAGCGGGGCGTTTCGTCACGCCGCTCTCGAAAAATTTGATTAGCGACGGATGCCAAGACGCTCGATTAGCGTTTTATATCGCGCTTCATCACGCGATTTTACATAATCTAGCAATTGGCGGCGTTGTGAGACGAGTTTGAGCAAACCGCGGCGTGAGTGATTATCCTTCACATGCGACTTGAAATGCTCTGTTAGATTAGAGATCCGCTCAGTGAGAATGGCGACTTGCACCTCGGGCGAACCTGTATCATTGGCTTTGGTTGAATAATCTTTGATTAGCGCTTGTTTGCGCTCTGGGGTAATCGACATCGATGATCCTTGTTTCTAGGGGTCGTCCGCATTTAAGGGCCCGTGCCGGGATGTCGTCCAGCGAGGTCGCTCAAAAGCGAAGCCAGCCCAGAGCATGGGCTGTGCAGGCGGGTTTATAGCAGAATTCCCGCGGAACGATAGAGGGCCTGACCGCGACAGTCGCCTTATTCAAGGGCAACAACATGGTCCTCATCTTCGTGGATATTTTTAACGAAGGCCTCAGCGTCTGGATCGCGTTTTGATGAGTTGAGGCCAGAAACAAAGGCGGCGGCAAGTCCAAGCGTAGCGCCAGCCAGACCGGTAAGGGCGTATATATCAATTCGACGGCGGGCTTCAGCCAGGAAAAGCGTTGTCGATAAGCCAATCAAACCGCCAATAAGCGCAATCAGCGCTTCTTGGCTGCCGGCGCGAGACCAAAAGATGAGGATGAGTGAGGGAGCGACGCAGGCTGCGGAAATCGCCAGCGCCATGGCGACTAATTCGCCAGCGGCAAAGATGTTTAAGACGCTGACAACATAAGCAAGGGCAGAAACCACGATCAGCACTAGGCGGGTGATGGCAAGGCGTCGACTACTCAAATCAACGTCGCCGCGCAGATGATAAAGCGCGTCATGCCCTAGAGCTGCTCCGCAGCCTTGAAGACCCATTGACGCTAATGACAACCCCAGGCCAACCACGGCGGCTGCAAGCAATCCGGAAGCGGCTGAACCCAAGCCCGTTAATTCTGGCAGAATGCCAATGAGGAAGCTGCTATCTACAGGCCGAACATTTTGCGGCTTAAGAGGCGTTCCAGGCTTAATCTGCTGATCTAGACAGGCTTTTTGGGCTTGCAGCGGACCATCCACATAGTCGTTACAAATCGTGATCAAGCCCTTAGCGCTTGCTGCATACACCGCAGCCGGGAGTTGCTCAGAGGGGCGCTCTTTTACGCTATTGGCGAAAGTGATCGCGGCTGAGGCCATCACAGAAGAAATGAGTAGGATAAAAACGCCAGACCAAAGCATGGCGGCGACGCCGCTGCGACGGGCGGCGGCGACATTGGCGGTTGTGACAGCGGGGGCGAGCAGCGGAGCTAAAGCTGCAACGCCAAGGGCCATAGCGACTGTTACGCTGAATTCTACGCCAAAAAGCAGATTAGGAGGCATGATTTGCCAGTTTGTCAGCAATTCTCCGGCTTCATTCCAGCCAGCGCCGCCGCCCAATAGGCCGACAGGGAGGTTCCCTTGAAACTCTAGAGCGGCGATTGGCCAACCAAACCCCAATAGTGCGACGCCGCCAGCCGCAGCGCTTGCCCAAATCACTCCAGATAGTCCTCCAGGCCCTGCAATAAACAAGCTAGCGGCTCCGATTGCGAAAGCAGAAAACGGACGTGAGGCGCCTGTGAGATCCGCTAGAGCTTCCACTGCAATGAGATTTCCAGCCATGGCTAACAGAGCCGAAGGAATGGCAACGGCGGCGACTAAGGCTTGTCTGATTTTTTGATTTTTAAATCGAGCGACAAACAACCCGGAAATCGAATAAGCGCCAGTTTTTCTCAAAATGGGACCAAGATACAGTGTCGCCGTCGCCATCCCGATTATAACTCCAGCGATCACCCCGACCATCCAAGAATGTCCTGCAATTCGGGCAGAAAAGGGCAATGACAGCGCAATCATGAGCGATGCGCCGGCAAAGCCCGCATAGGCGCCAGGCACACAGCGATCGGCGGTGTAATAAGCCGAGACGCGGGTGGAGTGGAGGAGAAAACCCAATGTCGCGAGCGCTGTGACGGTGAACCATGGCGTGGCTGCGCCAACAAATCTGATCGGCGCGCCGACGCGATCCAAAAGCGCCATAAAAGCAAAAGCTAAAAGGAAGACTGCTGAAACGAAAACAATCCGCGCGTCGAGTGTAGCGCGATCAAATAACGCAGCTTCATTGGAGCGCTGAGACATAGTGTATCCTTGGGCGTTGTCCCTGACTATTAACCGAGGCGGCTTTGGCTTCCAAGTCGTCTTTCTTGCAGATTATAGCCTTGTCGTTTTTTTTAACCTCCATCAACGCAGCAAACCGAAAGTCATCGACAGGATCCAAGGGATAGTTGATAAAGGCTTGCGATTTTTAACATCCAATGCGCCACCCTAAAGGATTGGCATCAAAATGACCCTCACGCCTCAAACAGCCGCTGCTTCACATCAACTAGCCGCGAGCGCTCAAGGCGTGACAAGTGGGGTTGTCAGTGAAGATGAGGCGGGCATTAGGGTCGATCGTTGGTTTAAGCGACATTATCCCTCGCTCGCTCTCTCGCATTTGGCAAAAATCTGTCGAAAAGGCGAAGTGCGCGTCGATGGCAAACGCGTTGAAACCTCAACGCGTTTAGAAGCAGGTCAAAAAATTCGGGTGCCGCCTCTCAAGATCGATGCGCCTGCTGCGCCGACGGTGAGGCGGCAAACACAAGAAGAAGCGCGCGCGCTCCAAGCCATGACCTTATTCGAGGATAAGGATGTGCTTGTTCTCAATAAGCCGTTTGGATTGGCGGTACAGGGGGGATCTGGGACAAAAGTTCATATAGATGGAATGCTTGAGGCCATGGGATCAAGCTTTAACCGGCCAGTATTGGTGCATCGTCTTGATCGCGACACTTCTGGGGTTTTGTTGATTGCTAAAAGTCGTCGCATGGCGGCGGATCTGGGCGAAATCTTTCGATCAAGACAGGCAAAAAAAACCTATTGGGCTTTAGTTGAAGGCGCGCCTAAGCCAACGCAAGGCCGTGTATCCTTATATTTGTCCAAAGGCCCTGGCATGGAACAAAGCCGTGGCGGCGGCCGTGATTTGGAACGGATGCGGGTCGCCAAACATGGCGAGGCGGATGCGCAACATTCATTAACCTATTATGCAACGGTCGATAAGAGCGCGCCGCGGTGCGCTTGGTTGTCGATGAGGCCGCTGACGGGGCGCACGCATCAATTGCGGGCGCATGCAGAAGCGATTGGCCATCCAATTTTTGGCGATCCAAAATATGGGCATCGACCGCAAGATGATGTGCGGCGTCGTGATCCGCTACGCGCCTTGCCAGAACAATTGGAGCGTAAACTTCACCTTTTAGCGCGCCGCTTAGTTTTGCCCCATCCTAAAGGCGGCGTGTTGGACGTGACTGCGCCGTTGCCGGAGCATATGAAAAAAACATGGGATCTCTTTGGGTTCGACATTGATCGCGATGATCCAATTGATAGCGCGCCAGACGCTTAAGTTGTGTGCGCAAAGGAAGAGCTGTGTCTAATCCGGTGTCTGGCTTAGAGGCTGATTTATTTGCTCAAGGAGGCGAGCGGGATCCGCAGATTTCGGCGCGTGGGCCCGCTCGGCCTTTGCCTAAGCGTTTTTACGCTGAGGTGAGTATTGAGGAAACCGCCCATGGTTTTGGGATTTTGCTTGATGCGCGTCCCGTTTATACCCCGAAAAAACAACGCGTGATCGCGCCAAATCGCTTGTTGGCTGAGCATTTGGCGCTTGAATGGTCGGCGCAGACATCCACGATTAATCCCGCCGCTATGCCCCTAACCCGGTTGATCAACACGGCGCTAGATGGGGTGACGTTACAGATGGCGGCGGTTGAGGCGGAGCTGATGCGTTACGCCGCCTCAGACCTGATTTGTTATCGCGTTGAGGAGCCGGAAAGCTTAGCCAGCCGCCAAGCGGCTAGCTGGGACCCTATCTTGGCTTTTCTTAAAGATCGACTTGGCGCTCGGCTGAGCCTGGGCGCGGGCGTAGCCTTTGTCAATCAAAGCTCTGAGGCGCTCACGGCTCTCAATTTGGCGGTGCGAAGCGTTGCTAAATCTGACGCATTCACCCCATTTCGGCTGACGGCAATGTATGAGTTGACCGCATTGAGCGGTTCTTTGGCCTTGGCCTTGGCCCTGGCGCATGACTTCCTGTCCGTTGAGGCTGCTTGGACCGCAGCCAATCTTGACGAGGATTTTCAAATGGGTGTGTGGGGCGAGGATCGCGAGGCCCTGGCGCGGCGGGAAAAGAGATATGGCGACTTCCGCGCGGCGGCGCTTTTGCTTTCCTGCGTTTCTTAATACGCGCCAATTCGGTCTGGCGAGCGAACTCTGGTTATAAATTCGTCAAAGACCATCGAATAACCGGCTTGTCTCTTGCTTTGGCAAGGCGCCTTTGTTACGGAACGCGCGGCTTGGAGCCATTCCAATAAATGCGGTTTTACGACCGCGGCCCCCGCCGCGTAAATCGTCGGAGTGACCGGAGACGACCCATGCCGATGCTGCTTGAACATTATCTGCCAATTATTATCTTCATCGCCCTGTCAGCGATTATCTCTGGCGCATTACTTGTTGCGCCGTTTCTCCTTGCTTTTAAAGCGCCCGATCCAGAAAAGCTCTCAGCCTATGAGTGCGGCTTTAATCCCTTCAACGACTCGCGCATGAAGTTCGATGTGCGTTTTTATCTTGTGTCGTTGTTGTTCATCATTTTCGATTTGGAAGTCGCGTTTTTGTTTCCATGGGCCGTCGCATTCAAAGAAGTCGGATTGTTTGGTTTTTGGGGCATGATGATTTTTCTAGGGGAGCTTGCGATAGGCTTTGTCTATTTATGGCGTAAGGGAGCGCTAGAATGGGATTGATCGCCAATCAAGGCGGCGCGCTCGTTGCGCCGCAGGCAACGGGGTTGATTGATCCACGCACCGGCAAGCCGGTCGGCTCGGATGATCCGTTTTTTCTTGAAATAAATAACGAGCTTGCGGACAAGGGGTTCTTTGTCACGGCCACGGACGACGTCATCAATTGGGCGCGAACCGGCTCGCTGATGTGGATGACTTTTGGTCTTGCGTGCTGCGCTGTTGAAATGATTCAAGCGGCAATGCCGCGCTACGATCTTGAGCGTTTTGGTTTTGCCCCGCGCGCTTCTCCACGCCAATCTGATTGCATCATTATCGCTGGCACATTGACCAATAAAATGGCTCCTGCTTTGCGCAAAGTCTATGATCAAATGCCGGAGCCGCGTTACGTCATCTCAATGGGCTCTTGCGCGAATGGCGGTGGTTACTACCACTATTCATATTCAGTCGTGCGTGGCTGCGATCGCGTCATTCCGGTTGATATTTATGTTCCTGGCTGCCCGCCTTCCGCCGAAGCGCTGGTTTATGGAATGTTGATGTTACAAAAGAAAATCCGGCGAACCGGCACAATCGAGCGTTAAGTCAATTAAAACGCTTGCTGCAAAGTAGCTTTGCAAAGGGATAGTGAATGAGTGGGGAACTCGAAGCGCTCGGCGCTCGGATCAGCGATGCGCTCCCAGGCGCAGTCACGGATGTGAAAGTCGCCTTTGGCGAATTGACACTGACAATTGCGCGCGAGCGTTGGCGCGATACTGCAGCATATTTACAAAAAGCTGCAGACTGTGACTTTATTAATTTTATTGATGTGACCGCTGCCGATTATCCAGAACGCGCAGAACGTTTTGACGTTGTCGCCCATTTGCAATCGCCAAAGCATAATCGCCGCATTCGCATTAAGACGAGCGCTTCTGAAGAAACGCCGGTCGCTTCACTCGTTGAGCTATTTCCAGGCGCAGACTGGTATGAGCGTGAAACTTACGATCTGTTCGGCGTTATCTTTTCTCATCATCCAGATCTTCGTCGCATTATGACGGATTATGGTTTTGACGGTCACCCGTTGCGCAAAGACTTTCCAATGAGCGGTTTTGTTGAAGTGCGCTACGACGACGAACAAAAGCGCGTTGTTTATGAACCAGTAAAGCTAACGCAAGAATATCGCAATTTCGATTTCCTATCGCCCTGGGAAGCGGTTTCCTACGATCTTCCTGGCGATGAGAAGGCGAGTAAGTGAGCGCGTCACCAATGAACGAACTTCCGGCAGCCCCACAGGGCCAGCGTAATTTCAATATTAACTTTGGTCCGCAACATCCTGCGGCTCATGGCGTGTTGCGACTAATTCTTGAGCTTGACGGCGAAGTTGTCGAGCGGGTCGACCCGCATATTGGCTTTCTTCATCGCGGCACTGAAAAGCTTATGGAGTCGCGGACTTATTTACAAAATGTTCCTTATTTTGATCGGCTAGACTATTGCGCGCCGATGAATCAGGAGCATGCTTTCTGCATCGCCATAGAACGATTGCTCAGCGTTCAAGTTCCTCGCCGCGCCCAACTTATTCGGGTCCTCTACGCAGAAATTGGCCGCCTGCTTTCCCACCTTCTTAATGTGACGTCGCAAGCAATGGACGTTGGCGCATTGACGCCGCCTCTATGGGGATATGAGGAGCGTGAGAAGCTGATGGTGATTTATGAGCGCGCTTGTGGCGCGCGCATGCACGCCAATTATTTTCGTCCCGGCGGCGTTGGACGCGATCTTCCAGATCAATTGGTTGAAGATATTGGCGCGTTTTGCGATCCTTTTTTGAAAGTCTGCGACGACCTAGAAGAGCTCTTCATTGGCAATAGAATTTTTAAGCAACGCAATGTTGATATTGGCGTGATCTCATTGGAAGACGCATGGAAATGGGGATTTTCCGGCGTCATGGTGCGCGGGTCAGGAGCAGCATGGGATTTGCGTAAATCGCAACCCTACGAATGTTATGAAGAGATGGATTTCGATATTCCGATTGGCAAACATGGCGATTGTTATGATCGCGCTGTCATTAGAATGGAGGAAATGCGTCAATCCACATCGATCATGCGTCAATGCGTCGAGAAGCTTTTGCGCGCGGATGGTCGTGGACCTGTCTTGACGCAAAATCACAAAATCACACAGCCGACGCGACCAGAAATGAAGCGGTCGATGGAAGCGTTAATTCACCACTTTAAGCTTTTCACGGAAGGCTTTCACGTGCCAGCAGGCGAAGTCTATGCGGCAGTCGAAGCGCCAAAGGGTGAATTTGGCGTCTATCTTGTATCTGATGGCGGCGACAAACCCTATCGGTGCAAAATTCGCGCACCAGGTTTTGCGCATCTCTCGGCGATGGATTTTCTTTGTAAGGATCACATGCTTGCCGACGTCTCGGCCATCCTAGGATCGCTGGATATCGTCTTTGGGGAGGTTGATCGCTAATGTCAGTGCGTCGTTTAGCTGAAAACCAGCCCGATAGTTTCGATTTTACGCCAGAGAATAAAGCTTGGCTTGATAAGCAAATCGCCAAATATCCTGACGGACGCCAGGCCTCTGCTGTTGTGCCTGCTTTATGGCAGGCGCAAAAACAAAATAATTATTGGTTGCCGCAAAAGGCAATTGAAAAGGTCGCCGAAATTCTCGGAATGCCAAAAATACGCGTTTTGGAAGTGGCGACCTTCTACACAATGTTTAATCTAGAGCCGGTTGGAAAATATTATATCCAACTATGCGGAACTACGCCGTGCATGTTGTGTGGTTCCGATGATTTAATCAAAGTCCTTGAACGTCGCGTTGGTCCACAACGCAAAGTAACTGCAGACGGCTTATTCTCCTGGCTTGAAGTTGAGTGTCTTGGCGCATGTTGTAATGCGCCGATGGTGCAGATCAATGATGATTTCTATGAAGATCTTACGCCGCAGAATTTTGAGAAACTGCTTGACGATCTAGCTGCAGGTCGCGCTGTCAAAGTAGGATCTCAAACAGGGCGGGTGTCCTCTGAGCCAGCGGGTAAATTAACAAGTCTCACGTCGCTTTACGGCGCGAAGTAAGCGGGGGGAAAGAAAGAACAATGCTCTCCGATTCAGATCGTATTTTCACAAATCTTTATGGCCTCGGCGATCGCTCACTGAGCGGAGCGAAAAAACGTGGGCAATGGGACAATACGAAAGCTCTCTTGGCGCTTGGCCGAGAGAAGATCATTGAAGAAGTTAAGGCTTCTGGCCTTCGCGGGCGTGGCGGCGCCGGCTTCTCGACGGGCATGAAATGGTCCTTCATGCCAAAGGAAATTGATCCGCAGCGCCCGCACTATCTTGTGATCAACGCGGATGAGTCTGAGCCGGGCACCTGCAAAGATCGCGAGATCATGCGCAATGATCCGCATACTCTGGTTGAAGGCGCTATGATCGCCAGCTTCGCTATGGGCGCACATGCGTGCTATATTTATGTGCGCGGAGAATTCATTGCAGAGCGCGAAGCATTACAAGCTGCAGTCGATGAAGCTTATGCCGCAAATCTAATCGGCAAAAATAATAGTCACGGCTATCCATTCGACCTCTACGTTCATCATGGAGCTGGAGCTTATATTTGTGGTGAAGAGACCGCGCTGATTGAAAGCCTCGAGGGTAAGAAAGGCATGCCGCGTCTTAAGCCGCCATTCCCAGCGAATGTCGGACTTTATGGCTGCCCGACGACAGTGAATAATGTTGAGTCAATCGCAGTAGTGCCAACGATATTGCGTCGTGGCGCAGCTTGGTTTGCCGGCATTGGTCGTCCTAACAATGCCGGCACAAAATTGTTTTGCATTTCCGGCCATGTAAATACCCCGTGCAATATCGAAGAAGCGATGTCGATTTCATTTCGTGAGCTGATCGATGCGCATTGCGGCGGCGTGCGTGGCGGTTGGGATAATTTGCTAGCGGTTATACCAGGCGGATCGTCTGTAAGATGTTTGCCTGCGCATGAGATAATCGATTGTCCAATGGATTTTGATAGCTTGTCAAAATTGGGTTCGGGACTGGGAACCGCCGCTGTTATTGTTATGGACAAGTCCACGGACATCATACGCGCGATTGCGCGGCTATCGTATTTTTACAAGCATGAAAGCTGTGGCCAATGTACGCCTTGCCGGGAGGGTACGGGGTGGATGTGGCGCGTTATGCAGCGGATGGTCGAAGGGCGCGCTCAGAAAAAAGAAATTGATATGTTGTTTGACGTATCAAAACAAATTGAGGGCCATACGATTTGCGCTCTCGGCGATGCCGCTGCCTGGCCTGTGCAGGGATTAATTACGCATTTTCGTGATGTGATTGAACAACGGATCGATCAATATACCGCCAATCCGCATTCCGATCCCGTACGTGTGGCGGCGGAATGACACATAAAATGATGCAACGTAGCGGCGACACTGCGGAGACACAAAAGTGACTAAAATCCTCGTCGATGGCGTGGAAGTAGATGTGCCTGGGGAGTTCACTCTTCTACAGGCTTGCGAAGAAGCGGGCGCAGAAGTGCCGCGCTTTTGCTACCATGAACGCCTATCTATCGCCGGCAACTGCCGCATGTGTCTTGTTGAGGTGAAGGGCGGGCCGCCAAAACCACAAGCGTCCTGCGCCATGTCGGTAAAAGATCTGCGTCCCGGTCCAAACGGCGCCCCGCCAGAAGTCTTTACCAAGTCGCCGATGGTGAAAAAAGCGCGTGAAGGCGTGATGGAGTTTTTATTGCTCAATCATCCGCTTGATTGCCCGATCTGCGATCAAGGCGGCGAGTGCGATCTGCAAGATCAAGCGCTGGTCTTTGGTGGAGACTCCTCACGCTATCATGAGAATAAACGCGCTGTAGAAGATAAATTTATTGGACCGCTCGTTAAGACTGAGATGACGCGATGCATTCATTGCACGCGCTGCGTGCGCTTTACGGCGGAAGTCGCCGGCACCAGCGATATGGGCGCAATAGGTCGTGGCGAAGATATGGAAATCACGACCTATCTTGAAGGCGCGATGACTTCTGAATTGCAGGGCAATGTTGCAGACCTATGCCCAGTCGGCGCGCTACTGCCTAAGCCGCAGAATTTTCGCGCCCGGCCTTGGGAATATCAAAAGACTGAGACAATCGATGTGATGGACGCGTTAGGCTCCAATATTCGCGTCGACTCTCGCGGCCGGGAAGTTATTCGGATCTTGCCGCGCGTTAATGATTTGGTGAATGAAGAATGGATCTCCGACAAAACGCGACAAATCGTTGATGGGTTGAAAGCCCAGCGTCTTGACCGTCCTTATGTTCGGGAGAATGGCCGGTTGCGTCCGGCGAGTTGGTCTGAGGCTCTCTCGCTTGTCGCCGCTAAAACAAAAGCAACTCCAGCTGCGCGCATTGGCGCTTTGGTTGGCGACCTTGCAGCTGCAGAAGAAATCTTTGCGCTTAAATTATTAGCCGAACAGCTTGGAACGCCGCATCTAGATTGCCGGCAAGATGGCGCAAAGCTAGACGCAAAAGCTGGTCGAGCGGCTTATCTCTTCAACGCCACTATCGCGGGCATAGAGGAAGCGGATGGTCTTTTGATCATTGGTTCAAATCCACGCAAAGAGTCGCCTGTGCTTAATGCGCGCATTCGCAAAAGATGGCTTGCGGGAAATTTCAAGATTTCGCTGGTAGGCGAAGCAGTTGATCTGACTTACGACTATCATTATTGCGGCGCGGG
>OMIO01000132.1 GCA_900299115.1 Methylocystaceae bacterium | reverse complement strand
TTATTTGACAGTATTCGCGCCATCGGGACATCTACAGCGGTACATTTGACGCTCTCACACTAATCTCGGCTGGGACGGAACGCTTTATGGGCCTAACTTATTCAGATGCAGGCGTAGACATTGACGCAGGCAATCGCCTGATAGATCTCATTCGCCCTGCCGTCCGCGCAACGCAACGCTCTGGCGCAGATGGTGAAATTGGCGGATTTGGGGGCGTCTTTGATCTTAAGGCCGCTGGCTACGCCGATCCAATTTTAGTCGCCGCAAATGATGGCGTCGGAACTAAAGTAAAAATTGCGATTGAGTGTAATCAACATACGACCATCGGCGTCGATCTTGTCGCCATGTGCGTCAATGACCTCATCGTCCAAGGCGCGGAACCTCTTTTCTTCCTGGACTATTACGCCACGGGCAAACTTGAGCCCAATGTCGCTGCAGCCGTTGTCAAAAGCATCGCTGACGGCTGCCTTTTGGCAGGTTGCGCCTTGCTTGGCGGCGAAACGGCTGAAATGCCCGGACTATACGCTAAAAGCGATTATGACCTCGCAGGCTTTGCTGTTGGCGCCGTAGATCGCGCAAAATTATTGCCGCGTGAGGTGCATAAAGGCGATATCATATTGGGACTTCCTTCCTCGGGCGTTCATTCCAATGGATTTTCACTGGTTCGAAAAATTGTTGAACGCTCCGGATTGGCTTGGAACGCCACGGCTCCCTTCGCCAGAGACATGACGCTCGGCCGCGCCTTTTTGGAGCCAACTCGAATTTACGTAAAACCTCTACTGGCGGCCTTACGGCGCACGACACATATTCGCGCACTTGCTCACATCACGGGCGGCGGCTTTCCTGATAATCTCCCGCGCGTGCTGCCAAAGGGTCTTGGCGCCCGGATTGATCTTAACGCCTTTCCGAGTCTGTCCGTATTTCAGTGGCTTGCAGCGACTGGCGGCGTAAGTGAAACTGAGATGCTTCGTACATTTAATTGTGGAATTGGCATGGTGGTCATCGCCTCGAGCGAAGGCGCATCTGAAGTCGAGACGATCCTGAGCGCTGTTGGCGAACGACCTATTCGACTTGGCGAAATTATCGACCAAGAAGGCTCACACCGCGTTGTTACAAATGGGATGCTCGCATTGTGAAAAAAAAGCGGACAGCCATTCTTATCTCTGGCCGCGGATCAAATATGGACGCGCTCATAGAGGCCGCTCGGTCTCCCGATTATCCCGCAGAAATAAGTCTTGTGCTATCAAATAAGCCGGACGCGCCTGGCTTGATGAAAGCAAAAAAAGCGGGTGTGGCTGTCGCGGCGGTAGATCATAAAATCTATGCCGGTCGCGAAGAATTTGAACGGGCGATCCAAATCCTTCTTGAAAAATATAACATTGATTTAATTTGCCTCGCTGGTTTCATGCGCTTACTGACGCCCTGGTTCATCAACAATTGGCGTCATAAATTAATCAACATACACCCAGCGCTCCTACCCGCATATCGCGGCCTCAACACCCATGAACGCGCCTTAGCTGATGGCGTAAAAATCCATGGCTGCACTGTTCATTATGTTGCGCCAGAAATGGATGAAGGCCCAATTATCGCTCAAGCTGCCATTTGCGTATGGGATACAGATACGCCAGATACGCTTGGCGCCCGCGTTCTCGAACAAGAACACCTTCTTTATCCAACAGTTTTAAAACTTGTCGCCTCCGACACTCTTCAGATTAACGGTAACCGCGTATTGGGTTTTGAAGAGAAAAATAATTCGGTTTTAAAAGTTCCTGGCTTTCTATAAACGCGCAGATTTGATCAGCTTGACTGAGACAATAGGACGTCAAGACAGTAAAAAAATGAAAGTCAAAAAGACTTCTGCAACTTAAAAACTTTAGAATTATTATAGGGACTGTCTATCAAGCGCTTTGAAATTTAAAATAATGGCTAGGTTAACCCTAGCCATTATTGAAACTACTCAGCCAACAATTTCGTTGCCTGAAAAGAACTGAGCGATTTCTATCGCGGCGGTTTCAGCGGCATCCGATCCATGAACAGAATTTTCGCCAACGCTTAAAGCGCATTCTTTGCGTATCGTCCCTGGAGCGGCATTGGCTGGATTTGTCGCGCCCATGACCTCACGATAACGCGCTATAGCGCCCTCGCCCTCTAACACCTGCACCACAACCGGCGCAGAGATCATAAAGTCAACAAGCTCGCCGAAAAAAGGGCGCTCTTTATGCACGCTGTAGAAGGTTTCAGCTTGCGCTTTGGTCATCTGAATGCGTTTTTGCGCAACAATCCTAAGACCAGCGCCTTCAATAATCGCATTGACCTTACCAGTAATGTTTCGCTTGGTTGCATCTGGTTTGATGATAGAAAAAGTACGTTCGATCGCCATCGTAGCGCATCGCCTTGTCTGTTGGAGTTAAAAGTTAAGCAAGCGGCTTATAACGTTGACGCCATAGCGGAGCAAGCCAGTGAGAAACGTCAAAGATAGGATCGAGCAATAGTGATGAAATCCTCTGCTTTTAGCGAGGCGCCGCCGACAAGCGCGCCGTCGACGTTTTTTAGTTTCAGAATTTCTTTTGCATTGGCCGGGGACACAGAACCACCATAGAGAAGGCGAATGTGGTCGCCAACGGCCGCTCCATAGAGGCGCTTAAGGGTTTCGCGCGCAAACGCATGGACTTCGGCAATTTCTTCGCGTGTCGGCGTTAGGCCGGTGCCAATCGCCCACACAGGCTCATAAGCAATAACAATCGTTGAGGCTTCTTGT
>OMIO01000131.1 GCA_900299115.1 Methylocystaceae bacterium | reverse complement strand
GATTAATCACGGGAATTCTACAGACAATATCATGAATATTTTTATAAATGAGATTCATGTTGGTGATTATATTTTTATATACCAACATATTTTTTGATCCTAGCCTCGATAGGCGCAAAACCATGGGCAATGTTAGCCCAAGTCAATCATGCGTTGGACGCTTCTTTTGGCTTTTTCTGCGATGATTGGATCAATAAAAATCTCATCTCTACCATAGAGTAGACTATCAAGTATTTTTGGTAAGGTTATGCGTTTCATGTGTGGACATAGATTGCACGGGCGAACAAATTCAGTGCCCTCGGTCTCAGCCGCAACATTGTCTGCCATTGAACATTCTGTAACTAAAAGAACGCTTTTTGGTTTTTGCTTTTTTACATAATCAATCATTGCTGCCGTAGAGCCAGAAAAATCTGACACTTTTACAACTTCTTTAGGGCATTCTGGATGAGCAATTACAGTTAGGCCGGGGTTATCTGATCGATAAGCGTTAATTTCATCCGCTGTAAAACGTTCATGGACTTCACAGGCGCCATTCCAAGGTATGATCTCGACATCTGTCGCTGCGGCTACATTATCCGCCAAATGTCGATCTGGCAGCAAAATCACTCGTTTTGCGCCAAGACTTTCAACGACTCGAACTGCATTAGAAGACGTGCAGCAAATATCCACTTCAGCTTTGACTTCAGCAGAAGTGTTCACATAAGCAACGATTGGAACGCCTGGATATTTTTTTCTCAAATAACGGATATCTGACGCGGTAATGGACGCTGCTAATGAGCATCCCGCTTCTGTATCGGGCGTAAGCACGACTTTTGATGGATTGAGAATCTTAGATGTCTCAGCCATAAAATGAACGCCGCCTTGAATAATGACGTCAGCAGATGACTGAACCGCGAGCTTAGCAAGCTGCAGACTGTCTCCGACATAATCGGCGACACAATGAAAAATTTCAGGCGTTTGATAATTGTGAGCTAAAATTACTGCATTTCTCTGAATTTTTAATTCGTTGATCGCTTTTATGTAGGGCGCAAAGATCGGCCACTCAATCTCAGGAATAACCTTGGCAACTTTAGGATAGAGATGCGCGGTCGCTCTCTCGACCTCAGCATTCCAGTTGAGATCTGGTTTTGGAATAACAGAAAAGTGGCGCGCTGTTGTAATGTTTGCGGAAAGCGAGGCATTAAACGCCGCATCGCCTTTGGGTTTAGGATAAAGATTCTGGACGCCCATATTCCAGTCCACGCCTTAGATATGCTCAATTTGAGCATAATAGGGTTATTTAAAATCTCCGGCGCAGAAAATTCCACCCGGAGGCTCTCTGAGAGAATAGGGATCCTAAAGGATAATGGCAAGACGCGATGGAGTGGGCTAAATCTCTAATTGAGAATTTTATCGGCTGCTCCATGTTTATCGAGAAGCCAAATCGAACCGTCTAGACAAACCACGCCGCTCTCGTCATAGCTTTTTGAAATAAACTAAAAAAGGCCTTCTGGACCAAGCATGTTCGCTCACAGACATTTACTCGGCATAGAGGGCTTATCTCGCATAGACATTGAGACGCTCCTCCAAATGGCGGATCAGGCTGTTGAAGTGTCTCGGCGCATTAATAAAAAACAGTCCATTCTGAGCGGCAGAACGCAAATAAACTTATTTTATGAAGCCTCTACCCGAACTCAAGCCTCTTTTGAATTAGCCGGAAAACGGCTTGGGGCGGATGTTATGAATATGTCCGTCGCCAGATCTTCGGAAACAAAAGGCGAAACACTCATCGACACGGCTATGACGCTTAACGCCATGCGGCCTGATATCATTGTGGTTCGTCACGCACAGGCAGGCGCCGCCAATTTATTGGCTAAAAAAGTTGATTGTGCTGTTGTCAACGCAGGTGACGGCTCTCACGAACATCCCACACAAGCTTTGTTAGACGCTCTTACAATCCGAAGAAATAAAAAACGCATTGAAGGGCTAACAATTGCGATATGTGGCGACATACTTCATTCGCGCGTAGCGAGATCTAATATTATTCTCTTGTCGACGTTAGGCGCTCATGTGCGGGTCATTGGTCCGTCAACGCTCGCGCCAGAGTCTTTCAGCACGATTGGCGTAAAAGTCTTTCACGATATGAAACGCGGCCTTCAAGGGGCTGATGTTGTGATGATGCTGAGGTTGCAAAAAGAGCGCATGTCAGGAACGCTGGCGCCAAGCGCCAGAGAATATTTTCATTTTTTTGGCTTAGATGAAGAAAAGCTGAGCTACGCTAAGCCGGACGCGCTCGTTATGCACCCAGGTCCAATGAATCGCGGGATAGAAATCGACTCAAACGTTGCCGATGGCGCGAGATCGTTGATCCGAGAACAGGTTGAAATGGGCGTAGCGGTTCGCATGGCGGTTCTTGAAGCCTTAACGCATCATCTACCGAGTAGCTGAGCCTCGGTTTCCATCAATGTAAGGGGTAAGAAATGGTTAAACTCATTCGTTTCATTGCACTCGTATCGCAATCTATTTTCATTCAATTTGTTCATATGTTTGGATTGGCGGCATTTATCATATCCGCAGCAATGGGATATTTTCGACTGCCTTCCTGGACAGTGCCAATTGCTGCAGTAATTTTTGGCGTTGTTGCTGACAAATTTATTGATGAAAGCGCAGTTTCTGCATTACTTGAAAAAGCAGCCTCAGCAAACCAGCGAGGTGGATTCTTAATCGTGGTTTATTTTGTTATTACTGCTGTTGGTTATATTTCAGGGGCATATGGCCGCCATTATATCAAAAATCGTCAGTAAGACAGTATTCATTCCTTGAGGCCGTCTTACTGATTTGTAACAGTGTCTTGAAGATAATTAATGCTGCTTCACAGTCCTTCAAACAAGGCTGTGGAGAGATATCTTTCAGCAAAAGAGGGAATAATCACGACAATATTTTTGCCCTCAGTTTCAGGTCTTGCAGCGATTTCCAACGCAGCCGCGACGGCTGCGCCTGAAGATATTCCTCCAGGAATACCTTCGACACGCGCGAGCAATCGCGCCGTATCTATTGCAGTCTGATTGCCAATCGTTACGATTTCATCGATGACGCTACGATCAAGAATTGGCGGAACAAAGCCAGCGCCTATGCCTTGAATCTTATGGGGACCTGGCGGCCGTCCCGAAAGTACTGCAGAGTCTTCAGGCTCAACTGCTATAATTCGTAAATCAGCTCGATGTTGTTTAAGCACCTGGCCAACGCCAGTAATGGTTCCACCAGTGCCTACGCCAGAAATAAAATAATCAATTTTGCCCTGGGTATCATTCCAAATTTCTTCAGCAGTCGTAATTTTATGTATTGCTGGATTTGCTTGATTTTCAAATTGTTGTGGAATGACAGCATTAGGCGTTTCGGCTGCTATTTCCGCCGCTTTAGCCAGTGCGCCTTTCATGCCTTGAGCGGCAGGGGTCAATACGAGTTCAGCTCCAAGTAAAGCGAGCATTTTTCTGCGCTCGAGCGACATGGATTCCGGCATGACCAAAATAAGTTCATATCCACGCGCGGCAGCGACAAACGCAAGGGCGATTCCTGTATTGCCAGACGTCGGTTCAATTAAAATATTTTTCCCTGGGCTAATTTGACCGGTCTTTTCCAACGTTTCGATCATATTAACGCCGATACGATCCTTCACGCTGCCAATCGGATTAAAGAATTCTAATTTAGCTAAAATATTTCCTGAAACAGCTTTAAGCGTTTTTAGCCTGTCCAATCTGACGATCGGCGTATCGCCAATCGTTTGAGTGATAGATGAATAAATCTTTCCACGTCCTGGGGTATGAGATGGTGAAAAAGATGTATCGCTTACCACGACGCTCTCCTGTTACTTATGCAGTTTCATAAATTAAACGCCCAACCCCATCCACCACGGCGGCATTAAGCTCAACGACTCTATCCAACCAACTAATTAACATAAAATCAATTATTTGCACCTTGTTATTTGTCGTTACTATAAAGATGTTCACGCTGATTTGCCCCTTTCGTTTGAGGGCTGGGTAAAAAACCATCAGAGGGGACAAAAGCCTCAGGCCAAAATGAGGAGCGCGCCAGACAATACTCTTTTGCTCCTTAGCGCAGTCGGCGACTTAGGCTCATCTACTCAACTGCGCGGAAATGACTTAAAATTTCAGTTCTGTCTCGGTAGCTGAGTGGACAAGGTTGCAACGGCTCACTATAAGACGCCCGTCAACTGATGGTTGGCTTTCCCAAATATAGAAGGCCGGCGGATGCGTCGCCGGGGCATGCATGTCCGATATTGCGGTCGCGCCGATCTCCCGTGAAACAGGGCAGAGTCTAACTATCTCAGCGTTAAGAACACGCATGGTCGATCGTCAGCTCCGGCCATTCGACGTGACCGACGTTCCCTTGCTTGACTGTTTTCTGTCAATGCCGCGTGAGTATTTTCTTCCCGAGAATCAGGTTTCGCTGGCTTATTCTGACTTGGCCATTAAAATCAATAACTCAGGCAGCCACAGCCGGACACTCTTACCGCCTCTTATCTTGGCCCGCATGATTCAAGGATCCACTCCTCGGCAGGGTGATCGGATATTATCCATTGGTGGCGGGGGCTATTCCGCTGCGATACTCTCTGGTCTTGTTTCAGAGATCGTTGTTGTCGAGAATGACACTCTTATTGCGCAACGAATGCAGACCGCATTTAAACGCTTAAGTCTCAATAATATTCATGTTGAGATCAGCGCGCTTTCAAGAGGCGCTCCTCATTTAGGGCCGTTTGATATTATTCTCGTTGAAGGCGCTGTAGAGAAAGACCTATCCAGCCTTTGTTCACAATTAAATCAAGGCGGCCGAATAATGGCGGTCGCCACCCCTGAATTAGGGGCGGGAAGACAATTGGCGCGTTTCGATCATGTGAAGGGTCGCCTGGAAGGCGCGTTGCCCATTTTGAGCGTTCATGTGCCTGTTTTAGAAGGGTTTGAAAAAAACTCTGACTTTGTCTTCTAAAAATCCAGACTGATGTGCTTCAGGTCAGTTTCAGGTTGAAATAGATCGGGAAAACTCTTTTACGCCATCAGTTCGCCATGCCTCTCTCCCATCACTGGGGCTCAAGCCAGGCCTAGCCTTTAGGTCGGCTTAGAGTTTTGCAGGGGGAGGTGGAATGAAAGGAGTCGTCTGGACGCGTATCTGCTCGTCTCGACGTCGCTATTTTATAATAAGCGCAATGGCGCTCCTATTTTTAACGGTCGCTTCCGCCAATTGTCGCTCAGAAAGTCTGCAATCAGCGCTCGCGCGAGCCTATTACGCCAATCCAGACCTCAATCAAAGCCGATCAAAAGTGCGCGCCCAAGATGAAGAGGCGCCCAAAGCCCTGGCCGGGATGCGTCCGAAAGCATCGATTGGCGCAAATGTCGGCGGATTATATGGCAATGTCTATATTCCCTTCGGTCAGGGCGATGCTGCAGGCCGGAAGACGAATTTCGGTGAAAGCTATGTCGGCAAGCCGCGCGGAGCTACATTGAATGTTTCACAAACGCTGTTTGATGGCGGGGCTACGACGAATAATGTTCGACGCGCTGAGTCAGGGGTTTTTGCAGCAAGAGCGTCGATGCGTCTCACAGAGCAGGCAATCCTTCAAAATGGAGCAACTGCTTATATGAATGTTTTACGCGATACCGCTGTAGTAAATTTAAGAAAAAATAATATTGGCGTTTTGGAGCAACAATTAAAACTCACGCAGGATCGCTTTGATATTGGTGAAGTAACTAGAACGGATGTTGCTCAGGCTCAAAGTTCCTTAGCACAAGCAAAAACTGAATATTATTCGGCGCAAGCGCAATTGAAAAACAGTATTGCAAACTATCGTCAAATTATTGGAGATGAGCCAGATAAATTAGAGCCCGCCAGATCTCTTGAGCCTCTCTTGCCCCACACGCTGGACGAAGCCATAGAAGTAGCCATTGTTGAACATCCAGGCGTCAAGGCGGCGATCCATCAAGTTGATGCTGCAGAGATGGCTGTTAAAGTTGCGGAAGCTGCGTTAGCGCCGAATTTTTCAATTAATGCGCAGGTATCAAATAATTACGATAATTTTAATGGCTTGCCAGGTTCACGCGCTTTTCTTGCTGGCACAAGCGCACAGCTTAATGTTCCGCTCTATCAAGGAGGTTCCGAATATGCCTCAATAAGGCAAGCTAAGGAGCAGCTGGGCCAGGCGCGATTAAATATGGATTTGCAACGCGATAGCGTCAGAGCCAGTGTTGTTTCAAGTTATGGCCTGCTTGATACAGCGAAATCATCAATTATCTCCAGCATGTCTGCAGTCAAAGCGGCGGAAATCGCCCTGGCTGGAACACGTGCAGAGGCTAAAGTAGGTCAAAGAACGACGCTAGATGTTTTAAATGCGCAACAAGCTTTGCTTAATGCGCGTGTCTCCTTAGTTACAGCGCAAAGAGATAGAGTTGTTGCTTCATATTCAGCGCTGGGTGCAATTGGGCGGCTGTCAGCTAATGAAATCAATTTAGATGTTCAACTATATGATGTTGATCGACACTATGATCAGGTAAAGACAAAATGGATCGGCGTCGACACGCCTGGAGAAAAATAGTCTGCTTGTGACGCAATGTATTACATTAACGAATCCCCTCCATATAATGAATATTAATAGAAATTGAATGACGATCTGGACCTCTGAACAAGATAAAGCTCTGAAAATGGTTGCTGCTTGGCTTGAAGCCTCTGCAACTCAGCAGGTTTTTCGTTTATTTGGCTTTGCTGGCACGGGCAAATCAACGTTGGCGCGGCATTTGGTCGAACACGTTAATGATACCGTCGTGTTTGCTGCTTATACAGGTAAAGCAGCGCTGGTAATGCGCGCAAAGGGCTGTAAAGACGCTTCTACAATTCATAGTCTTATTTATCGCGCAACTGATACAGACACAGAAGAACCCTCATTTGTTTTAAATAATGAGAGTGTGGTTTCTTCAGCAAAACTCATCGTTATTGATGAATGCTCTATGGTGGATGAGGAGCTGGGGAGAGACCTACTGTCATTTGGAAAAAAAGTTCTTGTTCTTGGCGATCCTGCGCAATTGCCTCCAATAAGAGGCGGTGGTTTTTTTACGGATTGTGAGCCTGATGTTATGTTGACACAGGTTCATCGTCAGGCGGCTGATGATCCCATAATTCGATTATCAATGATGGCGCGCAGTGGAGAGGAAATAAAGCCTGGAGACTTTGGCGAAACGCGTGTTGTTTTGCGTAAAAATCTTGATCCGACCTATGTCACGAATTCAGATCAAGTTCTTGTCGGGCTAAATAAAACGCGTAGGTCCTATAATACGCGATTGCGTGATCTTCGAGGGTTTAAAAATGACTTTCCCGTCGCTGGCGAGAAGCTTGTCTGTTTAAGAAATAACCGCAAAAAAGGTTTGCTCAATGGGGCATTGTTTACTGTTAAAAGCGCCGGGGCTTTGAGAAAAGGAAAAATTCGCCTGCTGATATCGCCAGAAGAAGAGCCTGCAGGAAAATTTCAACGTGTCGCTGTTTTACCTGATTTTTTCTCTCAAATTGAAGTCGATATACCTTATGCTTTACGCAAAGGCACTGACGAATTTGAATATGGATATGCTTTAACAGTTCATAAAGCTCAAGGATCACAATGGGATGTTGTTACTTTATTTGATGAGTCCTTTGCTTTTCGAGAACACAGAGCCCGCTGGCTTTATACCGGCATTACCCGTGCAGCGAAGAGTCTGACTTTGGTGATGTAATCATGAGTAATTATATTGAAATGCACCGTTACTGTGATGGAGCAATCTATACATTTTATCCTGTCGAGGATAACGCCTCAGTCCGCTACAAACGCGATGATAAAAACATATGGATTATAAAACATCCAGACTATGGGTGGGTTATTTGGGATGAAATAGATAATACGTTAATGTCTAGACCTTGGGATACGCCTATATCCATGCAAGGCGACCAACCGCCACAAGGGGATTGGGTTAGTAAAAAAGACAAGAATTCATTTGTATATAAATTACACTATATTAGGCGCATTCCCTAGTATTACGCCAATCCATAAG
>OMIO01000130.1 GCA_900299115.1 Methylocystaceae bacterium | reverse complement strand
GTTCCCGTTCCAGTGCGATCCTCTTTGCGGACGCCTTCTGTAAGAATTTTTTCAAGAAGGTCGAGATATTGTTGCATGGGCCGATTTAACCCGTTGTAGCTCTAGTGTCGCCCAAAACTGGCGGGTTAGGGCCGTGAAATCTGTTGAAACCTTAAAAAGATGTAATGTTCTATCCGCCGCTTTCCCCTTTGCCTCCTAGGCTCTTGGCTCCTATATCTATAGGCTGTTAGCAAACATCTTGCTCAATGAAGGGGATATTGGCCATGTTGCGGTTTTTGGCGGTAAAACGCGGATCGCTTAAAGTTTTGTTTCTAGCCGGTCTTTTAGCTCTTGCGCCTGCTCTCGCGCAGGCGCGGATGGGCGGGGGCGGAAGTTTTGGCAGTCGCGGCATGCGTACCTGGTCAGCTCCCCCATCAACACGCACTATGCCCGGAACGGCTTCGCCCTTTGAGCGCAGCATGACGCCAAGGCCTGGCCCAGGAATGAACGGCGGCTATGCGGGGCAAGCTGGCTATGGCGGCTCGTCCTTTGGGCGGGGACTGATGGGCGGCTTAGCGGGCGGCTTGCTCGGCGCGGGTCTTTTTGGCTTGTTGACAGGTCAGGGGTTCTTTGGCGGCATGGGTGGGTTCATGTCGATCATTGGCCTCTTGATGCAGGCCGCCTTGATTTTCTTTTTAGCTCGGTTGGCCTTTAATTGGTTCACAAACCGTCAAACCTCCGGCGCGTCATTTCCCAACGCTTTCGCGCGCGGTGGAAATTTTGGCGCCTCGTCAGTTCCGCCATCGGGCATCGGCGGATTTGGAGGTTGGAATGGCGCGCAACAACAATCGCGCGCAGTGCCGATTAAAATCTCGCCAGACGACTTTAATTGTTTCGAACGCTTATTGGGCGAATTACAATCCGCCTATAGCGCAGAAAACCTTGGAATGCTGCGCTTAAAAACAACGCCTGAAATGGCTTCCTATTTTGACGATGAATTAGAAGCCAACCAGCGCCGTGGCGTTGTTAATCGGATCTCGGATGTTAAGCTTCTGCAGGGCGATCTTTCAGAAGCTTGGCGTGAGGGCAATGATGAATACGCCACTGTTGCGATGCGGTTTTCTCTAAATGATGTTATAGAAAATCGAACTACTGGACGTATTCTTGATGAATCGCCTGGAAAGATTGAAGCGGTGGAAGCCTGGACCTTTACAAGAGAAGCAGGGTCTGGCGCGAATGGCTGGAAGCTTTCAGCCATTCAGCAGCAAGGCCGTCGCGCAGCGTAACCCTTTTTAAGCAACTTGATTAAACGCCCTTTCTAATTCTTAGAGAGGGCGTTTTTTTTAAAATAGTGACGCATCAATTGAGCATCTCCTTACCTATTGATGCGGTTTTACCGCAAATCTCACAAGCTCTCCAGAGCCGTGCGCATGTTGTCATCGTGGCTGCGCCAGGCGCGGGTAAGACAACGCGTGTGCCGCTCGCTTTGCTTGATGCGGGCTGGGCAAAGGAGCGCAAATTTATTTTGCTGGAGCCTCGTCGGCTTGCCGCGCGTGCGGCGGCCAATCGAATGGCTCAACTCCTTGGCGAGTCCTTGGGTGAGACAATCGGCTTAAGAATGCGTCTTGAAACAAAAGTGTCGGCTAAAACACGTATTGAGGTGGTGACCGAGGGCGTATTTGCTCGGATGATTATTGATGATCCTTCGCTTGAAAACATCGCTGGGGTCATCTTTGACGAGTATCATGAACGATCTCTTGATGCTGACGTTGGCTTAGCGCTGGCTCTAGATGTTCAAGCCGTATTACGGAATGATTTACGCATTATTGTGATGTCCGCCACCCTTGATAGCGCGCGTATTGCCGCGTTGATGCATGATGCGCCAGTGATTGTTTCTGAAGGTCGCACATTTAATGTTGATTTGAGGTATCTTGGCCGTAAGCTCGATGAACGCTTAGAGGACGCAACACTCAAAGCAATTCAGCTGGCATTGCGTGAAGAGCAGGGCTCATTACTGGTTTTTTTGCCGGGACAAGCTGAAATTCAGCGCGTTGCAAATAAATTAAAAGATATATCGCTAAAAAATATTGATATAGCGCCTTTGTACGGCGCACTCGATCGCCAAGCTCAGGAATGGGCGATCTCAGCAGCAGAACCGGGTCTCCGTAAAATTACGCTTTCGACGTCTATTGCAGAAACATCGCTGACAATCCAAGGCGTGCGGATTGTTATTGATTGCGGCCTCTCTCGCGTACAGCATTATGAGCCAGATCTTGGCCTTACAAGATTAGAAACGATACGCGCAGCCCGCAGTAGCGTTGATCAGCGCGCGGGACGCGCTGGTAGAACCGAGCCAGGCGTCTGCTATCGCTTATGGGACGAACCACAAACGCATGCGCTTACGCCCTTTGCAAAAGCAGAAATTCTTGCCGCAGATTTATCTAATCTGGTTTTGGATCTTTCTGCATGGGGCGTAACCGATCCCCAGAGCCTAAATTGGTTAGATCCGCCGCCAGTTCCTGCATGGAATGAGGCGATGACGCTGCTGCGCGCTCTTGGCGCCATTGACTTATCAGGCCGGTTGACGCCGCAAGGACAAGCATTGCGCGCCTTGCCATTGCCCCCGCGTCTCGCCTGTATGATTCTAACGGCAGCCTCCCAAGGCGAAGCCGAGCGTGCGGCGCGACTGGCTGTCTTATTAACTGAGCGAGGATTAGGCGGCGAAACGGCAGACCTCTCTCATCGATATGAACGATTTCATCTTGATCGCGCGCCGCGCGCCCTCAACGCCAAGCGACTTGCGGCGACTTGGGCGAAGCAGGCAGAAGTAAGCGCAAAAGATCTCATCAATAATTCACGTGAGACACTGCTTTCAGATGGCGCTTTGATCGCATGCGCTTTTCCCGACCGATTGGCTAAATCTCGTGGCGTGAAGGGTGAGTTTCTTATGGCGAATGGGCGTGCGGCCTATCTTCATGAAGACCATCCCTTAGCGCGCGCGCCCTATTTAGCT
>OMIO01000129.1 GCA_900299115.1 Methylocystaceae bacterium | reverse complement strand
CTCGCTTGTCGCCGCTAAAACAAAAGCAACTCCAGCTGCGCGCATTGGCGCTTTGGTTGGCGACCTTGCAGCTGCAGAAGAGATCTTTGCGCTTAAATTATTAGCCGAACAGCTCGGAACGCCACATCTAGATTGCCGGCAAGATGGCGCAAAGCTTGACGCAAAAGCTGGTCGAGCGGCTTATCTCTTCAATGCCACCATCGCGGGCATAGAGGAAGCGGATGGTCTTTTGATCATTGGTTCAAATCCGCGCAAAGAGTCGCCTGTGCTCAATGCGCGCATTCGCAAAAGATGGCTTGCGGGAAATTTCAAGATTTCGCTGGTAGGCGAAGCAGTTGATCTGACTTACGACTATCATTATTGCGGCGCGGGCCCAGAGTCTTTAAGTCAATTTATAAATTCAGCGCAGCCGGTGAGTAAATTACTGGTGCTTGTTGGGCAGGGCGCGCTCGCTCGCCCAGATGGCGGCGCGCTTCTGTCGCTGGCGGCGCAGGCCGCGCAGAAATTAGGCGGCGCAAGCGCAGAGTGGAACGGCTTTAGCGTTTTGCATACAGCAGCCGCTCGAGTTGGCGCGTTGGATCTTGGCTTTATTCCAGCTCCCGGCGGTCTTGACGCTCACTCAATGTCGCAGGCCGGCGCGTTGGATTTGATCTTTAATCTAGGCGCCGATGAGCTTTCTATTAGTCCTGGCGCCTTTGTGGTTTACATCGGCGCGCATGGCGACCGCGGCGCTCATCGCGCCGACGTCATTTTGCCTGGCGCTTCTTTTACAGAAAAATCTGGTCTCTACGCGAATACAGAAGGTCGCATTCAGCTTGCCTCACGCGTTGTCTTTCCACCAGGAGAGGCGCGAGAAGATTGGGCGATTTTACGCGCCTTATCAGGTGCGCTTGGCGCTCCTTTACCCTTCGACTCGCTTGCGACCTTGCGTAAAAAATTGATTGAAGCCTATCCGCATTTTGGACGAATTGATCAGATTGCCCCTGGATCTGTTTCGCAAATTGCGACGCTTGCTTCCACAGCTGGAGACGTCTCGCGGGACGCCTTGCGCTCAACGATAACAGATTTCTATCTCACAAATCCGATCGCGCGCGCCTCTGCGGTCATGGCGGAATGTTCGGCTCTTGCGCAAAGCCGACTAACGCAGGCGGCGGAATAGGAGCAGTCAGTTGATTGATACTTGGATGAATCAAATTTCTGCTCTTTTGACGCAGTATCCTTTGTTGCTCGCAACCGTGAAAAGTGTGCTGCTTGCAGTCGTCTTGCTGATTTATGTCGCTTATATCATTCTTGCAGATCGTAAGATTTGGGCGGCTGTGCAATTGCGGCGCGGGCCTAATGTCGTTGGGCCTTGGGGTCTGCTACAAAGTTTTGCCGACTTTTTTAAATTTGCTCTGAAAGAGCCAATTATTCCCGATACGGCGAATAAAGGCATTTTTCTTTTTGCGCCTTTCTTAATGGCGACCTTATCCATTGCCGCCTGGGCGGTTGTGCCTGTCGCTGACGGCTGGGCGGTTGGCGATATCAATGTCGGAATTTTATATATCTTCGCCCTATCTTCGTTAGGCGTTTACGGCGTAATTATGGGGGGCTGGGCGTCAAACTCTAAATATCCCTTCCTCTCCGCTCTGCGCTCAGCAGCGCAAATGGTTTCTTATGAAGTCTCAATTGGCTTTGTGATCATTACCGTCTTACTTTGCGCGGGTTCGTTAAATCTTTCCGACATCGTGCGCGCGCAAGACACGCAATACGGCATGCTTGGCTGGTATTGGTTGCGCTTGCTGCCGATGTTTGTGATTTTCTTTGTTTCAGCCCTGGCGGAAACTAATCGGCCGCCTTTTGATCTCGTTGAGGCTGAGTCAGAGCTTGTTGCAGGTTTTATGATTGAATATTCAGCGACGCCTTATGTTTTGTTCATGCTTGCTGAATATGTGGCGATCGTCACCATGTGCGCCTTGCTCACCATTTTGTTTTTTGGCGGATGGCTGCCGCCTGTCAATATGGCGCCGTTCACCTGGGTTCCGGGCGTTATCTGGTTCACATTGAAAGCAAGTTTTTTCTTTTTCTTCTTCGCAATGGTGAAGGCTTTCGTGCCCCGCTATCGATATGACCAATTGATGCGGTTGGGTTGGAAGGTCTTCTTGCCGATATCCCTAACCATGGTTGTTGTTGTCGCCTCTGTTTTGCAGTTTGGCGGCGAAGCGTTTGGTAAGTGAGGCTGACATGAGACTTGATCAAGCCGCTAAATCGCTCTTCCTATCAGAGTTTATCGGCGCTTTTATTTTGTCGATGCGCTATTTTTTCAAACCCAAAGCAACAATCAATTATCCGCATGAAAAAAACCCGCAATCGCCGCGCTATCGCGGCGAGCATGCGTTGCGTCGCTATCCAAACGGCGAAGAGCGCTGCATCGCTTGTAAGCTTTGTGAAGCGATTTGTCCTGCGCAAGCTATCACGATTGAAGCAGGGCCGCGCCGCAATGACGGCACGCGGCGCACAACGCGTTATGACATTGACATGGTGAAGTGCATCTATTGCGGCTTCTGTCAGGAAGCGTGTCCGGTGGATGCTATTGTCGAGGGTCCAAACGCAGAATTTGCGACAGAAACGCGTGAAGAACTTTATTACACCAAGGAGCGCTTATTGGAGAATGGCGCGCGATGGGAGCGTGAGATTGCGCGCAACATCGCGATGGATTCGCCTTATAGATAAGCGCGACGCGTGGGGTAAAAACTCCCTGCGCTCATGATGAGAGGACGGTATTGTGGCGGCTGTATTATTCTACATTTTCGCGACGATCATGATCGGATCGGCTTGCGTGGTGATTTTCGCCCGCAATCCGGTTCATTCTGTGCTGTTCTTAATCCTGGCTTTTTGTAACGGCGCAGGATTGTTCCTGTTAGCGGGAGCAGAATTTCTCGCCATGATCTTGATTGTTGTCTATGTCGGCGCTGTTGCGGTTTTATTCCTCTTTGTCGTGATGATGTTGGATGTAGATTTTGCCGAACTCAAACAAGGCTTTGCTAAACATTTGCCATTGGGTCTTGGCGTTGGCGTCGTTGTGATGGTGGAGTTGGGTCTTATCGCGATAGGTTGGCAGTCTGCGCCTAATGCGCCATATGCCGCAGCTTCGCCAATGCTTGCGAATGTTTCGAATACAGCTGCGCTTGGTCAAATTCTTTATACGAAATATGCAGTGTTCTTTGAAGCCTCCGCTATGGTTTTATTGACGGCGATGATAGGCGCGATTGTACTAACTCTGCACCATCGCCCCAATGTAAAACGACAAAAGATATCTGATCAGAATGCGCGTACGCGTGAGAATGTCATTGAAATTAAAAAAGTCCCCTTCAGGACTGGCGTCTAGCGAGGCATGACTATGATTATTGGTTTGACCCATTACCTCGTCGTTGGCGCGATCTTGTTTACGCTGGGCGTTGCAGGCATCATTCTTAACCGCAAAAACATCATCGTTATATTGATGTCGGTGGAGCTGATCCTTCTTTCGGTTAATCTGAATTTTGTCGCCTTCTCGCATGAGCTTGGCGATCTCACTGGCCAGGTTTTTGCGCTGTATGTGCTGACAGTGGCTGCGGCGGAGGCGGCGATTGGTCTCGCTATCCTCGTTGCATTTTATCGTAATCGCGGCACCATCGCCGTTGAAGACATTAATTCTCTCAAAGGCTGATCTACGCGATGATCCAGGCAATAGTCTTTCTTCCGCTGCTCGGCTTTCTAATTGCGGGCATTTTTGGCCGCTTGATTGGTCCGCGTCCAAGTGAACTTGTGACGACAGCTCTCTTAATCGCTTCAGCGGCCATGTCCTGGATCGTCTTCCTTGATGTGGCTGTTGGACATAATCATGGCTATGCGCCGGTGCTCGCGAACTGGATGACGGTTGGCAAGCTGAATGTTGATTGGGCGCTTAGAGTTGATACGCTTACGGCAATCATGCTGGTTGTCGTCAACACAGTCTCTAGCCTCGTGCATCTCTATTCGATTGGTTACATGCATGAGGATGCGCATCGACAAAGATTTTTTGCCTATTTGTCGCTTTTCACCTTCGCCATGTTGATGCTGGTTACGGCTGATAATCTTGTTCAGATGTTCTTTGGTTGGGAAGGCGTTGGCCTTGCCTCTTATTTGCTCATTGGTTTTTGGTATCAAAAGCCTTCGGCCAATGCCGCGGCGATGAAAGCCTTTGTTGTTAACCGCGTAGGCGACTTTGGTTTCGCTTTGGGTATCTTTCTTGTTTTTCAGCTTACTCAGTCGCTTAACTTCAATGAGGTATTTGCCGCGATCCCGGGCTTAGAGGGCAGGATTATTCATTGTTTTGGTCTCGATGTTGATGCGCTCGAGCTCGCCGCCTTCCTACTCTTTATTGGCGCTATGGGTAAATCTGCGCAGTTTTTCCTGCACACATGGTTGCCTGACGCGATGGAGGGACCCACTCCCGTTTCTGCGCTCATTCATGCCGCGACCATGGTGACGGCCGGCGTTTTCATGGTGGCGCGGTTGTCTCCGATTTTCGAATATGCGCCACATGCGCTGCAATTTGTTACACTGATTGGCGCGATCACCGCGTTCTTTGCAGCAACTGTAGGACTAGTGCAGAATGATATTAAGCGGGTAATCGCCTATTCGACGTGTTCGCAGCTTGGTTACATGTTTGTTGCAGAGGGCGTTGGGGCCTATTCGCTTGGCGTATTTCATCTCTTTACGCATGCGTTTTTTAAGGCGCTTCTCTGTTTAGGCGCTGGCTCGGTCATTCATGCAATGCATCACGAGCAAGACATGCGGCATATGGGCGGTCTACGCAAAGACATTCCTTTTACTTTCGCCATGATGACGATTGGCACGCTGGCGTTAACCGGCTTTCCCTACACGGCTGGATATTTCTCAAAAGACGGCATTATTGAAGCGGCTTTCACAGTAGGCGCGCATCAAACGCCGGCGATGATTGGTTTTGTTTCAACTGTTGTCGCTGCGGGACTGACCTCTTTTTATTCTTGGCGGCTTGTCTTCATGACGTTCTTTGGCCATCGTGCTGGTCATGGCGCCTCAGATGCGCATGGCCATGACACCAAAGCTCATGATGCTCATGATCATCATGCGCACGCAGCAGCGGCGGATCATGGACATGGACATGATGAAGAACATCACGCTCCGCATGAATCGCCGTTGGTTATGCTCATTCCCCTAGGTGTTTTGGCGCTAGGCGCGCTTGCTGCGGGCATCGTGTTTGAACCTTATTTTGCTGGCCATGCCTATGATGAATTTTGGAAAGGCGCGATTTACACAAGCGAGCACAATCATGTCCTGCACATGATGCATGAAATTCCACATTGGGTAGGCTTTGCGCCGACTGCGGCGATGATTTTAGGATTTTTATTATCGCTATACATGTATGTCCTTAAGCCTGGCACAGCGAAAAAGCTTGCTGAGACATTTCCTGGTCTCTACAAATTTCTGCTTAACAAGTGGTATTTCGACGAACTTTATGATGCGCTTTTCGTTCGGCCGGCTTTTGCAATTGGTCGTTTCTTCTGGAAGGGAGGCGATGGCGCGGTCATTGATGGGCTGGGCCCTGACGGCGTTGCTGCGCGAGTCTCGGATGGGGCGCGTATTGCCGTTCGGTTGCAGACTGGTTTCATTTATCACTACGCATTCGCCATGTTGATTGGCGTGGCGGCTGTCATAACCTGGTTCATTGCCGGAGGTATGCGCTAATGCTCGGCTTTGGATTACTTAGCGGTCTGACCTTTTTGCCTTTTGTTGGCGTTGCGTTTTTGCTTACGCAACGAGGCGAAGATCCAGCGACATTAAGAAATATTCGTTGGGCGACGTTACTGACGACCTTGGCGACCTTTGCGCTTTCTCTTGTTGCTTGGACGCGGTTTGATGCAACAAGCGCAGCTTTTCAGCTTGTCGAAGAACGCAGCTGGTTTGGTTCGGGATTGGTTTACAAGCTTGGCGTTGACGGGTTTTCAATGCCCTTCGTTTTGCTCACGACATTTCTGATGCCTTTTGCGATTTTGGCTTCATGGGAGTCTGTCGAGAAACGCGTCAAGGAATATATGATCGCTTTCCTTGTGTTAGAGACGCTGATGATTGGCGTTTTCTGCGCGCTTGATCTCGTGCTCTTTTATCTATTTTTCGAGGGCGGCCTTATTCCGATGTTCTTAATTATCGGCATATGGGGCGGCAAACGTCGCGTTTATGCGAGCTTTAAGTTCTTTCTTTATACATTGGTTGGATCGCTGTTGATGCTGATTGCGATTTTGGCGATGTACGGCGTTGCCGGCACGACAGATATCGCTGTGCTTTTAAAGACTGACTTCCCTAAGGAAATGCAGTTTTGGTTGTGGTTGGCTTTCTTTGCCTCTTTTGCGGTGAAGATGCCGATGTGGCCCGTCCATACCTGGTTGCCGGACGCACACGTCGAGGCGCCGACAGCGGGCTCTGTTATTTTGGCGGCGATCTTGCTGAAAATGGGCGGATATGGATTCATCCGGTTCTCTTTACCGATGTTTCCCGACGCCTCGACATATTTTGCTCCACTTGTCTATGCGATGTCGGTCATCGCCATCGTCTACACCTCACTTGTTGCGTTAGTGCAGGAGGATATCAAAAAACTGATCGCCTACTCATCGGTGGCCCATATGGGCTTTGTCACCATGGGCTTATTCACGCTTAATCCTCAAGGCGTCCAAGGGGCGATGTTCTTGATGATTTCCCATGGTTTTGTTTCAGGCGCTTTGTTTTTGTGTGTTGGCGTGATTTACGACCGCATGCATACGCGTGAAATCGCCGCTTATGGCGGTCTCGTTAACCGCATGCCGCTTTACGCTTTTGTGTTTATGGTTTTCACAATGGCGAATGTTGGCCTGCCGGGCACTGCAGGATTTGTTGGAGAATTTTTATCTCTGGTTGGCGCGTTCCAGGCCAATAGTTGGGTGGCGCTCATCGCCACAAGCGGCGTGATTTTCTCAGCAGCCTATGCGTTGTATCTCTATCGCCGGGTTGTTTTTGGCGCGTTGGAAAAATCAAGTCTAAAACAGATTGCTGATTTGACGCCAAGAGAAATTGCGATTTTCACGCCACTCGTGCTGCTGACGATTTATTATGGCGTGCAGCCTGATCCAATTCTCAATACGACGGCCGCCTCCGTCGATCATCTCATCCAATCTCATACGGCCTTGCTTGACGCTGTAAAGCTTGCCGCTGCAGGCCAATGACGGATCTCTAAACGATGCCATTTCTCTCAGAAATTTTTCAGCATTTCTTGCCAGAAACGATCCTGGCTGTAGGCGTTATGACGCTATTGCTTATTGGCGCATGGCGCGGCGATAAAGGCTTCGCGCTGGTTGATGAGCTGGCTGTCGCCTTGCTTGGCTTGGCGATTGTTTCCATCGTTTTATCCGTAAAGCCAGATCGAAGCGTCTTTGAAGGCGCATTCATGGATGACGCATTCGCGCGTTTTATGAAAGTCTTATCATTGGGCGCCGCGTTGGTGTCTATTATACTTTCTCACGATTATTTGCGCCGCGCAGGATTGGAAAAATTTGAATATCCAATCCTAATCATCCTTTCGACATTAGGTATGATGCTACTGATTTCCGCAGATAATCTCATCGCGTTTTATCTTGGTCTGGAGCTGATGTCTTTGGCGCTTTACGTCATGGCGGCTTTTGCGCGTGAAGATGGTCGATCTTCAGAAGCGGGTTTGAAATATTTTGTTTTAGGCGCGCTCTCATCAGGCATGATGCTGTATGGGGCGTCCTTGCTTTATGGGTTTGCCGGCACTGTCGCCTTTTCTGGAATAGCCAATGCCGTATCTGCTTCAGCGCCAATTGGCGTTGTGTTTGGGCTTGTCTTTGTCATGGCCGGACTTGCGTTTAAGATGTCGGCGGCTCCGTTTCACATGTGGACGCCTGATGTTTATGAAGGCGCGCCAACGCCCGTGACCGCCTTTTTCGCCTCAGCAGCGAAGGCTGCTGCTGTAGCTGTGACGGTGCGCATTGTTATTACCGCTTTCCCTGGCGCAGATCAGCAATGGCGCCAGATCATTGTTTTCCTCGCGATCGCCTCGACATTGCTTGGTTCCTTTGCGGCGATTGGACAAACCAATATTAAGCGACTGATGGCTTATTCGTCGATTGGCCATATGGGTTTTGCGCTAATTGGTCTGGCTGCAGGCAATGAAATCGGCATTCGGGGCGTGGCGATTTATTTGGCGATTTATCTTGTTATGACATTAGGCGCTTTCGCGGCTATCCTTGCGATGCGCGTTGAGGGAAAATCAGTTGAAAATATTTCTGATCTTGCCGGATTATCGCGTACGAATGGGTTAATGGCCTTTTTTCTTGCAATGCTGATGTTTTCACTTGCTGGTATTCCGCCGCTCGCTGGATTCTTTGCTAAATATTATGTCTTGCTTGCGGCGGTTGATGCAGGACTTTATCCGCTTGCTGTTGTTGGCGTGCTTGCCAGCGCTGTTGCCGCTTTTTACTATCTGCGCGTTGTTAAGATCATGTATTTTGATGAGCCTGCGCCCCATTTCGATCCATCGCCATTGGCGGTGCGCGCAGTGCTCGCCTTATCAACGATTAGCTTACTCGTCTTTTGGATTTATCCAACGCCAGTTATGGATGCGGCAAGCGTTGCAGCAAAGTCGCTTTTTTAACAGATGACGCGCGTGGCGTTAGGTGAGATTGCGCGCGCACAAGGCGTTCGGCTGATAAGTCTAGAGACGGTTGACTCAACTAATGATGAAGCGCGGCGTTTGATAGAGTTGGGCGAACGTGGACCGCTTTGGGTCGTCGCCGCGCAGCAGACAAAGGGCAAGGGGAGGTTGGGGCGCACATGGCTGTCGCCTCAGGGCAATCTTCATGCAAGCTTGATCGTTAACGCTTGCGATGAGATGCGCCATGCGCCGCAACTTGGTTTTGTTGCTGGCGTCGCGACCCTAAAGGCCTTGCGGCATTTATGTCCTGACGAGGCATTTGCGTTAAAATGGCCCAATGACCTGTTGCTCAATGGCGATAAAATTGGCGGTATTTTGCTTGAAAATATAATCACTCCGTCGGGCGACACTCGACAACCAACAACAAGCATGTCGATTATTGGCATTGGCGTAAATTGCGAAACTGCGCCCGAGGGGCTGCCCTATCCAACGCGCGCTCTTAGAAGCATCGGCGCCAATGCTCCCTCAGCGCTGCAGCTTATCGGCGAATTGACTGATGCTTTTGTTGCAACGCTTGCGCTTTGGCGTCGAGGGTTGGACTTTGAGAAAATTAGAAAAGAGTGGCTGAGTTGCGCAGCAGGGCTGGGCGACGAGATTCAGGTTGCGTTAGCGCATGAAACGCTAATTGGTCGATTTGAAGAAATCGATTTAACTGGTCGATTGGTGTTATCCTGTACCGAGGGAAAGCGTTTAATTGAAGCGGGGGATGTTTTGCTGGGTCCGCGTCCTGCTCTGACGGAGACGCTAAGATGAGCGCTATTGATCAAGATCTTGTATTTACGCCGCTAGGCGGCGTTGGCGAGATTGGCATGAACCTCGCGCTTTACGGCTATGGTCCGCCGAAAGCGCGCAAATGGTTGATGGTGGATTGTGGGCTTGGGTTTCCAGGCCCGGAGCTGCCTGGGATTGATGTTGTTTTTCCTGACATCGGTTACGTTGAAAAAATCAAGAAAGATCTTGTCGGTATTTGTATCACCCATGCGCATGAAGATCATATTGGCGCTTTAGCGACGCTTTGGCCAAAACTGAAATGTAAGGTGTATGCGACCCGATTTGCTTCTGGTCTTTTAGAAGTGCGCAGACTGAATGAACCAGGCGCGCCGCAAATCAAAATCTTACCGGCGCGGCCAGGAGCGATCATCGATCTTGATCCTTTCCAGGTGGAATATGTCTCAGTGGCGCATTCGATCCCGGAAGCTTGTTCGCTTGCTATTCGCACGCCGCTTGGTCTCGTCATTCATACTGGAGATTGGAAGATAGATCCTGAGCCTGGCGTGAGCACCCGCATTGACGAAGCGCGATTTCGTCAGTTGGGCGATGAGGGCGTCATGGCGCTGATCTGCGACTCGACGAATATTTTACGTGAAGGCGCAAGTTTTTCTGAAGGCGATGTCTCTCGCACTTTGAAATCTCTGATCCTTGAGGCGCCTGGCCGAGTATTAGTGACGACCTTCGCCTCCAATGTCTCAAGACTGCGGGCGCTTGCGGAGGCGGCGATGGCGTGTGGTCGTACAGTTGTCGTTGCGGGGCGCGCAATGGATCGCGTTATTCAGGTTGCGCGTGAATGCGGCTACCTTGATGGATTGCCAGGTTTTCATGGGCCTGAATTATTGCCAAGCCTACCGCGCGAGAAGGCGCTGGTGATTGTAACTGGAAGCCAAGGCGAGCCACGCGCTGCAATGGCGCGCGCAGCCAATAATGACCATCCCTCGATTAAGCTCGTCACTGGCGATCGCGTTATTTTTTCTTCGCGCGCAATTCCTGGAAATACGCGTGAAGTGCATCGTTTGATTAATAAGCTTTGCAATCTTGGCGTTGAAGTAATTACAGACCACGATCATCTTGTGCATTGCTCGGGCCATCCTCGTCGAGGCGATGTTGCGCAAATGTATGATTGGGTGCGTCCTAAAATTTCTGTTCCGGTGCATGGCGAGGCGCATCATCTCACACAACATGCTATTTTCGCCAAAGCCCATGGCGTTGAACATGTAGCGCCGGCTCGCAATGGAACGCTCGTGCGTTTGGCGCCTGGAGAACCTGGCGTAATTGGCGAGACGCCAAGCGGTCGTTTATTAAAAGATGGCGATGTTGTTTTAAATGAAACGGATGGCGTTGTCCGCGAGCGGAGTAAGCTTTCATTTTCAGGCGTTATTTCTATCGCCATCGCAGTGAATAAAACCGGTGAGATGGTTGGCGATCCTGATGTTGTTTTTGCCGGCGTGCCCAAGCATGGAAAGTTTGGCGAGGAAATGGGATCGATAATCGACGAGGCGCTGTTTGGGACCTTTGAAGGTTTGCCGCGACAGCGCCGGCGTGATGCGGATACGCTCTCGACGGCGATTGAGCGTTCTGTTCGCGGCGCGGTTAATGGGGTTTGGGGTAAAAAACCAACCGTTCATGTGATGGTGATTTCAGCATAATTTCGTATTATTAATGCCCTTAACGCAGATGATTGTTGGAGTTTTTTTACAGCGCATCTGAGGCGGATATGATTTATAAGCCCAGTTTTTATGAATTTTTTGCAGGCGGCGGTATGGCGCGTGCTGGTTTGGGCGAGGGCTGGCGATGTTTATTCGCTAATGATTTTGATCATAAAAAAACTCAAGCCTATCGCGCTAATTGGGGAAGCGACGTTTTGCATGAGGGAGATGTTGGCGCGGTGTCTCTTGCGCAGCTTCCCGGCAGGGCTGATCTTATTTGGGGATCGTTTCCGTGTCAGGATCTATCATTGGCGGGAGCGGGAGCGGGATTAAGTGGAAGTCGTTCTGGAAGCTTTTGGCCTTTTTGGCGCTTAGTAAAAGAATTAAAGCTCGCGCAACGGGCGCCTAAATTAATTGTTCTAGAAAACGTCTGTGGCGCGTTGAGCGCCAGGGGCGGAAAAGATTTCATTCAATTATGCGCTGCTTTGGCGCAAGAGAATTATCGTTTTGGCGCGCTGGTTCTTGATGCGGCGTTGTTTGTGCCGCAATCGCGTCCGAGACTTTTTATTATAGCCCTCGCCCAAGATGCGCCGCTTCCCGCCGACTTAATCCGTTCTCATGCGCAAGACCCCTTTCATACTCAGGCGGTGCGGAAAAGTTATGCGCAATTGCAGCGGGAGCTGCGCGATCATTGGTTGTGGTGGGCCTTACCGGCGCCAAAGACGCAAGCGCTTTCATTAAGCTCTGTAATTGAAGAAGAGCCGCAAGACGTCGCTTGGCATAGTGATGCGCAAACGCAGGCATTGATTAATTTGATGAATGGCCTTCATTACGAAAAGATTCTTGAGGCGCAACGTTCGGGTCAACGATGGGTTGGCGCGCTCTATCGCCGTACGCGTGTTGAAAATGGCGTTAAAGTTCAGCGCGCAGAAGTGCGATTTGATGGCATTGCAGGATGTTTGCGCACGCCATCGGGGGGGTCGAGTCGTCAATATGTTTTGCTTGTGGAAGGCAGTAAGATTCGTTCCCGTTTGCTTTCCGCGCGTGAGACAGCGCGGTTGATGGGATTGTCTGAAAATTATCTTCTACCTGCCGCATACAGCTCTGCCTATCACCTCACTGGCGATGGCGTTGTCGCCCCCGTTGTTCGGCATATTGCGGCCCATTTATTAGAGCCCTTAGTTCAGGCGGCGCATGTCCAGGCAGCCGCCTGAGCGCGATGCGCTGAGCAAACGCTCTGCGATTATGCGTGCGGTCAAATCTAAAAACACTTCAGCTGAATTGGCTGTTCGCGCCTTATTACGCGAATTTGCGCCAGGCTATCGTCTGCACCGTCGAGATGTTCCGGGGGTTCCTGACATTGTTTATCTTGGCCGCAAGAAAGCGATCTTTGTTCATGGGTGTTTCTGGCATGGGCATGATTGCTCCCGCGGAGCGCGGGTTCCAAAAAGCAACCGACTTTATTGGCGCGATAAAATTACCCGGAATCGCGATCGCGATGCAAAGCAAGAAGCCGCTTTAAGCGGCTTGGGTTGGCGTCGCCTTGTTGTTTGGGAATGCGAGTTGAAAGCAAAAGAGCGCTTGTCGCAAAAGCTAAGATGCTTTCTTTCCAATTACGAATGAAGAGCGCTTAATCCTTAGCTCGTTCAACATAGGCTCCATCTTCTGTCTGGATAACGACGCGCGTGCCTGGTTGGATATGGGGTGGAACCATAACGCGCGCGCCATTGGCAAGCTTTGCAGGCTTATAGGAAGAAGAGGCTGTTTGCCCTTTCATCGCGGGTTCGGTTTCAAGAATTTCTAGAGTGACGCGCGGCGGTAACTGAATAGCTACAGGCGTTGAATTAAAGATTGAGACGATGCAATTCATGTTTTCTTGCAGCCACTGGGCCTGATCGCCAATGACATCGCTTGGCACGGCGACTTGCTCATAATTTTGTTGATTCATAAAATGGTGGCCATCATCGTCGCTGTAGAGGTAGGTAAAGTCTAAATCCTCAACAAAAGCGCGTTCGACTTGTTCTGTCGTCTTGTAGCGATCAGAGACTTTCACTCCGTCAGAAAGCCGACGCATATCAATTTGCGTGGTTGGCGTGCCTTTGCCTGGGAAGAAGCTCTCAGCGGTGAGCACAACATAAAGTTGGCCGTCCTCTCGCTCAATAATATTGCCTTTACGGATTGAACTGGCGATGACTTTCACTTTTAGCTTCCTTCTGTCTGGGTAGGCCCAGTCGCAATTAATTGCCGTTTGAGGTCCGGCTGGTCTATGGACGGGGAAAGACCATATTTCGGCCGCGCCGGCAATCCAGGCGCTCAAGGGGAGGCTCCATGACGCGCTCGTCGCCCTGGTGGGACCAGGATGTCTATGCGGATCGCCGGCCATTCCTCAGCGCGCGGCGAAGAATAACCGCTGCGACCCGCCAATTCTATGATTCTCGGGGTTTTTTCGAAGTTGAGACCTCAATCCTACAATATTCCGGCGGGAATGAGACGCATATCTCAGCATTCTCAACGGAGCTGATCAGCGCTTCTGGCGCGCGCAGTCAACTTTACCTCAACACCTCGCCGGAATTCGCCTGTAAAAAACTCCTTAGCGCAGGGGAGCGTAAAATTTATACGCTGGCCCGCGCCTTTCGCAATCGTGAACGCACGCCTTTGCATCATCCAGAATTCACTATGCTTGAGTGGTATCGCGCTGAGGCGGGCGCCAAGGAGACGATGGCGGATTGCGCGCAGCTTCTCTCTAATGCAGCGGATGCGGCGCAGGTAAACAAAATGTCATGGCGGGAGATATCGTGCGATCCGCATGCCGCGCCTGAGCGACTAACCGTTTGCGAAGCCTTTGAACGCTACGTCAATATTGATTTAGAGAAAATTCTAAATGATACCGCAAGACTTGCAGAAGCAACGCGTAAAATTGGGTTGCGCGTAAGCGCTGATGATAATTGGTCGGATCTTTTCAGTAAAATTTTATCTCAAAAGATAGAATGCGAATTGGGTCGAGGACGGCCTACATTCTTAGTGGATTATCCATTGAGCGAAGCGGCTTTGGCGCAGGCGAAAGTAGAGGATCCGCGCTTTGCCGACCGTTTTGAATTTTATGTTTGCGGCGTCGAACTCGCTAATGGATTTGTTGAGCTGACGGATGGGTGTGAGCAGCGCCGGCGTTTTGAAGAACAAATGGCTCAAAAAAAAGAACTCTACGCAGAAACTTATCCAATAGACGAAGATTTTATTTTAGCGCTTGCGCATATGCCCCCAGCAAGCGGCGTCGCTTTGGGTTTTGATCGCTTAATTATGTTAGCAACTAAGGCCGAGCGCATTGAGCAGGTTTTATGGACGCCGGTCGTTGACTGTGGGTCAATTTTTTAGTTTTTTTAATTTTTATGCGCGGAATTTTTAACTAAAGGTCAAGTTTCACGAATACGCGCGCAAGAGGCGTTGCGCGCGTGGGGAAGATAAACTCATTTATTGTAGATGCGTTTTATTTCCAGTTGCGCACATCAACGAAGCGTCCTGCTATAGCTGCGGCGGCGGCCATGGCGGGCGAAACAAGATGAGTGCGGCCTTTGAATCCTTGCCGACCTTCGAAATTACGATTGGACGTTGAGGCGCATCGTTCGCCAGGGGCTAGACGATCTGGATTCATCGCCAGGCACATTGAACATCCAGGTTCACGCCATTCAAATCCTGCGGCAAGGAAGATTTTATCTAATCCTTCGGCTTCCGCTTGTGCTTTTACGAGACCAGAACCAGGCACAACCATCGCATTGACTTCGGCATGTACTTTTTTGCCGTCAATGATTTTTGCAGCGGCGCGCAAATCTTCAATGCGGCCATTGGTGCAAGAGCCGATGAAGACGCGATTGATCTCAATATCTGTCATCCGCTCTCCGCCTTTAAGACCCATATACTCAAGGGCGCGCTCAATAGCTGCGCGTTTTTGCGGCGTTTTAGCTGAAGCGGGCGTGGGCACAGCGCCATCAATACGCGCGACGTCTTCGGGCGATGTGCCCCAAGTTACGATTGGCGGCAGATTTGCGGCGTCGAGACGAATAACCTTATCAAAATGCGCTCCCTCATCTGAAAACAGCGTTTCCCAGTAGCGTAGCGCAGCCTCAAGATCGGCTCCTTTCGGCGATTTGGGACGATCTTTGAGGTAGGCGAAAGTCTTGGCGTCGGGCGCAACGAGGCCGGCGCGCGCGCCGCCTTCAATTGACATGTTACAAACCGTCATGCGTCCTTCCATTGACAAATCGCGGATAGCTTGACCGGCATATTCAATGACATGGCCAGTGCCGCCCGCTGTGCCAATCTCGCCAATGATTGCAAGAATCAAATCTTTCGCTGTCGCGCCTTCAGCGAGCGCGCCGTCGACTTGCACAAGCATATTGGCGGCTTTTTTCTGGATCAGCGTTTGTGTCGCCAGAACATGTTCGACTTCTGAAGTGCCAATGCCATGGGCAAGCGCGCCAAAGGCGCCATGCGTTGATGTATGACTATCGCCGCATACGATTGTCATGCCTGGCAGTGTAAATCCTTGTTCAGGGCCGACGATATGAACAACGCCCTGACGCGTGTCATGTTCATTGTAATACTCAACGCCAAAGTCTTTGGCGTTTTGCGCAAGTTGTTCAACTTGGGCCTTGCTTTCTGGGTCAGCGATCGGAAGCGAACGATCGGTCGTTGGCACATTGTGATCAACGACAGCGAGCGTTTTTTGGGGCGCGCGCACGCGACGTCCCGATAAGCGCAATCCTTCGAAGGCTTGTGGGCTTGTGACTTCATGAACGAGATGGCGGTCAATATAGAGAAGGCAGGATCCGTCATCCTGACGGTCGACGACGTGATCGTCAAAAATCTTGTCATATAGCGTGCGCGGCGCGGTCGAATTAGCGGCCATGTGTCGTGTTCCCTTAACGCTTCTCAAGTCTTGCTCTTGAATTGAGGTTCTTCTACTCGTAACGCGAGCCGCATGGAAGAGACTTGCCGCGCAGACGGCTGTTGAGGACAAAATGACGCTTGGCCAGTCGCCTATACCTGCCGCCCTTCTCGAGGCGCTAGCGGCGCGGCTCAACGGGCGTTCCCGGCAAGAGCTTCGTAGCCGCGCGCAAGCCCTTTCTTCGGGTTATCGCCTTCATGCAACGACTGCGGCGACCATTCACGATGAGACGGATGCGCTCTCCTATGCGCTAACGCGTATGCCGGCGACTTATGCGGCGGTGGCGCATGTTTTCTCCAAACTGATTGAGGCGCGCCCGGATTTTGCCCCTCTGTCCATCGCTGATGTGGGCTGCGGACTGGGAGCGGCCACTTACGCCGCACAAGAGATCTGGCCAAGTTTGGATCGCGCGGTCTTATTGGATCAAAGCGCCGTCTTTCTTAAATTGGCGCAGGAGCTCGCTCATGAGAGCAACGCTCCTTTTTTGAGTCAGGCTCGGTTTCTTAACCAAGATTTTGTTACCTGCGTCCCAGATAGCCAGGCCGAGCTCGTTGTTCTCTCTTATGCCTTAACCGAAGCGCCGGAAGGCGCGTTAATTGAGATTGTTGAGCGGCTCTGGGGAGCGATGCGCGCTGAGATTTTGGTGATTGTTGAGCCTGGCACTTCGCGGGACTATGCGCGGCTGATGCGTGTGCGGGCGCATCTGTTGCGGCAGGGAGCGCGCGTGTTGGCTCCTTGTCCTCATGAGTCGCCTTGTCCGCTCATTGAGGATTGGTGTCATTTCACAACGCGGTTGCCCCGCTCAAAGGAGCATTTATTTCTCAAGGATGCGCGTGTGCCCTATGAGGATGAAAAATTTTCCTATCTTATTTTTGGGCGACAGCCTGCTACCCAGTCCTTTTCCGCACGTATGATCGCCCCGCCTCAAATTGGTAAAACAGGTATTTTTGCCCGTCTTTGCACGAGAGGTGGAATTGAGGAGACTTTTACGGCGCGGCGAGATAAGGCTCTTTATAAAGAGATGCGTCGAAAAGAGTGGGGGGATCCGCTCGCGGCGCACAGTCAGGAGACGGAATGAGTCGTCCCAGAGTCGCGCCTTAGCTTACCGTAACTCCGGCAGCGGCGGCGATCGCTTTTTACACAGGGGCGTTTTACGCGCGGCAGAAAGCCTACATGCCATCGCTGGATGGATTGCGCGTCGCCCATTGTGAGCTGGAGATTAATGGCGGATCAGTGATGCTGGCGGATTTCTTCCCTGAACTCGGTCAAACGCGACCGCCGGTTCCAGGGGACATTGCGACTGTATCGATTAGTCTTGAATATGACAGTGCGGCGGAAGTCGATGAAGTCTGCGCGCGCGCCGTTAAGTTGGGCGCAAAGATTGAAGCGCAACCAACGGATTCCTTTTGGGGCACGCGCTATGCCTCGCTTAAAGATCCTTTTGGGCACCGTTGGGTTATTAATGCGCCATTGCAGAGTTAAAAAAAACCGCTCGGCGCGTGACGCCAAGCGGTGAGATGGCTTTGAAGGCTGGGTGATTTTTAAGCTTCAGCCTTCGCCTTTGTTTCAATTCTCTCGGCGATACGCGCAGACTTGCCGCGGCGATCCCGGAGATAATAAAGCTTAGCGCGGCGCACTTTGCCTCTACGAGTCAGTTTAATGGAGTCGATGAGGGGGCCGTGAATTGGAAAAACGCGTTCGACGCCTTCTCCATATGAAATCTTACGGACAGTGAAACTTTCGTTAAGTCCGCCGCCTTGGCGAGAGATGACGACGCCTTCATAGGCCTGCACACGGCTGCGTTCGCCTTCTTTGACCTTCACATTAACGATGACTGTATCGCCGGGACGGAAGTCTGGGATTTTTTTGCCCGCAATGAGCTTTTGGGCCTGTTCGGCCTCAAGTTGTTCAATGATATTCATGTTAAAACCTTTACCGTTTCGTCTAGGCCGCAAAGGACTGACGAGCGTTTCGGGACGCTGTTTTGATTTATGATCGGCTCAATACAGGAAGCAGCTGGATTTGTCGAGTAAATCGGCGGCTTCTTTTGTCGCCGTTAAAGATCGATGTCAGGGGAAACTTGCTTTTCTAGCTTTGAGCAGAGATGGCTGAAATCTGTAAAAATTGTTTTTCTTAATTGGGAAATCGCCTAGACCCGTCCTAATTGAGACTTGGACATGGCATTTTACAAATTTTCGCCAAGCTATTTTCGGCGCTCTTTATGG
>OMIO01000128.1 GCA_900299115.1 Methylocystaceae bacterium | reverse complement strand
TTGAAGGCTCCGGTTTCATTCAGCTCCCCAGTTCCGGGGTAAAGGGGCATTTGATGCGTTGAGGCGTAGAGTGTATTTTTATCACCCCAAAAAAAATCCTGAATGCCATTTCCGTGGTGAACGTCAAAATCAATGATCGCAATCCGTTCGACGTTGTAAATTGCGCGTGCGTGCATTGCCGCTATGGCTACATTGTTAAATAGACAAAATCCCATTGCCTGGTTGGAAAGTGCATGATGCCCTGGTGGTCGAGTTGCGACAAAACTATTCTGCGCCTTTCCGCACATGACAGCGTCTGTTGCAGCGATTGCTCCACCTGCTGAAGCCATTGCGGCTGAAAGCGAATAGGGGTTCAGCGTCACGTCCTGTCCGAGAGAGCTGAAACCATTTTTTGGCGTTGCCTGTTCAAGAAGCCTGATCAATTGATGTGTGTGGACGCGCAGAATAGATTTAAGTTCTGCGGTTGGAGCTTCTCGTTTAGAAAGAGTGATAAACTCTGGCGCTTCTAACGCATTTAAGATGCTGCTGATACGTTCAGGGCGATCTGGCCAGCCAGGTCCTGGATCGTGTAAGAAGCTGTTTTGAGAAGAAACAAAAAGCGTATTTTTAGTCTGCGCTTTTAAATCTTGCGCAGAAAAAGCGGCGATTAAGCCCGTAAGCGCGGCGCGGCGCGTGATCACCCAATCTGTCCGCGGTGACGTAAAAAGTGGTCTGCCAATACGCAGGCCATCATGGCTTCTCCGACAGGAACGGCGCGAATGCCCACGCATGGGTCGTGTCGGCCTTTTGTAACGATCTGCGTGTTATTTCCGCGGGCGTCAATTGTTTGACGCGGCGTCAGTATTGAAGAGGTTGGTTTTACGGCGAATCTCACGACGATGGGTTGGCCTGTTGAGATGCCGCCTAAAATGCCGCCGGCGTGGTTGGAGAGAAAGTCGGGTCGGCCATTAGCGCCACTGCGCATCTCGTCAGCGTTCGATTCGCCGGTGAGCAGGGCGGCTTCAAAACCATCGCCAATTTCAACGCCCTTGACGGCGTTAATCGACATCATGGCGGCGGCGAGGTCTGCGTCGAGCTTGCCATAAAGCGGCGCGCCCCAGCCAGGCGGCGCGCCTTGAGCCGTTACTTCAACAACAGCGCCAATAGACGAACCGTTTTTACGAATATCATCTAGATAATCCGCCCAAAAGCTAGCGGCTTGGCCGTCGGGACAAAAGAATGGATTACGATCAATTTCATTCCAGTCGAAACGCGATCGGTCAATTTTGTGTGGACCAATTTGAACCAGTGCGCCTTTAATTGACAGATGCGGAATAACTTTTCTGGCGATAGCGCCGGCTGCAACGCGAGCCGCTGTTTCACGTGCAGATGAGCGCCCGCCGCCGCGATAATCTCTAACGCCATATTTGGCGTCATAGACATAATCCGCATGTCCGGGACGATATTTTTGCGCGATCTCGCCATAATCTTTCGAGCGCTGATCAGTATTTTCGATCAAAAGCGCAATGGGCGCTCCTGTAGTTACCTGCTGGCCGTTTTCGTCAATGAAAACGCCTGACAGTATTTTAACGAGATCTTCTTCTCGGCGTTGCGTGGTGAAACGCGATTGGCCGGGTTTACGTTTATTGAGGAAGACCTGAATATCTTCCGGGACAAGCGAGATCTGAGGGGGGCAGCCATCGATGACGGCTCCCAGGGCGACGCCGTGGCTTTCGCCAAAAGTCGTGATACGGAAAAGATGGCCAAAGCTGTTATGAGACATGAGGCTTTTTAGGCCGGCGTGAAAACTCGGTCAAACCCCGTCCGGGCATATGTCTTTAGTCGGGATCGTCGAGCTGTTCGCCTCTGAGTATGGCTGGCGTGATAAACTTATGGAGCCGCGCGGCCGCCGCGTTGATTTCTGACCAATTGGTCACATCAAAATCAAGAATCGCGAGTGCGGCTGTGGGATATTTCGACCGCATGAGCTCTAGCTCCAGAGGTTCTCCGCTGCCTGCAAGAATTGCGGCTAATTCTCCAAAGCCAGGATTGTGGCCAACCGCGAGCAAGGTCTGAACCTTGTCCGGCGTTTGCCGCAGGACTTCTAGAAGGTGTCCCGATGAAGCAAGATAAATCGTGTTCTCGATCAAATGCGTAACATGAGCTGGAAAAGCTTCGAGTGTTCGCTCTAGCGTTTGTTTTGCACGACGCGCATTTGAGGCGACAGCAAGATCAGGGGTAATCCCTGAGTTTGTTAAAAATTCGCCGATACGTCTTGCGTCTTCCTCGCCGCGTCGCGTCAATGGTCTTTCGCGATCTCCTCCGGCGGAATGACGATCGGCTTTGCCGTGGCGGAGAAGGAGTAGACGACGCATAGAGGCCTTTCTGATCGGCGCGTTTTGGGTTCAGAGCTATCCTTGTTTAACCTGACGAGGCTATGGCGCAAAGCTCAGCTGAGACTTAACGGTTAAAATGCCGCGTTTCCGGCTGCGATCTATTGTCTCGGCCGTCGTTGGAGGGTGATGTCTGCGCTCCTGAGATAAAGGTTTTTGCGCGTCGCGAAGGAAAAAACTTGATAGTCTGGCCATGATAACGAAAAAGTCTGCTCCTGGAGCGTCCTTAGAAAGGAAATGAGATGCTTAAAATTGCGGTCCAAATGGACCCATTGGAGCGGATCAATTTTGCAGGCGATTCGACTTTTGCCTTGATGTTGGAGGCGCGTCGCAGGGGTCACCAGCTTTGGTATTATACGCCGGACCAATTATCCCTTGAGGGCGATTGCCTGATCGCGCGGGCGCATCAAATCGATGTTTTTGACGATCCTGCGGGCTACTATCGGCTTGCAGAAGCCCGTGAGATTGATTTGATCGAAATGGATGTTGTGCTTTTGAGGCAGGATCCGCCTTTCGACCTTGCTTATATCACGTCAACGCATTTTCTAGAGCGCATCAAGTCTCGAGTCTTGATTGTTAATGACCCGGAGCATGTGAGAAACGCCCCTGAAAAAATTTTTGTTATGGAGTTTTCTGATTTAATGCCGCCTACCTTGCTCACAAGAGATCGGGCGATGATTGAGAAATTTAGGGCTAAACATGGGGAGGTTGTTATGAAGCCGCTCTATGGTCATGGCGGCGCTGCTGTTTTTAAAGTAGCGCAGCGCGATCCTAATTTTGGATCTTTATTTGATATGTTTTCAACTTTATTTCGAGAGCCTTGGGTCGTGCAGAAATTTCTTCCCGAGGTTGTAAAGGGCGATAAGCGCATCCTGTTAATTGACGGCGTAGCTTTGGGCGCGCTCAATCGCATTCCAGCGCAAGATGATATTCGCTCTAACCTGGTCAGAGGCGGTTGCGCTGCGGCTAGTGAGCTTACGCAGCGCGAGAAGTCAATTTGTGATAGGCTGGGGCCTGAACTTAGGAGGCGCGGATTGATCTTTGTTGGAATTGACGTGATTGAGGGGTATCTCACAGAAATTAATGTAACTTCGCCAACAGGTCTTCGCGCTTTAGCTCGCGTCGGAGGGCCTAACCTTACGCCGCATTTATTCGATGTTATTGAAAAGCGTCAAAAAGATTTGCGTGCTTCTCTGTGATGGCGTTAGGTGAAACAAAGTCTCATATTGTATTTTCCTCGCTAGAAACGCAGGAAAGTTTTGGTGGCTTGCGCGCAGAGTTAGCGTCGAAAATAAAAGATTTATCTGTCGAAATATCTGATGAGGCGGAGCGACGAAGTAAAATTGTCGATCTGTTTCGCGAGGCGTTAAATTGCGGCCGACTATGTGCGCGAGGCTATTTGGAGAGTGGCAAAAAAGAAGTTCACTGCGCTCAGCTGCTTTCACAATTACAAGATCAACTCATTGGAGCAATTTATGATTATGTCATTGGCTATGTTCATGTAGCGGATAACCCAACGTTTGCGGAACGTTTGGCCATTGTTGCGGTTGGCGGTTATGGGCGGGGTCGATTAGCGCCAGGCTCTGATATCGATCTGCTGTTCCTTCTTCCCTATAAACAAACACCCTGGGGAGAAAGCGTAGTTGAGGCTATCCTCTATATTCTCTGGGACCTACGCCAGAAAGTTGGTCATGCAACGCGTTCCGTAGCTGAATGCATGCGACAGATGCGCTCTGATATGACAATTAGAACGACCTTGCTCGAAACGCGATTTATATTAGGCAATCACGAGTTATTTAGCCAATTACAGGAAAGCTTCGATCGTGAAACTGCACGTATGGATGCTCGCGAGTTTGTCGCTGCTAAGCTTCTTGAACGCGATGGTCGGGTGCGTCGAGCGGGAGCCTCGCGATATCTCGTTGAGCCAAACGTTAAAGATGGAAAGGGCGGGTTGCGAGATTTAAATACGCTTTTTTGGATCGCAAAATATGTTTATCGCGTGAGAGAACCAAAAGATTTAGTTGACGCAGGACTTTTTACACAAGCGGAATATCGCCAATTCCAAACCTGTGAAGATTATTTATGGAATGTTCGATGCCATCTTCATTTTGCTCGCGGCAGAGCTGATGAGAGGCTTACATTCGATATTCAGCCACTACTTGCAGAGCGACTTGGTTATCATAATCGCAGTGGACTTTCGAGCGTTGAGCGATTCATGAAACATTATTTCCTAGTCGCTAAACAAGTTGGCGACCTGACCGCGATTGTCTGTGCCGCTTTGGAGGAAAGGCAAGCAAAGCCTCGCGCGATCTTTGATCGTTTTTTGCAGCCCTTCAGGCGACGGCGCGCAAAGACGCCTCAGGGAGATTTTATTATCGCCACCGACCGCATATCTATTGTTGATGAAAATGTTTTTACACGCAATCCAGTAAACATTATTCGGCTATTTTGGCTCGCAGATCATCATGGGCTGCCTTTGCATCCTGACGCCTTACGAGCGGTGACGCGTTCGTTGCGGGGAATTGATTCCAATTTACGAGAAAATAAAGAAGCTAATCGATTATTTTTGGAGATTTTATTATCGCGTAACATGACGGAGTCGGTTCTACGCCGAATGAACGAAACGGGCGTGCTTGGGCGATTTATCCCAGAATTTGGTCGCATCGTCGCGATGATGCAATTCAATATGTATCATCACTATACTGTGGACGAGCATTTGTTGCGCGCTGTAGGCGCGCTTTGTGATTTTGAGGCAGGGCGCGCATCAAAGAGCCATGCGCCGATTGCTGAAGCGATGCCCACAGTGGTCAATCGCAAGGTTTTATACCTAGGCTTGTTTCTCCATGACATTGCCAAGGGTCGCAAGGAAGATCATTCAATTGCTGGCATGATGGTTGCCAGAACCTTGTGCCCACGACTGGGCTTTACGCCAGGTGAGACGGAAACCGTTGCTTGGTTGGTTGAACATCATCTTACGATGTCAACTTATGCGCAAAGTAGAGATATTTCTGATCCGGCCACCATAGATAGTTTTGCTGCGATCGTTCAAACAATGGAACGTCTCAAACTGCTTTTTGTTTTGACGCTTTGTGATATTAGCGCTGTCGGGCCTGGCGTATTGGACGCATGGAAGGCCCAGCTCTTGCTTGCGCTTTACTGGGAAACAGAGATTGTTCTCGGCGGTGGACATTCCGCCGTTGATCGTAAAAGCAGAGTTGCGGCCTCGATCTCTGAATTACGCGTCTCTTTACCGCATTGGACTGATGCCGAGTTTCTCCAATATGAAAAACGACATTATCCAGCCTATTGGCTGAAGGTTGATTTGACGCGTAAGATTCGTCATGGAGAATTGCTACGTTCACTAGATGGCGCAAAAGATCCACTCATTACTGACATCATACTTGATAAAAAGCGCGATGTTGTAGAGCTTACGGTAATTGCTCCAGACCATCGTAGATTATTATCTACGATCGCTGGCTGTTGTGCTGTTAGCGGGGCGAACATTGTTGATGCGCATATTTTCACAACAGCTGATGGGCTGGCGTTAGATACAATATTTTTCTCAAGAGGCCTCGGGTTTGATGAGGATGAATTGCGACGCGCAGAGCGCATCGCAGAGATGATCGTTCGAGCTTTACGAGGCGAAGCTGTTATTGCTGATGCGGTAAAAGCGCGCGCCAAAACGCATACGCCCGTCGCTGAGTTTCCTGTGGCCCCAGAGGTGACTGTCGACAATAGTTTGTCGAATACTTACACAGTGGTCGAGGTCTCTGGCTTAGATAGAGAGGGGCTTTTGTTTGATCTGACCAATGCGATTTCCAAACTTAACCTCAATATCGCTTCGGCCCATGTTACAACCTTTGGAGAGCGCGCGGTGGATGCGTTTTACGTTACAGACTTGACCGGCGCCAAAATTGTCTCACCTCAGAGGCAAATCGCGATCAAGCGGCAGCTCTTGGATGTCTTTGAAATTAGATCATTAAATCCTTCTAAAAGACAAGAAACGACCCCTGCGGCTTGATTTCGCCCGTGGGAGCTATGATATCGATGCCTATTAAAAAATTAACATGAAATGAGCTGGGATATGGGTGAGCAGAACGCTGAAAATAATAAGTCTGAAGAGACCAGAGAAATTGACATCACTTTATCGGATCAGGCGATAGACGAAACTGCCAAAGAAGACGGGCCGTCAGCAGATGATGTCGCTGCGCTCAAGCAAGAAAACGCAGATTTAAAGGATCGCGTACTCAGGGCTTTAGCTGAGGCAGAAAATATTCGTCGTCGTGCTGAGCGCGAGGTGAGTGAAGCGAAATTGTATGGAGCGGCGAATTTTGCGCGAGAAATGCTTGCCTTCGCAGATAATTTACGTCGTGCGATTGAAAGTGTGCCTCAAGATGTTCGCTCAGATCTAGCTCCCTCGCTAGGCGCATTAATTGAAGGTGTTGAGCTTACAGAGAAAGATTTTCTTTCTCGGCTTGCGCGTTTTGGCGTTAAGCCAATAGAGGCTCTAGGGATGCGGTTTGATCCCAATCAACATGAGGCCTTGTTTGAAATTCCAGATGAAACACGGGTGGCAGGAACGGTCGCCCAGGTCGTTGAGCAAGGATATTTGATTAACGATCGGGTATTGCGTCCCGCAAAGGTTGGCGTCGCGCGAGGTGGGCCAAAGAGCTAATTCTTTACAGTCTTTTTGCAAGATTTATATTTGCTGCGCTGTCAATCAGGCTTATTGGCTTGAGCATGAAATTCGTTCGCGTGCACGGTTCAAGTCCTTGCCTCTGTGACGCGGGGATTGCCGAAATAGATGGGCGGTTAGTGTGAGGGTCAAGATGTCTCTGTCGTTTATCGAGCTGAACGAAGAGGCTTACTAAAGTTTCATCTTGCGTCCATTCATCTGCAAGGCGCGCGTCTCCATCTTAGCGA
>OMIO01000127.1 GCA_900299115.1 Methylocystaceae bacterium | reverse complement strand
TTAAATGAGTTATTGTATTTCATGGAAGCGCTTTAGAGCTTGCGTTGATATGAAATGATGCAAAATCACTCGCAAGTTGAAAAGCAATTGGGCGTCTCCTGAGCACTCTAAAATATGCGCGCAAATTTCAGTAATGCGATTTCATAATTGAAAAAATTGGTCGCAGGAGAATAGGCCGCCTTAAAGATGAAAAAGGATCTAGGGAATGGGAGATTGGCCGCGGATAAGCGCATCCTAAATTCGTATAATCTATATTATGGAACCAAAATGAGCTAAAAAGACGCTAAATTGGCTTAAGCTGAGAGTTTTAGCCCATCATAAGCGACAATGACATTTGACGGCACAATCGCTGAAAGCGCCGCATAATCTAGATCAACATGGAGATCAGTTAAAACAGCGCGTTTCGCCCTGAAGCGCTCAACAAGCGCGAGCGCTTGCTCAACATTTAAATGCGTTCCGTGACGCTGATAGCGCAAGGCGTCGATAATCCATAGATCCAGGCCTTGAAGATAGATTTCGCTTTCAGGCGGAATCGCATGCAAATCTGGCGTATAGGCAATATTGCCAAAGCGAAAACCAAGCGCATCCATATCGCCATGGTCCAAGCGAAACGGCGTCGCGGTAATCGCGCCGCCAGCTCCCTCAATGGTAACTGACGATCCGGGATTGAGACGATGCTCAACCATTAAGGGCGGATAAAAACTTCCCGGCGGAGTTTCAAAAATATAATCAAATTTATGAGACAATCTAAGGGATGTTGGCTCATCCATATAGGCGGGAATGCGCCGCCCATTCATAATCACAAGACCTCGTAAATCATCAATTCCATGCGTATGATCGGCGTGAGGATGCGTATAAAGAACAGCGTCGAGGCGCTGCACATCGGCATCGATTAATTGTTCGCGCAGGTCAGGGCCCGTATCAACAAGGATCTGTGTTGATTGAGGATGCTGGCCGCGAGAGAGTAAAATTGAACACCGTCGACGTCGATTTCTGGGATTTTCTGGATCGCATTTTCCCCAGCCCTGCCCCACGCGCGGCACGCCGCCAGAAGAACCACAGCCAAGAATTGTAATAGAAACAGTCACCTTGCATTCTCTAAGGGCGGCATTTTCGAAAACAGCCGCAGCGCGTTTTCTGTGGTTTGACGCGCGAGCGTCGCTTCATCGACTTCTTTGATTTCCGCCAACACTCTCGCCGTATCAACGACATAAGCGGGCTCATTTCTCTTGCCTCGATATGGAACTGGGGCAAGAAAAGGCGCATCGGTTTCTACAAGAAGATGCGACAGCGGCAGTTTTTTTGCGATCTCTCTTAGAGGCTGAGAATTTTTAAAAGTTAATACGCCTGAGAAAGAAATATAAACGCCTAAACCAATCGCAGTATGGGCTAAAGCTTCGCCGCTCGTAAAACAGTGCAGTAACGCTTTAAAAGCGCCTTTCGACATTTCTTCTTGCAAGATTGTCGCACAATCCTCATCCGCATCCCGCGTATGGATGACAAGCGGCAGTCCCGTCTGACGCGCCGCCTCAATATGCGTTAAGAAAACCTGACGAGAAATATCTCTAGGCGCTGTATCGTAGTGATAATCAAGACCCGCCTCCCCTAGCCCAACGCATTTAGGATGGAGAGACAAACTCACAAGATTTTCGACAGTTGGCATCGCTTCTTCATGTGCGTGATGAGGATGCGTTCCAACAGTAAAAAACACATTTTCATATTTTTCCGCAACTGCTTTGACTTGCTCAACCCGCGATAGATGCGTTGAGATGGTGATCATGCGTTTAACGCCGCGCGCTTGTGCGCGGGCGACAATCTCAGCTTGCTCTGGCGCAAAATCCGGGAAATCGAGATGGCAATGCGTATCGATCAGCATGTTTGAGCGCGCCTAATTTTCACCTGGCCGCGTAGCGGCGGGATCGAGTTCAGCTTCCTCAATATAGCGGGGGAAAATTGGCGCCGGAGGCGGCAAAGGCGCCCCCTCTTTTAATGCGCCCTGCGCGCCAGCGGTATGAAACTCCCGCTCATCCGGCCCAACCCCCAATAGATCAAGCAGCTTTGAGGCTGCTTGCGGGATAAAGGGCTGAAGCGGCAAGGCCAGACGCCGGAGCGTTTCCGCCGTAACATAGAGGATCGTTTTCATCCGATCGGGATCTGTTTTTTTCTTGGACCAAGGCTCTTCGCTTGCAAAATACCGATTGGTTTCCGAAACGACGCGAAAGATTTCCGCAAGCGCTTGATGCGGCGCGTAACTCTCCATGGCGCGGCGTGCTGCACTCAAAGCGGCCTCCGCCTGATCGAGAATTTCCGTATCTTGAGGTAAAAGCTTGCCCTTAAGAGGCACCACCCCCTCACAATTCTTCGCAATCATCGAGAGCGAGCGCTGCGCTAAATTGCCAATATCATTAGCAAGGTCGGAGTTGATCCGATTAACAATGGCTTCATGCGAATAATTGCCATCTTGCCCAAAAGGGATCTCGCGCAAGAAAAAATACCGCAGGGGATCGACGCCATAGCGCTCGGCTAAGGCCAAAGGATCGATCACATTGCCCAAGGATTTCGACATCTTCTCTCCTCGAGAGAATAAAAATCCATGGACGACAATTTGTTTAGGCAAAGGCGCTTGTGCAGCCATTAGAAATGCTGGCCAATAAATTGCGTGAAAACGCGTGATGTCCTTACCAATAACATGCGCGTCAGCTGGCCAGAAACGCGACCGAGGATCATGCGGATCCGTTAACCAGGACGTAGCGGTGATATAATTAGTTAAAGCATCAACCCAGACATACATCACATGGTCGGATTTAGTCTGGGGACTGGGAGGAATGGAAATCCCCCAATCGAAAGTGGTCCTGGATACTGAGAGATCCTGCAATCCGCGTTTTACAAAAGCGACAATTTCATTTTTGTAATGTTCAGGCGTAATAAATTCAGGATGCGCGGCATAATGGGCCAGTAATTTTTCTGTGTAATTGGAAAGACGAAAAAACCAACTCTCCTCTTCAACCCATTCTACCGGCGTGCCGGTAGGGGCAAATTTTTTACCTTCACGTTCTGTTAACTCTGTCTCATCGTAATAGGCTTCGTCTCGAACCGAATACCAGCCCGAATATTTTGACAGATAGAGATCGCCATTGGCCTCCATCCGTCTCCAGATTTCCATGACAGCTTGCTTGTGGCGCTCTTGAGTTGTGCGGACAATATCATCGGCCCGCGCATTAAGGGCCTCTCCCATTCGAGCAAATTGAGCCGCTGTGTGATCTGCAAGCTGCTGGGGCGTGAGGCCTTGCTGCTCAGCCGTGCGCTGCATTTTTTGCCCATGCTCATCCATGCCGGTGACAAATAGGACATCGAATCCATCAAGCCGCTTCCACCGCGCGAAAACGTCTGTAGCGATGCGTTCATAGGCATGGCCAATGTGTGGCGCGCCATTGGCGTATGGAATGGCGGTGTGATCATATAGGCTGGACGATGAGACATAAGATTGATCTAGCGCGCTTTCTTCAACTGGGAAAGCTATGCGCCTATCAAGAATTCTATTAAAAGATCTTAAGTTTTTATTTTAAAAGCCTACTCCCGATGAAGGCAGGACGCTTTGCCTTTCGTTCTCTGCCCGTAAAGTCCCAATTTTATGGAGACCAACAGCAATTATGACATTTGCGAGTTTGCGTATCGGTACGCGCGGGAGCCCGCTGGCTTTAGCCCAAACACAGATTGTGCGAACAAAATTGGCGCAAGCTCACGGCGTTTCTGTTGAAAATTTGCCCATTGAGGTCATCAAAACCACTGGGGATCAAATTCAAGACCGCCCGCTGTCAGAAGCAGGCGGCAAAGGTCTTTTTACCAAAGAACTCGATAGCGCGCTCCTCGCAAACGCCATTGATCTTGCCGTTCATTCCTCAAAAGACCTGCCTACGCGCCTACCGAGCGAAATCATCATTGCGGGCTATTTATTAAGGGAGGATCCACGCGATGCCTGGATTAGCAACAGCGGTCAAACGGTCGATCAATTAGCGCCTGGCTCAATTGTTGGCACAGCCTCTTTGCGCCGCGCGGCGCAAATCAAGCGTCGGCGACCTGACCTAGAGACGACGCTTTTGCGCGGGAATGTTGAAACACGTTTACGTAAGGTGCGCGAGGGGGAGATCGACGCGACCCTCCTTGCAGCCGCTGGCCTGAATCGGCTTGGGCTCAAGGACCACATCACCGCCCTGCTCTCTTTGGAAGATTTTCCGCCTGCAGTCGGCCAAGGGGCCATTGGCGTGACCTGCCGCAGTAATGATCAGGCGACGCGTTTGGCGCTTGAACCTCTGATGGATGAGGCAACAGGCTACGCTTTAATGGCCGAGCGCGCCTTTCTGACCACGTTAGATGGCTCCTGTCGGACGCCTATCGCGGGCTATGCTCAGGTAATTGGCGATGAGTTGCATTTTTATGGTGAAGTTTTGAAAGAAGATGGAAGCGCTTTTGTCTTTGTGCGCCGAGAGGGGCGCGCGCTTGATGCGACAAAAATTGGCGCAGATGCCGGCCACGAACTTCTTTTACGCCTTCCACAAGGCGTCAGAGGTTCTTTGTGAACAAAATCTTGATCTTAAGAGCCCATGAAGATGCGCTGCGGACAGCAGAAAAATTACGGCAATTTGGTTTTGACAGCATCGTTTCACCCGTCATTAAAATTCATGCAACGCATGCTAAAGCCCCTACAGCCAATTGCGACGCGTTAATCGCCTCAAGCGCCAAGGCTTTTGAAACAGCCGATGATCTTGAGCGTTTTCTGCATTTGCCGATGCATGCAGTTGGGGCAAAAACTGCATTGAGCGCGCGCAATAAAGGTTTTGAGCCTGAAATTGTTGCAGGAAATGCCGAGGCGATCCTCCCCCTCTTATTACAAAAATATCCCAAGCCGACACACTTCCTCTATCTTGCAGGCAGAGATCGGCAGTCCTTTTTAGAAGATGGCTTACGCCAAGCTGGCCATATCATAACGCTTTTTGAAGTTTATAAGGCTGAAGCAGCGCAGAGCATGACACAAGAAGCCGAAAATTTACTAAGAGAAAATCAACTCGCTGCCGCGCTTCATTATTCCAAGCGCAGTGTTGAAATTTTTATTCAATTAGCGGCAACGGCGCAATTAACGGCAAATTTAAGCAACATAGATCATTTTGCTTTATCTAAGGATGTCGCGAGACCATTGGAGTTAATGCAGTTATCGCCTTATGTGGCAGATAAGCCAAATGAAACGCAGCTCCTCAAATTGACAGTGGAAACATTACAAAAGCGATTATAAAATCCAAACTATTCTTCCAAGAGCGCGCGTCCAATGAGCAGCATTACAGGTCCAGAGAGCTTTTCTTCCGCAATTCGTTGAGGCAGATCTGCGATGGTTCCTTTAAAAACCTTTTCATCTGGCGAAGACGCCCGTTCAATTAAGTAAGCAGGTGTTTCTTCGGGCAGACCCTCTTTCAAAAGTCGGGCGGAAAGCGCTGGCAATGTACGATGACCCATATAGACCGCTGTTGTCGCACGCGGATCTGCAAGCGCCCGCCACTCGAAGTCTTCCGGAAAATCTCCGTCCTTACTGTGGGCGGTAATAAATTGAACGCGGCGCGCCGTTTCTCGACTGGTTAGCGACGCCCCGATAGCCGCTGCGCCCGCGCAAGCCGCCGTTACGCCCGGGATTACTTCAATCTCCAAGCCTGCGCGACGCATCGCGCTAATTTCTTCATTCGCCCGACCAAAGATCATCGGGTCGCCCCCTTTAAGGCGGACAACATGCTTGCCTTCTCGCGCCAAGGAAACCAACAGCGCCGTAATTTCTTCTTGCGGGACGGAAGGCGCATAACCTCGCTTGCCAACGTTAATTCGCGTAGCTTCGCGACGCGCAAAATCTAAAATGCCTACCGGTACAAGATCATCAAATAAAACAACATCCGCGCCAGCCAAAGCGCGCATGCCTTTGAGGGTAATTAATTCTGGATCTCCAGGTCCTGCGCCTACAAGCGTGACGCGTCCTTGAGTAATGGCCTGGCCCGCAGATTGTATCTGCGCCAATAAATCCTCTCGATGCGCTTCTGTTGGCGCAGTCTCGATATCTTGGAACGCCAACCGCGTGAAACGACGCCAAAATTCGCGTCGACCTACAAAATCGAGCCCTGAAAGAAGAATTTTTGGCCGCCAGGCCTGAGCGGCGCGCGCCCAGGCTGCAAAGCTTGCCGGAACGAGAGTTTCTATCCGGCCACGAACAGCCTGGGCAAAAACAGGTGATGCGCCGCCTGTGGAAACGCCGATGACCAAAGGCGAACGATTGACGATTGCGCCCATGATAAAATCGCTCATTTGAGGACGGTCAGCTAGATTTAAGGGTATGCCAGCTTGATCTGCAATTTTACGAGCATGATCAGCCTCTTCGTCGTCAAATGTTGCGCCAAAGGCTAAAGTTGCGTTGGTAAAATCATCGAGCTGTACGGAACGCAGATGTAGAGCGACATTTGCGCGCGTTTGGGCGATTTCTTTGACACGGTCGCAGGGCGATGACGTAAAAATTTCAACGCGCGCAAATGTCACTCTACATCTGCTTTCCGTACAGCTCGATGATTTTACCAACGCAACTT
>OMIO01000126.1 GCA_900299115.1 Methylocystaceae bacterium | reverse complement strand
GGCTCAATCACAATGCCGGGTTTGGCAAAAAAGCCTGAAAGCGGGTTCATCTCGTTAGGCTACCCTTGAAGCGGGGCAGGGGGTGATTTTTCTGCCCACATTGTAGTTCCGCGGGCAAGCGTGACGTCGGGTTCCTTGAGGTAGAGCGGCCGCGCAGGGGCGAGCGCTGGGTTGGCGGCGATCCCTAAGCGCGCAACAAAAATAATATTCGGCGCGATCGTATCTTCAATAGATTTAACGGCGATCCCGCGTAACTGGGCTTCGCGCGCAAGGGCTTGCGCTCCCGAGCCGACCAGGCGCAATGGGCCTGAGCCGAGCGCGCGAAGGGCCTCATGGGCTCCGATCCGTCGCGGGCTGAGGACGGGCCGCCCATCTGGGGCGAAAGCGGCGATAAAAACATGGTCGTGACGCGCATCAACCGCCGCCGCGATGAGGCCGTCAGAATTTTCCAGGATAAGTGGGCTTGCCAAGGCCGATAAGGTTGATACGCCAACCTAGTCGCATTTGCAGGCAAGCGCCAAGCCTTGGGCGGCTGCAAGACCAATGCGAATGCCGGTAAAAGATCCCGGCCCGACGGTGACGGCGACGCGGTCAATTGAAGAGAATCCGCCCGGCGCTTGTGAAACCACGCGCTGGATTAAGGGCATAATCGCTTCAGCATGGCCGCGCGCCATTGGGAGGCTTTCGAGCGCGATCGGCTGTAGCGCTTCTTCATCCAATACGCAGGCGGAAACGGCAGGCAGCGCAGTGTCAATCGCAAGGATTCTCATGATCTCTGATTATGATTGTTTTGCCTGTGCGATCAACAATTCATCCAGGTCAAAAGAGCCTTATGCTTATATTTTTTCAACGCTCTTAATTTCGGGTAGAAAATGTCTCAGTAAGTTTTCAATGCCGTTACGCAGCGTTGCTGTGGATGATGGGCACCCAGAACAGGCCCCTTTCATTGCAAGATAGACAATGCCGTCTTTATAGCCTTTGAAAACAATATCGCCGCCGTCATTGGCCACGGCGGGTCTGACGCGCGTTTCGATGAGTTCTTTTATTGTTGCGACTATTTGCTCATCAGCTGGATCAAAAAATTCATTCTCTTGACCCTCGCTTGGGGAAGGATTTGGATCAGTCAGCAAGGGCGCGCCGCTTGTAAAATGCTCCATAATTGTTCCCAAGATCGCGGGTTTTAGATGCGCCCAGTCTGTTTCATCTTTTGTTACAGATACGAAGTCGGAGCCATACATAACCGCCTTGACGCCTTTAATTCCAAGTAGAGCTTGGGCGAGAGGCGCTTTTTCAGCGGCGCTTGGCTCGTGAAACTCCAATGCGCCCTGACCAAGCACGCTTTGGCCGGGAAGAAATTTTAACGTTGAGGGATTAGGCGTTGTTTCGGTTTGAATAAACATGAAGCGTTCCTTGCGCCACCGGTTCAAGGCCGAGGCTGATGCGTTCCTCTAGCATGAAAGAGGAACAAAATGCGCGCATTTGCTCTGGGATCCAGAATTTTTTTATATTTTTTCTCATATTTTACATCGATTGCGCCATCGTTTTAAGGCGACAATGGACCAAATTCCCTCAATGAGCCCAAAAGGCCAGGCTCCTTGTAAAAACCCATAAAGCGATCCCATTGCGCAGCCGCAGGCGAAGAGAAGAATGAAATGGGGGTTTTTATCTTCAAGCATATACGCAAGGAGCATTATGCTGACTGCAATAAAACCAAACAGGCTTAACGCATCCATATTAGTCTCACTTGATGCGAAATCGGGAGAGTTGCTGTGATCAGATAAATGACGCAAGAATACACAATGTCTAGCGCCAATCTTCTCCTTGCTCACGCTGAATATTATCAGGCTTTTGCTGCAAGAAACTTGCAAGCAATGATGGATCTTTGGTCCTTAGAAAATATCTCCTGCGTGCATCCGGGCTGGCCTGTTTTGGTAGGTCGCACAGCCGTGATCGCCTCCTATCGCGATATTTTTCTTAACCCGCAACAGCCGAACATTGAAGTGCGTCAAGAACAGCTATTGGAATCGGAGTTTGAGGGGCGCGTTTTTTGTATCGAGGAAGTTGGCGGCGCTTTGTTGATAGCGACGAATTGGTTTGCGTTGCAGGACTCTCGCTGGCGACTTATTCATCATCAGGCTAGTCCGCTTGCTCTCGACTCCGCGCGATTGGCGCATTCAGGTCCAGCGACTTCTTTTCATTGAGAGGATGTTGGCTCGACGGTTTTTTTTCTTGATTGTTTCTTAGGATCGCGGCGAGGGCCTTCCACCAGCCTGACGACGAGTCCCCAAAGTGTGCGTACATCTTGTTCTGTTAATGTCATGCGATGGAACATATTGCGTAAATTTCGCGCCATAACGGGTTTTTTTGTTAGGGGACGAAAAAAACCGCGTTGATCCAATTCTTTTTCAAGAAAGTCGAAGAAAGCAAGGGTCATTTCTCGTGTTGCAGGTGGTGAACGCGTTTCGACGTCAAATGGCGGCGTATCGCCATGAGCCGCGCGGAACCACTCATAGCCCGTCAGCAACACCGCTTGCGCCAGATTGAGTGAGGCGTAGGCCGGATTGACAGGAAAGGTCAGGATCGCATCCGCAAGCGCCACGTCGTCATTGTCGAGACCTGTACGCTCGGGCCCAAATAGAACGCCATGTTTTTCGCCGTGGATAAACCTCTGCGCTGTCTCGGGCATGGCGTGGGCAGGGAGAACCACAGGTTTCATTTGTCCGCGACCTCTCGCCGTAGCGGCGTAAACAAAGGTCAGATCTTCAATGGCGGCGCGGGTGCTCTCATAAACCTTGGCTTGTTCAAGCAGGTAGGTTGCTCCAGCCGCCGCCGCGTAAGCTCCTTTGCGATAGGCTCCTGTTCTGGGCCAGCCTTCTTTTGGCGCAACCAAACGAAGATCGCTTAGGCCAAAATTGGCCATAGCCCGCGCGCACATACCAATGTTGACAGCCAATTGCGGCCGCACCAATACAATCGCGGGTCCGCCAGAGAGGTTTTTTTTTGATTTATCCGTTCCTGCGCCGACCACGATTATTCCTTATGCGCCCTCCGGGGCGGTCGCAACTTATTCGCAAAGCTACGTGCGGGGAAAGGGCCTTTGGCGCCTGATTTGCCCGGTTAGAGCACGGCGGTATAAGACGCGCTCAGCTAGGGACCAGACCAAGATGCAAAAAATTAAAGTTGCTCATCCTGTCGTCGAACTCGACGGTGACGAAATGACCCGCATTATCTGGGCCTTTATCAAGGATAAATTGATACGTCCCTATCTCGATATTGATCTTCTTTACTATGATTTGTCCGTTGAAAACCGCGATGCGACAGATGATCAGGTAACCATCGATGCCGCAAATGCGATCAAGCTTCACGGCGTGGGCGTTAAATGTGCAACAATCACGCCGGACGAAGCGCGTGTTGAAGAGTTTCGCCTCAAGCAAATGTGGAAATCGCCCAACGGAACCATCCGCAATATCTTAGGCGGGGTAATTTTCCGAGAGCCGATCATTTGTAAAAATGTACCGCGTCTTGTGCCAGGGTGGACGCAACCAATTGTCGTTGGTCGACATGCCTATGGCGATCAATATCGCGCTACAGATTTTAAGGTTCCAGGAAAAGGGCGCCTCACAATCAAGTTCCAAGGCGATGACGGGCAGGTAATCGAAAAAGAGGTTTTTGCTTTTCCAGGCGCTGGCATAGCAATGGCGATGTATAATCTTGATGACTCTATCCGTGAATTTGCAAGAGCGACTTTCAACTATGGGTTAACCCGCAAATTCCCCGTCTATTTATCAACCAAAAATACAATCCTCAAAGCTTATGACGGTAGATTTAAGGATCTTTTTCAAGAGATTTATGAGGCTGAATTCAAGTCGCAATATATGACACTGGGGTTAACTTATGAGCATCGACTTATTGATGACATGGTTGCCTCTGCGCTGAAATGGTCCGGCGGATATATTTGGGCTTGTAAGAATTATGATGGGGATGTGCAGTCAGATACAGTCGCCCAAGGGTTTGGATCATTGGGCCTCATGACAAGCGTTTTAATGACGCCTGATGGCAAGACGGTTGAGGCGGAAGCAGCGCATGGCACAGTAACGCGACACTATCGAGAGCATCAAAAGGGGCATGAGACGTCGACGAATTCAATCGCCTCCATTTTCGCTTGGACGCGCGGGCTTGCTCATCGGGCAAAGTTAGATGACAATTCTGAACTCGCGCGTTTTGCTAAAAATCTGGAAACAGTTTGCGTGGCGACCGTAGAGAGCGGCTTTATGACTAAAGATCTGGCGCTGCTTGTAGGCCATCGCCAGAAATGGCTGTCGACGACGGGCTTTCTTGACAAAATTGACGAGAACTTGCGTAAATCAATGGTCTAGGCTCACCGTAAAGCATGTAGGGCTTGGGGGTTATTTTCCCCCGCTTTTTGTCTTTCTTGAAGTTGGTCGGCCTTCAAGCATTATCGAGATTGAAAGAGACATGCTTCGCATCTATATACCCGCGCTATAGGCCCATAGGGGATTCGCGGTGATGATGGTTGAACTGAAAGAGTCCTATAAGCCGACGGACGACGAGCCCTTCATGAATGAACGGCAGAAAGAATATTTCCGTCGCAAACTTCATGCTTGGAAGGAAGATATTCTAGAAGAAAGCCGCGAGACGCTCGTGGCTCTCCAAAGTGAAAATGAAAATCATCCTGATCTAGCAGATCGCGCCTCATCCGAGACGGATCGCGCAATTGAGTTGCGGGCGAGAGATCGTCAGAGAAAATTGATCGCTAAGATTGAAGCGGCGATTGAGCGACTTAATGATGGCTCATACGGCTATTGCGAAGAAACAGGCGAACCAATTTCAATCAAGCGTCTTGATGCGCGTCCCATTGCGACATTGTCCATAGAGGCGCAAGAACGCCACGAACGCCGCGAAAAAGTTTATCGCGACGACTAAGTATTTCTTCGTGTTTTAAGGCTGTTAATGCCGGCGTGTTGATGAAGAGCGCGCCGGCATTTGTTTATTCTTTGTCGGTTCTACCCAGTAGCCGCGCCATTTCTTCCTCAAGCGAATCCAGTGGATCGGAATTTGGCGTTTCTGCGCTCTCCTTGAT
>OMIO01000125.1 GCA_900299115.1 Methylocystaceae bacterium | reverse complement strand
CCATAATTTTGCCTCTGGGGGAATTAGTCGTATTACAAGCAAGTTTAAAAAGAAGATTAGCGTATGATAAATTTATGAATTATTGCCGAATAAATATTAATAAAGTTTTTAACATACGCTTCTCCAGCCGTCTCGTTCCAGCCGTTCTTGAGGGAGGTAGCTTGATTTATAAGCCATTTTTGGTGAGCCATCGACCCAATACCCCAGATAGAGGTAAGGCTTATTTACGGATTTTGCGCGTAAAATATGATCAAGAATCATAAAAACGCCGAGCGATTTTTCTCTCATTGTCGGGTCGTAAAAAGAATAAACCATAGACAATCCATCGCTGAGATAGTCTGTTAGGCAACAGGCGACAAGGGTCCCATTTGGGTCGTGTAACGATCCAAGACGGTATTCAATTATTTGCGTTTCAACATAACTATCCTCAATCATCATTTGATAATCGTTAAAACTCATATCCGCCATTCCGCTATCTTTGTGACGTCCGCGAATGTAGCGTTTAAATAGGTTGAATTGTTCAGGGCTGGCGCGTTTATCTTGAGATATGGCGGATAGATCTCTATTCTTACTTATTATACGCAGTTGTGTGCGTGAAGGCGTAAATTCATTAGATCTTACCCGGACTGAAACGCAGGCATTGCATCCTTCGCAGGCTGGTCGATAGCTAATTGTTTGTGAGCGTCGAAATCCAGCCAGCGTTAAGGCATTATTCAACGCTTTTGCGCGCAACCCAACAAGATGGGTGAAAACTTTTCTCTCCATGCGGCCTGACAAATAAGGGCATGGAGATTCAGAAGTTATATAAAATTGTGTTGGGTCGCAGATTTCTTTGGTCAATCGAATTAAGTTTCTCCGGTTAATCGTAAGCGAAGAGAATTCATCTCATGAGATCTGATTTGTTGCTGCGACGAATAACGATGACATCTGCGATAATATCATGCAAGCATCGTTTGTCTTTGTTAAAAAGGGATACTACGAGCAGCGGTGGTAAGAGCCAGGTCACATAAAAAAGGACAGCGTGAACTGCCGCTTGAAGAAATGATGCCGGCGCGCCGTTTAAGGCTCGCATTTCAAGATCCATAAAAGCCATGCCAGGAGTAGCCATACGCGCGCCAGATATTGTTAGGCCATTGTAAAAAAATGCAACAATAGGGAACAGTGGCGGGAGTAATAGAGCGGACATGCCGAAGCTTAAAATTAAAAGGCATAAGAATGTAGCGGCTGATAATGTTGATACAATTAAAAGATCAAGACAGACTGCTGTAATCCGACGCGTGCGCACCCCCTCCAAGGCTTGAGGCGGTATTAAGGGCGCAGTCAGGATACTGGAGGCGTGGTCAACTTTCGGATCTAGATCAATTTCTTTATCATTCATGTGTGAAGCCCCAAACCTATTCGGCTAGAAATAAGATGTTGACTTATTTTGGGATGCTTTCAAGCCCCACATCATAGGAAAGCGGGGATTAAGGACATGATCGCCTTGACGCCAGAGCGGTTAGGCGTAAAGCATCTCGATAGTTAGGCCCAATTTACTTAGGCGCAGTCTATTGCGTCCCGCATCGGGGATGATTTCATGAAATCGAATGCTGTAAATACAAGTCACCTGCGCGCATTCATTGAGCGTATCGAAAAGCTCGAAGAAGAAAAGCGAGCAATTGCAGATGATATCAAAGACGTTTACGCGGAAGCTAAAGGTACGGGATTTGACGCAAAAGTGATGCGCAAAATCGTATCAATAAGACGTCAGGATAAAAGTAAGCGGCAAGAAGAAGAAGAGATTCTCGACCTCTATCTCACCGCTTTGGGTATGGAGTAGAGGGCGAGTATTGGGCTAAGCTTGCGCCTAAAATTTGTGCGCGTGCAATGGTTTATTGAGAGTTTAGGATCTCGGTATAATGCTGAAGCTTTTAGAATTTTTTTAATTCTTTTATTTTACAGCTGGATTATTGTAGTTAGCTCTTTTCAAATATGAGAGGCTTGTCGGACTTATGCTTGTTTGAATGTAGGAGTGAAGAAGCAGGCGCGCTCCTTTTACCGCACATGAGACCTCCGGCTGGTTGTGGCTTCAGGGCGTTTTATAAAGAGCGTTTAATGGCAGATATAGAAATATGCGATTAAAGCCGATAGGGAAGTTGGGAATTTCACCGTATATTTTGAAGCCAACTCTCTCGTAAAAATGGGCAGTATTTACATCGAATGTATCGATATAAATACCAATATAATTTTGCCTATGCCCATGGCTTTCGGCTGCGCTGATGAGTTTTTTACCGTATCCGAGGCTGCGGTAGTTTTTATCTACCCAGAGATGGCGAATATAAAGCCAGCGCCAATGTGCCAGGCCATTTAGCCCGCCAACAATGCCGCCATCGTCTTGCTTAATCAAAATAGAAAGATGCGTTTCATCGCGCGGCCCATAACTTTGTGTCATCTCTGCACTTAAGCGATTTGCTAATTCCGTCGATTGAGTAGAGACTATTTCTATTCTTGTCTTATCAATTGGCTCTTTCTTGCTCATGATCACACTTATGCGTCAGAAGGTTTTCTTTTATTTATTGTGCGTTTTTTGAAACGTGTCGGCAATAGCGATCGCTCAGGAAGAGTGTGAGTCGGTGCGTCTCGTGCAGAAGGATTTGGATATTGAGCACTTCAAAGATTATCAACCTGTTTTTGAGGCATGCACGACGCAGGATCGCTCGCTTTTAGCCATTCGGCGCATGAAGTTTGATAATGAAGTATTTTTGCTGACAGTAGATCCTATATCTTTAGAAACGAGATTAGAGCGAGATCGATGTTTAAGCTGCGCACAGACTCAGGAACAAGAATATGCCTCAACACGATTTTTCCAGGCCTTAAACATCAGCAAGTCCAGCTTGTTTAACGCTGGTCTGACTCATGGCGCCGGTGGCGGTGTTTATCTCACCGGCGATCTTTGCCCAAGTGGAAAGCCATTGGATCGGAGTTTTATAGAAGAGGCAATTAAATTTTCTCCTGGAGCCCCGCTGGCTCTGGCTGTTTCAGGCGCTTGGTTGGTTCGCCATAAAACAGATTTCGCATGGCTTTTAAATAAAGTTCAAGATCAAGAGTTGAAGATTACATGGGTAAATCATTCATATACGCATCCTTATATTCCTGGGCTACCGGATCGCCAAAATTATTTACTTAAGCCTGGGGTTGAACTTGATCAGGAAATATTCGAGACGGAAAAGCAATTAATCCTCCAGGGAGCCGTCCCTTCGGTTTTTTTCCGTTTTCCGGGACTTGTTGCCGATGAGGCTTTGCAAACTCATCTGCGCTCGCGCCATCTTATCGCCCTTGGAGCGGATGCTTGGTTAGTTTTAGCGCCGGCGCCCAGACCGGGATCGATTGTGCTCGTTCATCCTAATGGCAATGAGCCCCAAGGTTTGAGGCTGTTCTCGAAATACCTGCAAGATGGCAAAATGCCTTTGCCATTTCGATCAATTAATGAAGCGCCATAAAGTCGTGTATGGAGGCTGGAGCTCCTTTCATTGACAAGGTATCTCGCGCCTCTTATCTCTCCGACGGGAAGACCGCGCCGATCGGATAGTCCGGGATCGGGCCATGTTATAAGCGGCTGTTTTTCCATATTAATTCATCGGTTATGCCCCACCGCTACCTGCGGTGTTTGGGCCATAATAGAAAGGTCTTTTCCATGATCGGCGCCTTGGCCAAAAAGATTTTCGGCACGGCCAATGACCGTCGGTTGAAGACTTATGCGCCGAAAGTCAAAGCAATTAATGCTCTTGAGCCTCAGCTTGAGGCGCTTAGCGATAGCCAGCTCCGCGATCGCACTGAATTTTTCCGTAATGAAATCGCTGCGGGCAAGAGCTTGGATGATTTGCTGGTGCCTGCTTTTGCGACGGTTCGCGAGGCTGCGAAGCGAACTTTGGGGCAGCGTCATTTTGATGTTCAGCTGATTGGCGGCATGGTTTTACATGAAGGCGCGATCGCTGAAATGCGAACTGGCGAAGGTAAGACGCTTGTTGCAACCCTTGCTGTTTATCTTAACGCCCTTTCAGGTAAGGGTGTGCATGTTGTCACGGTCAATGATTATCTCGCTAAGCGCGACAGTGAATGGATGGGGCAAATCTATCGCTTCCTCGGGCTTTCTGTTGGCGTGGTTGTTCATGACGTGTCGGATGAAGAACGCGCCAACGCATACGCATGTGATATTACCTATGGTACTAACAATGAGTATGGCTTCGATTATCTGCGCGATAATATGAAGTATGAATTCTCACAGATGGTTCAAAGAGGACATAATTTTGCTATTGTGGATGAGGTTGACTCCATCCTCATTGACGAGGCTCGGACGCCACTTATTATTTCAGGGCCAGTTGATGATAAGTCTGATCTTTACAATATCATTGATCGGCTGATCCCCAAGCTTGCTGCTGAGGATTTTGAGCTTGATGAAAAGCAGCGCACCATTCATCTTACAGATGCTGGCAATGAGCACATGGAGCAGTTGCTAATTGATGTTGGCGCCTTGACTGAGGGTGCTTTGTATGAAGCGCATAATGTGACGCTTGTTCATCATATTAATCAGGCCTTGAGAGCGCATAAGCTCTTTCAAAAAGATAAAGATTACATCGTTCGGAAGGATGAAGTTGTCATTATTGATGAGTTTACAGGCCGAATGATGCCAGGGAGGCGTTACTCGGAAGGCCTCCACCAAGCTCTTGAGGCAAAAGAACATGTCAAAGTCCAGCCAGAAAATGTAACCTTGGCGTCAATTACCTTTCAAAATTATTTCCGTCTTTACGATAAGCTTGCTGGAATGACGGGAACAGCTTCAACGGAAGCAAATGAATTTGCTGAAATTTACAAGCTTGATGTTGTTGAAATTCCCACTAATCGGAATGTTCAACGCATAGATGATGACGATGAAGTTTATCGTACTTCAAAGGAAAAGCTTAAGGCTATTGAAACAGAGATACAAGCCGCAAGCGTGCGTATGCAGCCATTGTTGGTTGGCACGACTTCTATTGAAAAATCAGAGCAGCTTGCTGAGTTCTTAGTCAGTCAAGGGTATAAGATGATTGACTTCGCTGATCCTAAAGGATTGTCGAAGCTTTACGAAGCCGCGCGTTCTGGACGTCCTTCGAAAATGTTTGCTGTTCTTAATGCTCGTTTTCACGAGCAAGAAGCGTATATCGTTGCAGAAGCAGGCGTTCCTGGAGCAATTACAATTGCGACGAACATGGCTGGGCGCGGCACAGATATTCAATTGGGTGGAAATGTTGAAATGCGCGTTGCACAAGAGTGTGCTTCACTAGAAGGTGACGCGCGTTCGGCGCGAGAAAAAGAAATTCGTACAGAAATTGCTGATTTCAAGGAAAAGGCCCTTTCAGCAGGCGGGCTTTACATTATTGGTACAGAACGTCACGAAAGTCGACGAATTGATAATCAATTACGAGGTCGTTCAGGTCGTCAAGGCGATCCAGGTCGCTCCAAGTTCTTCTTGTCTTTGCAAGATGATTTAATGCGTATTTTTGGTTCTGAGCGGCTTGATAGCATGCTTGTTAAGCTTGGCCTGGAGGACGGAGAGGCTATTGTCCACCCGTGGATTAATAAAGCAATTGAGAAGGCGCAGCATAAGGTAGAAGCGCGTAACTTCGATATCCGCAAAAATATTCTTAAATTTGATAATGTGATGAACGATCAGCGAAAGGTCATGTTCGAGCGTCGGCGTGAAATTATGGCTGAAGAAAGCGTCGAGGAGCAAGTTTCGGATATGCGGGCTGAAGTGGTCGAAACAATTGTTTCCCGCCATATCGCACCCGATGCGTACGCCGAAGCATGGGATGTAGCGGGTTTAGAATTGGAGGCGCGCGATACGCTTAATCTAGAGCTACCCATAACTCTATGGGCGCAGGAAGAAGGTATCGCGGAGGAAGAAATTAAAGAGCGTTTGCTCGAGGCGGCAGACTCAGCTTATGCCGAACGCGTTGAGAAAAATACTCAACCAATGTCCCGATTGATTGAAAAGCAAGTAGTTTTGCAGTCTCTTGATACGCTGTGGCGAGAGCATCTCGTCGCTTTGGATCACCTTCGTCAGGTGATTGGCTGGCGCGGCATGGCACAAAGAGATCCGCTTAATGAATATAAGTCCGAGGCTTTAGAGCTATTTCGCGGCCTTATGACGCGTTGGGACGAGGCGGTTACTGCGCAGCTCATGCGCGTTGAGGTGAGTTTTGAAACTCCGCCTTCATCATTGCCCGACTTGCCGCCAATGGAGTTCTCGCACCCGGATCCTGTGGCGCTTACGGCAGCTGAGAACACAGACCAGACGATGCTGGCAGACTTGAATGCGCGACTATCGGCTGCAGACTTTTCATCACCCTATTCTACGACAGAGACAGCTGTCGAAAGAGATGCCGCTAATCCAGCAAGCTGGGGTAAAGTCGGTCGTAACGAAGCTTGTCCTTGTGGCTCAGGAAAGAAATACAAGCATTGTCATGGTCAGCTTGTTTAGCGAGCAACTCAGAGCGACATAAAGACATTAGAACAGCGTGTATGCGTTCTAAAATTGTTCCTATGGTATTTTAGATCCGATCACAAATTGCCGCGGTGTGTCTCTTTGGTGAGGAGCGACCGACAATGCTAGATGTATCCCTATCTCAGATCAGAGATCGACTATGTTCGAAGCGCTGATTTGACTTACTGTTTTAAATTAACAAAATATTTCGGCCCTGTCGCCTCGTCATTATAGAGACGTGTTAGTGCGCTGCAAAATCGGGGTTTAAAGGATGGTGGCTTAGGAGTTTGTATAATCTCTAACGAACTACCTGGGCTTTTTTAAAGAATAATAAGTCGCAAATTTTGTAAGCGCGACCTCAGACAAGTTCTCGCCGTATGATGCATGGTGTAAATATTTATTGCTGACCAAGGAGAATAGAGGTTTGACCGTCATTAATGTTTTGGCGCTTGATGACCTGCAAATTTTGCTCGAGAATTTGCAAGAAGATGGATATGCGCTGATCGCACCTCAGCTGCAGGATGGTGTTATTATTTATGACCAGGTTGAGGGACTGGAAGCACTCCCGCGTGGTGTAAATGACATACAAACTCCAGGTGGCTACCAAACGCATAAAACAAAAGAGCCGTCTCTTTTTCACTACGTAGTTGGGCCGCATTCATGGAAAAAATTTTTACATCTACCCAAGCTTCAGTTGTGGCAAGCTAAAAAGTTTTCAGACGAGATTTGTATTGCGTCGTCTGAGCCTGCGTCGTTCAAGGCAGCTTTTATTGGCGTGCGAGCTGGTGAGGTTAAAGCGATTGCCTTGCAGGATAAAGTGTTAATTAATAGCGGTGTCGTCGATGAAGCATACAAAATTAGGCGAGATAAAGCATTTATTCTTGCGGTAGATTGCGCTCGTGCAGGCGGGTCATGTTTTTGTGTTTCAATGCAATCTGGGCCGTCAGTCGAGGGAAATTACGATCTCGCTTTGACTGAGATTTTAACCCCTAATCATATTTTTCTTGTTCGGTCGAATTCAGAAGTAGGCGAAAAAATTCTAAAAAAGACGCCGCATCGCCCTGCTACCGCCGAAGAGATTAGAATCGGACAAGAAATTGTCGCGCGGACGGCTGCAAATATGGGACGCGCGATGCCAGATACAAATATAGCTAATCTGCTATCGCAAAACCTTCAACATCCCCATTGGGATGCAATTGCGTCTCGGTGTCTTTCATGCGCCAATTGCACAATGGTATGTCCGACATGTTTTTGCACGACAGTGGAAGATGTGAGTGATCTAAAAATGGAAGAATTTTCGCGTGAAAGACGTTGGGACTCGTGTTTTAATTTAGATTTTTCATATCTTCATGGTGGTGCCGCGCGAAGTAGCGTTGCAGCTCGCTATCGTCAGTGGATGACTCATAAATTATCATCGTGGGTTGATCAATTTGGTTCCTCTGGATGTGTCGGATGTGGGCGGTGTATTACTTGGTGCCCCGTTGGCATCGACCTCACTCAAGAAACTCAAGCAATTTACGATGATCAATTAGGATAACGCCCATGGCTGTCGAATACGCATCTATGTTATCCAAGCATGCCTTTTTTAAGGGACTGAGGTCAGAAGTTGTTGATCTTGTAGCAGGCTGCGCCCAAGAAATAGAGTTTTCTGCCGGTCAATATATATGCCACGAGGATGATCAGGCAGATCAGTTCTATGTGTTAGTACATGGGCATGTTGCGCTTCAGATAGCGTCGCCAGGACGCGGCGCTCGTACCTTTTTAACGATCGGCGCAGGCGAAGTGTTTGGGGTGAACTGGCTGGTCGCGCCCTACCGTTGGACCTATGACGCTAAGGCGCTTGACGACACTAAGGCCGTCGTTTTGAATGCGGTTTGTCTCAGGCGTAAGTGTGAGGCTGATCATGACTTAGGCTTTGAGCTGATGAAACGGGTGATGCCAGTATTAATTGAACGATTGCATGTATGCAGAATTCAGCTCCTTGATCTTTACCTCAAACAGAATTGAAATCATGTATGAGCATAACTGCAATTCACAAGCATAATGTGATAGACATGCATGATATGCAGCAATTAGTCCCAAAACTTGCCCGCGTTAAGAGTTGTTTTTCTGATGGGCCAGATGTCTCAACAATTGAAGTTGAGATGGCGGATGGGGCGCCCGTGGACTACGCGCCCGGCCAATTCAATATGCTGACAGTGTTTGGCGTTGGCGAGGCGGCGATTAGTATCAGTGGCGCGCCTGATGGTTCTCGGTTGATCCATACGATCAGGGATGTTGGCGCAGTATCGCAAGCACTCATGAGGCTGAAACCAGGCGATCAGCTTGGACTTAGGGGCCCTTTTGGCGTTGGATGGCCAGTCCGGGCAGCGCAGAGCAAAGATGTGCTCATTGTTGCAGGCGGTCTTGGTCTCGCTCCGTTGCGCTCAGTCCTTTATCATATTCTCGCTCATCGCGTTCAATTCGGCGTTGTGACGCTTCTTTATGGCGCGCGTCGACCAGCAGATATTCTTTATCAATCCGAAATTGCGAATTGGCGAGAGTCTTGCGAGATTAATGTCGTAATGACCGTTGATCATGCTGACGTAGAATGGCCCGGGAGGGTAGGGGTTGTCACACAGCTGATTGATCAAGCGGAGTTTCAATCTCAAAATACGCTTGCGATGATTTGTGGTCCTGAAGTCATGATGCGCTTTGTTGCCTCTGCGCTCGTGGATCGAGAAATTGACGCAGAAAATATCTTTCTATCCATGGAGCGAAATATGAAATGCGCAATTGGTCATTGTGGTCATTGTCAATTTGGCCCAAACTTTCTCTGTCGTGATGGGCCGGTTTTGTCCTATAAAAAATTACGTCCTTTGTTGAAGGTTAAGGAATTATAGTATGAGCCGTGCGTCTCAACCGCCGCGGTTGGCTGTCTGGAAGTTTGCTTCTTGCGATGGATGTCAGCTTAGTCTTCTAGATTGTGAAGATCAGATTTTAACTCTCGCTACTGCAATTGAGATTGCCTATTTCCCGGAGGCTAGACGTGCGAGCGTGCACGGTCATTATGACATCTCTCTTGTTGAGGGATCAGTAACAACGCAACATGATGCAGAACGTATCCAAGAAATTCGAGGTCGGTCTCGTTTTTTGATAACAATTGGCGCTTGCGCCACATCGGGAGGCATTCAAGCGCTACGTAATTTTGCAGATGTAAAAGAGTATGCAGCGCTTGTTTATGCGCATCCTGAATACATTAGCACGCTTGATGTCTCAACGCCAATATCCGATCATGTAAAAGTAGATTTTGAACTCCGCGGATGCCCAATCAACAAAGGTCAGCTTATTGATGTCTTGAGCGCACTTTTGATTGGTCGTCGCCCGATAACGCCGGCTCAAAGTGTATGCGTGGAATGTAAGTTGAAGGGTAATATTTGTATTTTAGTCTCGCAAGCTGTTCCATGCATGGGTCCTGTGACCCACGCAGGCTGTGGCGCCTTATGCCCAAGTTATCTTCGGGGCTGCTATGGTTGCTTTGGTCCTAAAGAAACGCCGAATGCCTCCGCATTAAGTAATCGTCTGGAAGAAATTGGTATGAATAATGAGGCAATTAGACGTCTCTATTCAACATTTAATGTGAATGCTACGCCATTTCGTGAGGAAAAAGAGCGTCATGGCACGTAAGACCATTAAAGTTGATTATCTCGCACGCGTAGAGGGTGAAGGCGGGCTTAAGGTCACTATTGAAGAGGGTGTCGTTAAGAGTGCTCAGCTAAATATCTTTGAGCCTCCACGTTTTTTTGAAGCCTTTATGCGCGGGCGTCACTACACAGAAACGCCAGATATTGTCGCTAGGATTTGCGGCATATGTCCGGTTGCTTATCAAATGAGTGCGGTTCATGCCCTTGAGAATTTATTTGGCATACGGCTAACGGGCCAGCTGCGAGCTTTACGTCGGCTGCTTTACTGTGGCGAGTGGATCGAATCGCATGTCTTGCATATTTATATGCTTCATGCGCCTGACTTTCTTGGCTATGAAGGCGCGATCGATATGGCGCGTGATCATTCTATGCTCGTCCGCCAGGGTCTAGAAATGAAAAAAATAGGTAATGATATTTTGACATTAGTCGGGGGTAGAGAAATCCATCCGATTAATGTGAAGGTTGGTGGTTTTCATCGTGCTCCGCGTAAGAATGAATTTGCTCCGCTTATTGAGAAACTAAAATGGGCACGTGAAACGGCGATTAAAACTGTGGAATGGGCGGCAGAGCTTGATTTCCCGGACCGTCAAAGAGATTATATATTTGTGGCACTAAAGCATGAAGAGGAATACCCATTTAATGAAGGGCATATTACGTCCAATCATGGTCTAAATATCAGCGCGCAGGATTATGATGCGTATTTTTCTGAGCAACATGTACCATATTCTACTGCCTTGCAATCGCGTCTGCGTCAATGTGGCAGCGCCTATCTTGTAGGTCCTTTAGCGCGATATAATTTAAATTTTGATCAGCTTTCTCCTCTTACTAAAGAGCTAGCGCATGCGGCAGGCATTGCAGGCAGCTGTAGAAATCCCTATCAAAGTATTTTAGTGCGCGCATTAGAGGTTGTTTACGCCTTTGATGAGGCGTTAAGCATTCTAATTAACTATGAGCAGCCAGAATATTCATTCGTTGACGTTAAGCTGAAGGCTGGACGAGGTTTTGCCGCTACAGAAGCTCCGCGAGGTTTGTTGTATCATCGTTATGAATTAGATCAGGCGGGCTTGATTCTTGATGCGCAGATTGTGCCTCCAACCTCACAAAATCAGGCATCCATAGAGGAAGATTTAAAAGAGTTCATTGGGGGTTTTATGGATCTTCCAGAGGAGCAGTTGCAACACAAATGTGAGCAGACTGTACGTAATTATGATCCTTGTATTTCATGTGCTACGCATTTTCTTAAACTCGAAATTGATCGTGTCTAGTTCATGAGCAGGAGTTCACAAATAATAGTCATTGGGATTGGAAATCCTGACCGTGGCGATGACGCTGCTGGAAGATTAGTTGCGCGCGCCTTAGGTCAAAAGCTTTCTTCCCATGTAGTCAGTGTTTGCGAGATGTCAGGAGAGGCATTGGCGCTCGTTGAAAAGATGACGCAATCATCGATAGTTTTTATTATAGACGCTTGTATGTCAGGTCAAAAGTCTGGAGATATAAAGCGAATTGATTTGCGCGACCAAGACTTACCCAGCCAGCAAGGGGATATGTCTTCTCATGGTTTTGGCCTGTCAGCGGCGATAGATCTTGCCAATATACTTGGGCAATTACCTGCAATATGTATCATTTACGCAATTGAAGGTGAAAACTATGCTCTCGGCGCAGCGGTGTCACCGTCTGTTCAGCAGGCGATAGACAAGGTTATTTGCAGAATAGAAGACGAAATTGTCAATTTCATACCAATGAAAGGGGCGGGATATGCATGAAGCGCATCTTATGAACGATTTTATCAGTAAAATTGAACAAATTGCGTTTCAAGAAAATGCCAAAAAAGTAATCTCAGTAAAGGTCTGGCTTGGCGCTCTAACAAATATGTCCTCGGCGCATTTTCTAGAGCATTTCATACAGAGTTCAGCTGGAACTATCTTGGAGGGAGCGCATATTGAAACTGTAATCTCGCAGGATTTACTTGATAAAAATGCGCAAAATATTCTAATCGATAGTCTTGAGGTGGATCTATAATCCCGAAACTCTCTCTTTTTGAGGCGAGGATCTGAATGTGGGACATTTGTTGCGACAGCGGTTTCTGGTTTACGGACGCGTCCAGGGTGTTGGCTTTCGGCCTTTTGTTTCCCGTCTTGCCTTAAGCTTAAATCTTAAAGGTTTTATCAAAAATACAAAAAATTGCGTGCATATTGAAATTGAAGGAGCGAAGGAGGCAATTAATCGGTTCACCCTTGCGCTCTCCCGCGAAACGCCAAGTCAAGCAAAAATTGATTATCTCGAATCTATAACTTTAGCGTTAGAAAATGATGTCTCTTTTAAAATTTTATCTAGCATTGAAGATGGAAGTGATTTTGGAGAAATTGCCCCCGACATCGCTGTGTGTAATTCATGTCTTGATGAGGTTTTGGATCCTAATAACCGACGCTATCGTTACGCCTTCAACTCTTGTGCACAGTGTGGCCCCCGATACTCTATCATCGATAGCCTTCCTTTTGATCGATCAAACACGTCAATGCATGAATTTTCTCTTTGTCCACTGTGTAAAACAGAATATCAAGATCCAGAAAATCGACGCTTTCATGCACAAACGATTTCCTGTCATGAATGTGGCCCTAGGCTTTCATTTTTTGATCATCAGGGGCATCTCGTTGTAAGGGACCGTGATGCGCTTGCGCAAACAGTAGAAGCGCTACGGCGTGGCGCAATTTTGGCCATAAAGGGTGTCGGCGGATTTCAGCTCTGTGTTGACGCGCGATCTGATGCCGCAGTTCTTGAGCTACGTCGCCGCAAGCAAAGAAAATCAAAGCCTTTTGCTGTCATGTACCCTGCTATAGCTGCGGCTAAGGATGTATGTTTTATATCCGAACAGGAAGAAAAGATTCTGAGCGCCGTCGAACGGCCAATCGTTTTAGTGAAATTAAAAGCACAAAGATTATCAAAATATCTTGCTCCAGGACTGTCATGGCTTGGGGTCATGCTACCGGCGATGCCGCTCCACTATCTCCTATTGCAGGATTTAGGTTTCCCAATTGTAGTTACAAGTGCAAATATCAGTGATCAGCCGATCATCTCAGATGAGAAATTAGCGTTCAGTCACCTGCATGGTATTGCTGATTATTTTTTAACATATGATCGAGATATCCGCTGGCCAATTGATGACTCTGTTGTAAGAGTTGTTTGTGATCGTAAGTTAATGCTACGTCGTGCGCGAGGTTATTCCCCGGGATATTTTAAGGTCTCGAATTTAAAGGCTGGCATTCTTGGTTCTGGGGGATATTTAAAGAATAGTATCAGCTATTCTGTTAGTAATTGTCTTTTTCTAGGCCCATACATTGGTGATCTTGTAACGCCTGAGGCTCGCGATCGTCATGCGTTACAAATTAAAAAAATGACCCACAATCAAGTGGCTGCTATTACTTATGCCAAAGATTTGCATCCTGATTTTATAGACGCTGATCGTTTGCAGTCTGGAAGCATTCAGCGGGGCGTACAGCATCATGTCGCCCATATTGTTTCCTGTCTTGTTGATAATGACATCGTCCCGCCTGTTTTAGGAGTAGCTTGGGATGGTGCGGGATTTGGCGATGATGGCAGCCTTTGGGGGGGAGAGTTTATTAAGATATCTTCGAATTCTTGGCGACGTGTCGCTCATATGCGTGGTTTCTTATTACCCGGAGGCGCTCAGGCAGCTAAGGAGCCCTGTCGCGCCGCCTTGGGTTTACTCTATGCAATTTATGGTGAAAGCCTTTTTTTAAATTTAGACCTTATACCGCTTGGTGTATTTTCAGCGCTAGAAAAAACCAATTTATTGCAGATGCTTCAAAGAAACGTGCAAATATACCATACTACAAGCATGGGAAGAATTTTTGATGCCTTCTCTGCGATTTTGGGGATTTGTCAGCGCGTAACATATGAGGGGCAGGCTGCAGCCATGTTAGAAAGCGTAGCCTGCAAAGCGTATGCGCCTAGACCCTATGTTTGCGCACTTGTCAAATCATTGGATGATATATTGGTGATTGATTGGGAGCCCGTCGTCCGAAAAGTTCTTATTGATCTAGAAAATGGACATGATTTAGCGGAAATTGCGGCAGGAATTCATATCGCATTTGCGCAAGCAATTGTTGCGGTGGCTGGTGAGTTTCATGAACGTCGTATTGCTCTCTCTGGCGGATGCTTTCAAAATGCATATTTGACACAAGCGGTTGTAAAGTCATTGAAGCTAGCAGGTTTTTCGCCTTTTTGGCATGAGAGAATTCCGCCTAATGATGGCGGTCTTGCGGTTGGTCAGGCTGTGTGGGCGTCTTGGATTACACAATAGAGAGATCCTGTATGTGTTTGGCGATACTAGGTCGAATTATTAGCATTGACGCATCAGACCCATTGATTCGTATGGCCCGTGTTGAATTTGGACAAGTAGTTAAAGAAATATGCCTAGCATATACGCCGCAGGCGAAACTTGACGATTATGTTCTCGTGCATGTTGGTTTTTCAATAAGTATCCTTGACTCAGATCGAGCGCGACAAACTCTACAGGATATGAAAGCAATCTGCTCTTTTCCGAACAGTCGTTTTACTGGCGAGGATGTATAACGATGCAATATTTGGACGAGTTTCGTTATGAACCTTTGGCGCTAAGACTTATCAACCAGATTGCCGCTGAGACATCTTGTCATCGATCTTACCGATTTATGGAGTTTTGTGGCGGCCATACACATGCGCTAGCTCGCTATGGTATAGAAGATCTACTACCAAAAAATATCGAGATGATCCATGGGCCTGGTTGCCCTGTTTGCGTCTTGTCCGCAGGTCGTATTGATGCAGCTATAAGGTTAGCCAAACAAGACAATATAGTCATTTGCGCTTATGGCGATTTGATGCGAGCGCCAGGCTCTCGCGGAAATTCACTATTACGCGCAAGGGCCTCCGGCGCTGATATACGGATGATTTACTCGCCGCTTGACGCTTTAAAAATAGCCATGGATTATCCTGATAAAGAGATTGTTTTTTTTGCTATTGGGTTTGAAACAACTACCCCGCCTACTGCATTAGCAGTTCAAATTGCTCAGCGGGATAGGATCAAAAACTTTTCAGTATTTTGTAATCATGTTCTAACGCCAGCTGCGATGCGGCATATTCTCACAGAATCTCAATCCCTTGCTTCACAACGTTTGACTATTGATGGTATCGTTGGGCCTGCTCATGTTAGTGCGGTTATTGGATGTAAACCTTATCAAGAAATCGCTAAAAATTTTACGAAACCAATTGTTATTGCTGGCTTTGAGACATTAGATATTTTGCAGGCGCTGCTGATGTTGTTGCGTCAGGTCAATACGCAACGTGCAGATATTGAAAATCAATATGATCGTGCTGTTACTGATCAGGGAAATTATTCAGCAATCGATGCTATGGCCGATGCTTTTGAGTTGAGAGAGAGCTTTGAGTGGCGTGGAATAGGACACTTATCAAATAGTGCATTAGGGCTCAGTAAGAAATATTGTACATTAGACTCGGAAAAGCGATTTGATATGAGTGCAGTTCCTGTGCTGGATAATCCAGCTTGTGAATGTGGCCAAATTCTACGTGGTAGAAAAAAACCTCAAGAATGTAAATTATTTGGCAATGCATGTCGTCCGGATACACCGTTGGGAGCGTGTATGGTATCTGCTGAAGGTGCTTGCGCAGCTCACTGGGCCTATGGTCGATTTCGTGATGAAGTGAGGGCATGATGAGCAATACGCATCGGCGCTCAAAAATTGATCTTATTGACGGTGTTGTTGAACTTTCACATGGCGCAGGCGGCAGCGCAATGGCGACGCTTATTTCAGAAATTTTTTATCCAGCTTTTAATAATGATTTGTTATTGCAGCAGAACGATCAAGCGATCTTTAACGTAGATGCAGGTAGGCTTGCCTTCGCCACAGATAGTTTTATTGTCTCTCCGCTTTTTTTTCCGGGCGGTAATATTGGATCTTTGGCTGTTAATGGAACTATTAATGATATTGCTTTAGGTGGAGCAACGCCGCTTTATTTATCGGCAAGTTTTATTCTTGAAGAAGGATTGCCGCTAAAAAATTTACTTACTATTGCAAAAACTATGGGGACCTGCGCGCATTCAGCTGGTGTTAAAATTATAACAGGTGATACAAAAGTTGTAGAGCGAGGTAAGGCTGACGGTGTTTTTATCACAACTACAGGAATTGGCGTTATAAGAAATCAAATTGTTTTATCTGCAAATCAGATCGCGCCCGGAGATTGCGTAATTCTGAGCGGGGAGATTGCAGATCATGGAGTCGCAATCCTCTCAAAACGTGAAAATCTTAATTTTGAAACCAATATTATTTCTGATCAAGCTGCCTTACATGAATTAATCCAACTTATCCTTGAAGTTGGTGAGGATAATATCCGCGTTATGAGAGATCCAACGCGGGGAGGTCTAGCTTCAGCTCTAAATGAACTGGCTGAAAAATCGGATATTGGTTTCGTTATTAACGAAAACAAGATCCCAATAAACCACTCTGTTGCTGCGGCATGTGAATTTCTTGGTCTCGATCCATTGTATGTCGCTAATGAGGGTAAGCTCATTGTTGTCGTAGCGCCGGCGGCTGCGGCAGATGTTCTTGGGGCAATGCGAAGCCACTCGCTCGGTCGACAGGCGGAAATTATCGGCGTAGCTACCGAGGATTCAAGATTTTTTGTTCAGATGGTTACACGAATTGGCGGACGACGCATAATTGATCATCTATCAGGAGAATTGCTGCCAAGAATCTGTTAAAATTGAGTTGACTCACCGTTCTTCAAAAATTTCGAGAGAAATCTATAACTATTATTTTTTAATTGGGCGGTAACAAATCTTAGTTTGAGCATATGGTAATCGTATTCGTGGAACCAGCGGGATTTAAGCTGATCACATCACTAATAAAAGAACAATTTCAGGTAACTACGCCACGCCTCGGTTTAAAATTTGAAATTAAATCCGGCGCCTCCGCCGGGCGTAAGTGAAGGGCTCATGTTCCCAGATTCGGACGGAACCGACATATTTTCTGCAGCGTTATCCGTCTCGATAGAGCCTTTTGCTTTTAATTTTGCGCCACGTTTTGATTTTGATTTCTGTTTGGCTACTTTGTTAGGGCTGTTTTCAGAGGTGCTTTTTCCATCAAAGATTTCTTTAGCGACTGAAGGTGGAGGCGGCATGTCTTGGGCATGCAAAACAGTAATAAAAAAAATGACTTGGCAGCTTAATAGGCTGATAAGAATTTTTATCCTTGCCTTAATGCTTATCATTTTTCCCTCCGACGCCGTTCTTGCTTCTTATCTTATTGATCTTTGTAAGGCTTATTAACCAATATACAAGAGGTTTAGCAGTTTTCTTGTTTTTAGCCCATTTTAGAAATAGCTATAGAGATTATATCCATACTCTCATTCCGTAATCTGGCTTATTTATGATTTCTATCCTCTACAAAATTTAAAAGCCTATAGCCTATATTGTATTTGATCTTCCCAAAAACGATCGAGGCGTGAAAGTGATCGGTTAACTATTTCAAAATCTGATATTTCAACTCCTCCAAGTTTATCAACAGTTGATGCGTGCTTTTCATAAGATTTAGCAACTAATTGATGTATTTGTTTGCCGCGCTCTCCTAGACTTATGCGAACGCATCGGCGATCAACGCGCGATTTTGAATAGCATAGGAAGCCTCCTTCAACGAGCTTTTTGACATTATATGAAGAATTTGATCCCATGTAGTAATCTCTGGCGCGCAATTCTGAAACAGTAAGTTCTTGGTCGGCAATATTGTAGAGTAAAAGCGCTTGAACGGCGTTTACATCCTCGATTTTTTCCCGTTCAAGTGCATCTTTTACCACTTCTTGTAAGCGGCGATGTAGTCGTTCAAGCATCATTACTGTTTGCATATAGGCGGGCATGATAGACGATTCTTGCGCCTCTCCCTTGATCTTAGTGGTCAGCATTTTTATGTCCCCTCGTGTATTCTGAGCTTTATGCTCTTTCATACTTAGATCTTAAGCGGCATGTCTAAATTGAGGCTTAAATATGATCGTGAATAAAAAGTTGCCAAATTTATAGTAAAAAAAAGGTTAAATATAAAAATTCCATATTTTTATCGACGTGCATATATCCTGATCATAGATATGGGAGTAAAAACAGAAGTTTTCCATAATTTATGATAAACCGAAGTAATTGGATTGAAAATATTATCCATCTAAATTTTTGACGTAATGTAAAAAATATTTGTTGGAAGCTTTTTCTATACGATCGTGAGGGTGTCATTGAATGCTGCGTAATTAGTTAGTATGTTTGCGGTCTTTTTTTACAATGAGGATTTAAAATGAAATATAAAACTTTTTTGTTGGTGTCATTGGTGGGGGTGATATGTGTTGTATTGAATGTTCAAGCTAAGGATCGTTCACACAATGTAATTGAAGTCAAGAAATTATACTCTGGCGATCAAAACTCTATAGGACAAATCTTAGCCTATCCTCAGGGAGATCTAGAGCTCACGAGTGAATTGATTGTAGTTCCGCCAACGCAAGAGACGGGATGGCATATTCACGCAGTGCCAATGTTTGGCTTTATCTTAGCAGGTGAAATTACAGTAGACTACGGAAGTAAAGGAAGACATGTTTATAAGGAGGGAGAGGTTATCATTGAGGCGTTAAATTGGGCACATAACGGTAAGAATACTGGTAAGAAAAATGCTCGAATTGTCGTGCTTTATATGGGAGTCAAGGGTGTTGCGAATGAAACGCTTATCTCCAAATCAAAATGACTCCAATCAGCAAACCAGTTTAGACATTGAATTACTCTGGTGACGATCGTAGCTTGCTAAATCAATTGCGATGAATATTCTATTCCAAAGATCACTATAGCTGAAGAGTTTATAGAGAAATTCTGTTGTGACTGTAGTTATTGCTTGAAACCAATAAGACTCTGAGCGATTGCCGATGTTAAAGGTAAATAAAATAGAATTGGTTTTTGGATTTTTGCGTATTTTATCAAGAAGCTTGTAACCCTTAATTAAGCGAATATCCAAGTCATTTATGACATGGTCAATTTATATTGAAACAATACAACTTAATGCATCTATGGAATTTGAAAATTTTCATATTTTGGAAATCTAATTTTCTAAGCATTAGGCGAGCTGTTTATAACTAAATTAGATCATAATCTATAGAGATTGCTCTACATTAAATTTCTAGATCCATGAATCATCCCTATGTCCGACAT
>OMIO01000124.1 GCA_900299115.1 Methylocystaceae bacterium | reverse complement strand
ATATAACACTATGTTTTTAAACAATATTGTTAATTATATCACGATTTTTGGGGAGATTTCTAGTTTAAATTTTGGAAATTTTATCCCGGGGCACGCGGTAAAAAGCTTCTGCTATGGGGTCGTTTTCCCTTCTTCAGGTCGCTATAGGGGGGCTCTATGACCCATCCCTCCGCAAACGCCCTGTCCGGCGATGATTCCCCCGCCGTAAAAGGCGCGAACCGTTTTGGCGCTACCTTGTCGCCTCTTAAGCCACTTGCGCCTTATGCGCTGCGTTACAAATTCACCATCATCATGGCGATGGCGGCGCTCCTTGTCGCTGCGGGCGCAACGCTCACTCTGCCGCTTGCTGTGCGTGGCATGATTGATCATGGTTTCTCAGCGGATAGCGCAGGTGCAGTGAACGCTTATTTCGGCGCTATGATTCTTGTTGCCGCAACATTGGCTGTTGCATCGGCTACGCGATATTATTTTGTGATGACGCTGGGTGAGCGCGTTGTCGCGGATCTTCGAACAGATCTATTCAAACATCTTGTTTCTCTTGATGCGAGTTTTTTTGACACAGCGAAAACCGGGGAGCTCCTATCGCGCCTAACGGCCGATACAACGCATCTCAAGGCAGCATTCGGCTCATCCGCTTCTGTGGCTTTGCGCAATTTTTTCATGTTTTTAGGTGCAATCGTGATGATGATTGCGACAAGTCCTAAACTGGCTGGGTTGGTGCTCGGCGCTATTCCTTTAGTTGTTTTGCCATTAATCGCCTCTGGCAGGGGAGTGCGGCGTCGTTCGCGGCATGCGCAAGATATGCTTGCGCACGCATCTGCCTATGCCGGAGAGAATCTCTCCGCTGTGCGCACCATGCAAGCCAATGGCGCTCAAACCTCAACAATCAATCGTTTTCGTCAGGCTGTTGAAGAAGCTTATGGCGCGGCGCAACAGGCCACTCGGGTGCGCGCCTTTGTGACGGCTGGCGCCATATTAATTGTGTTCACGAGTATTGTTGCTGTCCTTTGGCTTGGCGCACAAGATGTGTTGGCTGGACGAATGAGTTCCGGATTATTATCTCAATTTGTGCTTTATGCTGTATTGGCGGCAAGCTCGCTGGGAGAAATGTCTCAGGTCTGGAGCGAGGTTACAGCCGCTGCTGGCGCTGCTGGACGTATTGCAGAAATTCTCTGCGTTACGCCAAAAATTATCGCACCTAAAGACCCGGCGCCTGCGCCCAATCCATGGCGCGGCCAAATTAGTTTCGACAAGGTGAGCTTTTCTTACCCTACGGCTCCTGACAAACTCGTTCTCAATAATCTTACTTTAACCGTTAAGCCTGGGGAGCGTATTGCCCTTGTTGGTCCCTCAGGATCAGGAAAATCTACACTTTTTTCGCTACTTCTGCGATTTTATGATGTGTCGTCGGGGGCGGTGCAGCTAGACGGCGTAGATATTCGACGCTTTAACCCAACAGATTTGCGTAAAGCCATTGCTTTAGCGCCACAAGATCCTGTCATCTTTGGGCTAAGCGTTGCGGAAAATATTTCCTATGGATGCTTTGACGCCACGAATGAAATGATTGTCGCTGCGGCGCGACGCGCGCAGGCGCATGAGTTTATCATGAGCCTACCGCAAGGCTATGAAACTCTCCTGGGCGAACGCGGCATCACGCTTTCCGGCGGACAACGTCAGCGCCTCGCGATTGCTCGGGCGATCCTCGCCGATGCGCCCGTGTTGCTTCTAGATGAGGCGACATCGGCTTTGGACGCAGAAAATGAATCGCAAGTTCAACAGGCTTTGCGCGATGTGATGTCTGGACGCACAAGCATTGTGATTGCGCATCGCTTAGCAACTGTGCTCGAGGCTGATCGCATCATTGTTTTGGAAAATGGCGTGATTGTCGAGGAGGGAACGCATTTAAGCCTTTCTGCTTCCGGCGGCCTCTATTCACGTTTGGCTAAATTGCAATTTGATACTGGTCGCGCAGGCCTTGTAGAATAAATCAGTAGCGTTGCTATTTGCCTTTGTTGAGATAAATGCTAAGAGCACGCGCCAACCCCGCTGAGCGCTATGCGCTATTTAAGACAAAGGAGTTGGCGTCATGGCCAAAACGCCCGCCACGTTGCCCGAAGCTTTAACTTTCGATGACGTGTTGCTGCGGCCGGGCCATTCTCGCGTTATGCCCTCTCATGTTGATATCGCCTCGCGGTTAACGCGCGAGATTACGCTCAACCTTCCAATTGTATCATCTGCAATGGATACAGTTACTGAAGCGCGCATGGCCATCGCGATGGCTCAGGCGGGAGGCATTGGCGTCGTTCATCAAAATCTTTCGCCAGCAGAGCAGGCGGCGGAATTCCGCAAAGTAAAACGTTACGAAAGCGGCATGGTTGTCGATCCAATCACAATCTTTCCCGATGAAACATTAGCTGATGCTTTAGCCTTGATGTCCGCTCAAGGAATTTCAGGCATTCCAGTGGTTGAGCGCGGCGCAGGGACCGCGAAAGGTAAGTTAGTTGGCATATTGACCAATCGCGACGTCCGGTTTGCGCAAGATAACCGTCAGCCAATTGCGGAATTAATGACAAAGAATTTAGTCACCGTACGCGAGGGCGTCGGAAAGACAGAAGCGCAACGGCTCTTACATGAGCATCGCATAGAAAAACTGCTTGTCGTTGATGAGACGTTCCATTGCGTCGGACTCGTTACGGTAAAAGATATTGAAAAAGCGACGCAGCATCCAAACGCTTGCAAGGATAGCGAAGGTCGCTTGCGCGTGGCTGCTGCCTCCACAGTTGGCGATCATGGATTTGAGCGGGTGCTGCAATTAATCGACGCTGGAGTTGATTGCATTGTCATCGACACGGCGCATGGTCATTCGCAGGCGGTTATTGATCAGGTTGCTCGCGTTAAAAAACATACCACACGCGTTCAAATCATTGCCGGAAATATTGCTACCGCAGAAGCGGCGCGCGCGTTGATTGATGCAGGCGCAGACGCCCTCAAGGTCGGTATCGGCCCGGGATCTATATGCACAACGCGTATTGTCGCGGGCGTTGGCGTTCCCCAACTCACCGCGATCATGGACGTTTCTGAAGAGGCAAAAAAATCATCTGTTCCTGTGATTGCTGATGGCGGCGTCAAATACTCAGGCGATCTCGCGAAGGCCATTGCGGCTGGAGCGGATGTTGTGATGATTGGATCTCTATTCGCTGGCGCGGAGGAATCTCCTGGTGAAGTGTTTCTCTATCAGGGGCGATCTTTCAAAGCATACCGGGGCATGGGTTCAGTTGGAGCGATGACCGCAGGTTCTGCGACGCGCTATTTTCAAGGCGATGTCAAAGATCAATTGAAGCTGGTGCCTGAAGGAATTGAGGGGCAGGTTCCCTATCGCGGCCCAATCGCCCCGATTTTATATCAACTTGCTGGCGGATTGCGCGCATCAATGGGTTATGTTGGGGCGCCGACCGTTTCTGAGTTTCAAGACCGTGCGCAATTTGTCCGGATCACCAATGCCGGGCTGCGCGAGAGCCATGTGCATGACGTTACAATAACGCGTGAAAGCCCAAATTATCCCACAGGCGTTTAGGCGCGCTCCTCTTTAGGAGGCGCGTAAATCACGTCAGGGCTTTCTCGCTTCTCCTCATTGTGCTAGCCGATATGTTGGGTTTTTGATTATGCGCGTCATCAAATGCGTTAGTATCTGCGTAAAAGAACAATAAATTTAAGGGAGAGAAAGAAATGTCTCGACTTGGGATCGTCTCGGCAGGCGTTTTTTTAATGTTTCCGCTCATGGCGCAAGCCGGCGATTTGCGCACGGACGCTAATGCGGTTTTCAAACCTGTTGATCCATCAAATGTATCTTCGATCGTCAAAAATAACGATATCACCCCTGCTAAGATCGATTTAGGTCGGCAATTATTTTTCGAGCCGCGCCTCTCAAAAAGCCAGGTAATCAGCTGCAATAGTTGCCATAATCTCTCAACTGGCGGCGTTGACGCTGGACCGGTTTCGATTGGGCATGGTTGGGAAAAGGGACCGCGCCGCGCGCCAACCGTTCTCAACGCCGTCTATAATATCGCTCAGTTTTGGGACGGCCGTGCGCCCGATCTAAAGGCTCAGGCTAAGGGTCCAGTTCAAGCTGCTGGCGAAATGGCCAATACATCGGCAAATGCAGAGAAAATGATGCAGAGCATTCCAGCTTATGTGTCAGCTTTCCGCGCTGCTTTTCCAGGCGACCCAAACCCTGTGACATTCGATAATATGGCCAAAGCCATCGAGGCGTTCGAGGCGACCTTAACGACGCCAAACGCCCGGTTCGACAAATTTCTCAAAGGTGACGATACGGCGTTAAACGACACTGAAAAGAAGGGTTTGCGCTTATTCATCGATAAGGGCTGCGCGAACTGCCACAATGGCGTTAATGTCGGTGGCAACGCTTATTTCCCGTTTGGCGTTGCACAAAAGCCAGGACCAGAAATAATCTCTCAATCGGATAAAGGGCGCTCGAAAATCACGGGCAAACCAGAGGACGACTTTGTTTTCCGGGTTGCGCCGTTGCGCAATGTCGCTCTCCATCCGCCTTATTTCCATAGCGGCGTTGCTTGGACGCTAGAAGACGCAGTTGGAATCATGGCGAAATATCAATTGGGCCAGACGCTCTCAGCTGATGAAACCGCCGCCATAGTGGCCTATCTGGGCACTTTGACCGGCGACCAGCCAAAAGTGCAATATCCCATTATGGGAGCAAGCACGAAGGACACGCCGCGTCCTCAACCTTAATCATCACGGAGCTGAGGCGCGGGTAGGCCGCGCCTCAGCTCATGCAAAGCGATCGTGTAAATTTTAGAAAATTTATTTAAATTCAATTAGATAATGATAATCCTGCAGTTTATTTTTGACAGCGATTGATTGAATAGTTTTGTCCCCATCAAAAATCACGTGACCGTGACATTTTTGCCAAAGTGGCGGGAAGCATTTCTTAACCAAGCTGAATTCTATGCCTATCCTTGGCGAATTGTCATATTTTTTGTTTTAACTCTTTTATTCCAGTGCGTTAATAATATAATTCTAGAAATTAAAGTCGTGTGGTTCTAGTGATATGGGTAGCCTTTTTCCTATCCACTGGGGTTGTTTGAACTATTCGATGGACAGAATTTATCTACACCAAGGGATATTGTTTCTTATGGTTGTGTTGTAGATTGTTGCGGCACGCTGAGCGAGGAGTTTCATCTGTAGATGGGCTCTTTTGTCTTGGGCGGCGACGTCGGTATTCGTCCGATAAAAAAAGAGGTTGATTGATTGAGGCGTGATTTTAGGGGCGACTTTAAAATTGTGTTTTGATTGGTTGGCTAAAAGCAAAGACAAGGGCGGGAATGGCGTAGATCTGAGAGGATTTACGCGAAACCTAATCTTAGAAATGAGGACGAAGCGGCTCTGTTCTGGGAGGCAGGGCTATCACCGGTCAACGCGCAAATCCCTGGGAGCACTTAGAGGAGAGAGTATATGAGCTCAACGACTGCTGTAGGCGCAGCTGCTGGCACAGAGTCCGTAGTTGACCTGCGTGGCATGTGGATCGGCCTTGCTACGCTGAATATTTTTTATCTGATCGTGCGTATTTACGAGCAAATCTTTGGCT
>OMIO01000123.1 GCA_900299115.1 Methylocystaceae bacterium | reverse complement strand
ACGGACAAGGGATTAGCGCGGCAAGAAATTGAAGCCTCCATTTTGGCGACGCCCGATTATGCAAAATATTTTGCCCGATTGCGTGAGGCCTTTACGTCGGATTATGAGGGGGTGTTGAACGACTTTGCTGCGCTACGCGCTGAAACAGGCGAAAAGCAAAGCGTAGATTATTATCTCTCGGAAACTGTTCGCCGCATGCGTCAAAAGCATGGCGCATTAGCGGCTGCCGCAGAGAATGGGCCGCTTGCTGAGGTTTTTACGAGTCAATTAAATGTTTTGCGCGCTCTAGCCGTCGCAGATAAGAAAATGTGCGTAGCGTTTTTATATGGCGTTACCAATGCTGACTTTCAAAGTTTTGCAGCTTCGCGGCGCGAGTTGGTTTCCGAGATGGCTTTAGCTGGCTTGGAAGCAATGCTCAATGGTCGTGCGAAAAATATCCTTCGTGACAAGCCAAGCGATACGGACTTTCGCGTGCTTGAAGTCGCCCTGGGCGATCATGGATTGAGTAAAGCGGAAATTGACGCCTTGCTTGACGGTAAAATAGCTGATCCGCCAATTGAGGACGCGCGTATGTGCGCTGCAGGTCAAACCTATCTTGATGTATTAGCCACATTGCCTGAAGTTGCGCGTATGCGCATTTATGCGCTAGCGGTCCAACTCATGGCCAACAGCTAGCCTTCTTTTTCATTGATGTCGTCGCATCTGAAAGGCCCACGCCAGCGCGCATAGCGCCAGGGCGTAAAGGGAGATATCTTCGCGCACTGAAGAGGAGGTACGGGGTCAAAACCCTCGCCGCCGCCGGGACGACATCGGCATAGACGCGCAAAACTCATCCAGCCGCCGATCCACAGACCATAGTCCTCAATAGCTTGCCCGGCATATTCTGAGCAGCTCGGCGCATATCTGCAGCTGCGACCGGCGATGGCTGAGAAGCTAAAACGATAGGCTATTATCGCCAATCCGGCTATTTGCGCCAGTAATTTCGCGAGTGTCTGAGCGAGGCTTTTGATCAACATTATCCTCTAAAAAAGGCCGCCCAGATGGACGGCCTTTTTCAATTCTGAAGTTACGCTCCAGCTCACTCTGCAGATCACTCCGCAGGCGGCAATGCTGGGAGCGCCTCTGCGGTTTCAGCGCGCTGCTCGATAATGAGATCGTCTCGTCCGGAAGCAATGCCTCTATATTTGGACATTGCCGCTCCTGTTCCTGCTGGGATCAGTCGACCAACGATTACGTTTTCCTTCAGGCCAACAAGCGGGTCGACCTTACCGTTAACAGCGGCTTCCGTCAGGACGCGCGTTGTTTCTTGGAAGGAAGCGGCTGAGAAGAAGGAACGGGTTTGCAGCGAAGCCTTTGTGATGCCGAGCAACACAGGCGTGCCGCTTGCTGGTTTACCGCCATTCTCAATCGCTTTTGCGTTCGCCTCATCAAGTTCAAGATGATCGACTTGTTCGCCTTCAAGGAAGCCTGTGTCGCCTGGATCGACAATGTCGACCTTCTGCAGCATTTGCCGCACAATCACTTCGATGTGCTTGTCGTTTATGTGCACGCCTTGCAAACGATAGACTTCTTGAATTTCATTTACGAGATAGGCGGCAAGCTCTTCAACGCCTTTGATCGCAAGAATATCGTGCGGGGCAGGGTTGCCGTCAACGATATAGTCGCCTTTTTCGACAACGTCGCCATCTTGAAGATGGATATGTTTGCCTTTTGGAATGAGATACTCAACAGGCTCAGCATCTTCCTCAGTCGGAATAATGGAAAGACGCTGTTTGTTTTTGTAATCTTTGCCAAACTGCACTGTGCCGGAGATTTCTGCGATGATCGCATGGTCTTTCGGCCGACGCGCTTCAAAGAGTTCTGCAACGCGCGGTAGACCGCCAGTAATATCGCGGGTCTTCGCGCTTTCAACGGAAACGCGCGCAACGATATCGCCGGCTTTCACTGTTGAGCCTGGTTCAACAGCGATGATTGAGTCAACGGGAAGCAGATAGCGCGCATCGCCGCCGCGTGCGAGCTTGGCGATCTTGCCGCCAGAGTCTTTGATAACAATCGCCGGTTTCAGACTTGCTGAGCGAAGATTGAGGCGCCAGTCCATGACCATACGCTTGGTGATGCCGGTGGACTCGTCGACCGTCTCAGCCATGGATTGACCTTCAACGAGATCTTCAAATCCAATCACGCCATCCACTTCACTCAGAATTGGACGGGTGTATGGATCCCATTCGGCAATACGTTGCCCGCGTTTGATTTTGTCGCCTTCGTCAACTTTGAGCCGCGCGCCGTATTGAATACGGTTAACCGCTCTTTCTGTGCCGTCAGGACCCATAATCACAACAGCAACGTTGCGCGCCATGACGATCAGATCGCCGTCTGAGTTGCGCGCAAGATGACGGTTGCGAATATGTATTTTGCCGTCAAAGTTCGACTCAAAGAAAGACTGATCTGCAAGCTGCGCTGCGCCGCCAATATGGAAGGTGCGCATTGTGAGCTGCGTGCCGGGTTCGCCGATCGACTGCGCCGCGATAACGCCAACTGCTTCGCCCATATTAACGGGGGTGCCGCGAGCAAGGTCGCGACCGTAGCAAGTTGCGCAAACGCCATTCTTTGTTTCGCACGTCAGTACAGAACGGATTTTGACTTCCTGAACGCCTGCCGCAGTAATCGGATCGATATGCCATTCCTCAATCATTGTGCCTGCTGGAATAATGACTTTTCCGTCTGGCGCTTTGATATCTTCAGCGGCTGAGCGGCCGAGGATGCGTGAGGCGAGCGAGGCGACAATCTGGCCGGCGTCAACAATGGCGCGCATGCGAATGCCATTTTTGGATCCGCAGTCCGTTGACGAGATGATTGAGTCTTGAGCGACGTCGACGAGACGACGCGTCAGATAACCAGAGTTAGCCGTCTTCAACGCGGTATCAGCAAGGCCCTTGCGGGCGCCGTGAGTTGAGTTGAAGTATTCGAGAACGGTGAGCCCTTCTTTAAAGTTTGAAATAATCGGGCTCTCGATGATCTCGCCGGAGGGTTTGGCCATCAAGCCGCGCATAGCGGCAAGCTGCTTCATTTGCTGCGGCGAACCGCGCGCTCCAGAATGAGACATCATATAGATCGAATTAATGGGCAGATCGCGACCATGTTCGTCTTTGCTTACGGAAGAAATGCGTTGCATCATTTCTTCAGCAAGTTTGTCGGTACATTTCATCCAAGCATCGACGACTTTATTATATTTCTCGCCTTGAGTGATGAGGCCGTCGTTATATTGCTGCTCATATTCTTTCGCCGCTGTGCGCGTCTCAGAGACAATTCTTTCTTTTGTTTCAGGTACGACCATGTCGTCCTTGCCAAAGGAAATGCCAGCTTTGAAGGCTTCGCGGAAACCTAACGACATGATGCGATCGCAGAAGATAACCGTCTCTTTCTGACCGCAGTTACGGTAGACGGTATCGATCATGTTCGAGATTTCTTTCTTGGTCATCAGTTTGTTGACGACATCAAAAGGAATCTTTTGGTGCTGGGGCATCAATTGACCCAGGATCAAGCGGCCAGGCGTTGTGTCAAAAATTTTCAACACGCGCTTGCCGTTTTCGTCATAAGTCCAGGCGCGCCCTTTAATTTTTGAATGAAGGGTGACGGCCTTAGCGGCGAGTGCATGTTCAATTTCGCCTTGGCTCGCCAGCGCCATGCCCTGACCTGGTTCGCCATCGCGTTCTAGGGTTAGATAATACAGTCCCAAAACGATATCTTGCGAAGGCACAATGATCGGCTGACCATTGGCGGGGTGCAAAATATTATTCGTGGACATCATCAAGACGCGCGCTTCAAGTTGCGCTTCAAGAGAGAGGGGCACGTGAACCGCCATCTGGTCGCCGTCAAAGTCAGCATTAAAGGCGGCGCAGACAAGCGGATGGAGCTGGATCGCTTTGCCTTCAATCAAGACGGGCTCAAAGGCCTGAATGCCAAGTCGGTGAAGCGTTGGCGCACGGTTGAGGAGAACGGGATGCTCGCGAATGACTTCGTCGAGAATATCCCAAACCTCAGGCTTTTCTTTTTCAACAAGCTTTTTGGCTTGCTTTACTGTTGCGGAATAGCCTTTGGCGTCGAGCCGCGAGTAAATAAATGGCTTGAAGAGTTCCAGGGCCATTTTCTTTGGCAGACCGCATTGATGCAGTTTCAGTTCTGGACCCACAACGATCACAGAGCGACCTGAGTAGTCTACGCGCTTGCCCAAAAGATTCTGACGGAAGCGTCCTTGCTTGCCCTTTAGCATGTCGGCAAGAGATTTAAGCGGACGCTTATTGGCGCCAGTGATCACGCGGCCGCGACGACCATTATCAAACAGCGCGTCAACAGCTTCCTGCAGCATGCGCTTTTCATTTCGAATAATGATGTCTGGCGCTCGTAATTCAATCAGACGTTTTAGGCGGTTGTTGCGGTTGATGACGCGACGATACAGATCGTTTAGGTCAGAGGTTGCGAAACGGCCGCCATCAAGGTGCACCAGCGGACGCAAATCCGGAGGGATGACCGGCACTTCCTTCAAGATCATCCATTCGGGCTTATTGCCAGATTGGATGAAAGCTTCAATAATTTTCAGTCGTTTGGCGAGTTTTTTAGGCTTAAGCGAGGTCGTTGCTTCCGCGATCTCAACGCGCAAACTTGCCGCGATAGCTTCAAGATCCATCGACTCTAACATCCGACGGATTGCTTCAGCTCCAATCATCGCCGTGAATGTGTCTTGGCCATACTCATCTTGCGCCTGCAAATATTCCTCTTCGGAAAGCAGCTGACGCTCTTTTAGAGGCGTTAGGCCTGGATCAATAACAATGTAGGATTCAAAATAGAGAATACGCTCGAGATCTTTGAGCGTCATGTCGAGCAAAAGACCGATGCGGGAAGGAAGCGATTTTAAAAACCAAATATGTGCAACGGGCGCAGCAAGAGAAATATGGCCCATTCTGTCGCGACGCACGCGCGCAAGCGTTACTTCGACGCCACATTTTTCACAAATGACGCCTTTGTATTTCATTCTCTTGTACTTGCCGCACAAGCATTCATAATCTTTTATCGGACCAAAAATACGCGCGCAGAATAAGCCGTCACGCTCAGGTTTGAAGGTGCGATAATTAATTGTTTCAGGTTTTTTGATTTCGCCAAATGACCAAGAGAGGATTTTCTCCGGACTGGCGATGGATATCTGAATCTGGTCGAAAGCTTGCGCCGCTACAACCGGGTTGAAGAGATTCATGACCTCTTGCTGATTCATTTTCTTCTCCTGGACGCGGGATGGAGCGCGGTAGGCGGATCCAGCCGGTCGAAAATCTTGTCGTCTGATTACCCTTCCGTGAATCGGAAGGGCGTTATTGATAGTATTTTAAAATTGAACGCTTACTCAGCGGCTTCAGCAGGCGCGGGGCTTGCTGGCTCTTCCGCTTCTTCCTCTTCTTCTGGCGCTGCATTTGTCAGTTCGACATTAAGCGCCAGAGATCGCATTTCTTTGATCAAGACGTTGAAGCTTTCAGGAATGCCGGATTCAAAGGTGTCGTCGCCACGCACGATGGACTCATAGACCTTCGTGCGGCCTGCAACGTCATCCGATTTAACCGTCAACATTTCCTGCTACGTATAGGCTGCGCCATAGGCCTCGAGCGCCCAGACCTCCATTTCGCCGAAGCGCTGGCCGCCAAACTGCGCCTTGCCGCCCAGTGGCTGCTGAGTAACAAGAGAATAGGGACCAATTGAGCGCGCATGGATCTTGTCGTCGACGAGATGATGCAGTTTGAGCATATAGATGAAGCCAACCGTTACTTTACGGTCGAAGGCTTCGCCAGTGCGTCCGTCAAATAAGGTGACTTGGCCAGAGGAAGCGAGACCTGCTTCCGTTAGCATATCAACGATATCTTTCTCTCGCGCGCCATCAAAGACTGGAGTTGCGATTGGAACGCCGCGACGCAGATCTTTACCAATTGACAGAACGGACGCCTCATCGAGTTTTGCGAGCTCGTCATCTGCGCCATAAATATCAATTAGCTTCTTGCGTAAGGGTTTTACATCCTTATTGCGTAGATAGGCGTCAACTGCTTGGCCGACCTGTTTGCCTAAACCAGCGCAGGCCCAGCCCAAATGGGTTTCTAGAATCTGTCCAACATTCATGCGGCTTGGAACGCCGAGAGGATTGAGAACAATATCTACTGGCGTGCCGTCTTCCAGGAAGGGCATGTCTTCTTGTGGCACTATGCGTGACACAACGCCTTTATTGCCGTGGCGTCCGGCCATTTTGTCGCCAGGCTGTATTTTACGTTTAACGGCGACAAAGACTTTGACCATCTTCATCACGCCAGGAGGCAATTCGTCGCCGCGCTGGAGTTTCTCAACCTTATCTAGGAAGCGATTTTCTAAACCCTTCTTAGATTCATCATATTGCTTCCGAACGGCTTCAATGGAGGCCATCAAGGAGTCGTCTTCAACAACAAATGTCCACCACTGTGAGCGCGGATATTCGTCAAGAATAGCTTGTGTAAGGATGTCGCCTTTATTGAAACTTTTTGGACCGGCGATCCCTTTTTTGCCAATTAGCGTTTCAGCAATACGCGCATAAACGTTACGATCGAGAATAGCGAGCTCGTCGTCTCTATCCTTGGCTAGGCGTTCGATTTCCTCGCGCTCAATTGCTTGCGCGCGTTCATCTTTGTCTACGCCATGACGATTAAAGACGCGGACTTCAACGATGGTGCCTTGTACGCCAGGCGGCACGCGCAGCGAGGTATCGCGCACGTCTGAAGCTTTTTCGCCAAAAATGGCGCGCAGAAGTTTTTCTTCTGGCGTCATGGGGCTTTCGCCCTTAGGCGTAATTTTACCAACAAGAATATCGCCCGCTTGCACCTCAGCGCCGATATAGACAATGCCGGCTTCGTCGAGATTCTTGAGCGTTTCTTCCGAAACGTTAGGAATATCTCGCGTGATTTCTTCAGGCCCCAGTTTTGTATCGCGCGCCATCACTTCGAATTCATCAATATGAATAGAAGTGAAGACGTCGTCTTTCACAATGCGTTCGTTGAGTAGAATGGAGTCTTCAAAATTATAGCCATTCCAGGGCATGAACGCGACTAGAACGTTGCGGCCTAAGGCTAGATCGCCGAGGTCGGTTGATGGACCGTCGGCGATGATATCGCCCCGCTGTACAATATCGCCAACGCGCACTAAGGGTTTTTGATTGATGCACGTTGACTGGTTGGAGCGCTGATATTTCATCAAACGATAAATATCGACGCCAGGCTTAGCGGGATCTTGCTCTTCCGTCGCGCGAATGACGATACGCGTTGCGTCGATTTGATCAACGACGCCCGTTCGGCGGGCGGCGATTGCTGCGCCAGAGTCGCGCGCGACAACTGGCTCCATGCCAGTGCCTACAAGCGGCGCGTCAGCTTTTACGAGCGGCACAGCCTGTCTTTGCATGTTTGAGCCCATCAGGGCGCGATTAGCATCGTCGTTTTCAAGAAATGGAATAAGCGCTGCAGCAACAGAAACGAGCTGCTTAGGCGACACGTCCATCGCATCCACTTTTTCGCGCGGCACGAGCATCACATCGCCGGCGTGACGACAAAGAACAAGATCTTCGGTCAAGGCGCCGTTTTTATCAACGGGCGCATTAGCTTGTGCGACGTGATATTTCGCTTCTTCCATCGCAGAGAGATACGCGACTTCACCCGTCACCTTGCCGTCGCGCACGCGGCGATAAGGCGCTTCGATGAAGCCATATTTATTAACGCGCGCAAAAGTGGCCAAAGAATTAATCAGGCCAATGTTTGGGCCTTCTGGCGTCTCAATTGGACATATGCGTCCATAATGCGTTGGGTGAACGTCACGCACCTCAAAGCCAGCGCGCTCGCGCGTTAGGCCGCCTGGTCCCAGCGCGGAGAGACGGCGCTTATGCGTGATATCAGATAGAGGGTTGGTTTGATCCATAAATTGGGACAGCTGCGAGGAGCCAAAAAATTCACGCACAGCCGCCGCTGCTGGCTTCGCATTGATAAGGTCCTGAGGCATGACCGTGTCGATATCGACAGAGGACATACGTTCTTTAATAGCGCGCTCCATGCGCAAAAGACCAAGTCGATATTGATTTTCCATGAGCTCGCCGACGGAGCGTACGCGACGATTGCCAAGATGATCGATATCATCGATTTCACCGCGACCGTCTCGTAAGTCCACAAGCGCTTTCACAACCGCTAAGATATCCTCGCGACGAAGCGTGCGGGTCGTGTCTGGCGCATCGAGATCAAGGCGCATATTCATTTTTACGCGGCCAACGGCCGAAAGGTCATAGCGCTCCGCGTCAAAGAAGAGCGAATGAAACATCGCCTCGGCGGTATCCATTGTCGGCGGCTCGCCGGGGCGCATGACGCGGTAAATATCAAACAGCGCTTCTTCGCGATTGCTATTTTTATCAATTGCTAAAGTATTGCGGATGTAGGGACCAATATTAATGTGGTCGATATCGAGAATAGGGAGTTCGTCAAAGCCTTTCTCGATCAGCAAAGGCAAGGTCTTTGCGGTGATTTCATCGCCGGCTTCAGAGAAGATTTCGCCCGTGTTGGGGTCGAAGAGATCTTGTGCAAGATATTGGCCGTATAGGTCTTCGCTCGGCACGCGGACTGCTTTGACGCCTTTTTCCGCAAGTTGACGCGCAGCGCGAACGGCGAGTTTTTTACCAGCTTCAAGAATGACTTTGCCGGTGTCGGCGTCAATCATATCGGATACAGCTTTGACGCCTTTAATCCGCTCAGCGTCAAATGGCATGCGCCAGTTTTCGCCATCTGCAGTGTAGGTGATGGTTTTGTAGAAGGTCGATAAAATTTCCTCGCCATCGAGACCTAAAGCATAAAGCAATGAAGTGACGGGGATCTTTCTACGACGATCAATACGGGCGTAAACGATATCCTTAGCGTCGAACTCAATGTCGAGCCAGGAGCCACGGTAGGGGATGATGCGTGCGGCAAAGAGGAGCTTGCCGGATGAATGGCTCTTGCCTTTATCATGATCAAAAAAGACGCCTGGAGAACGATGCATCTGCGAAACGATGACGCGTTCAGTGCCATTCACAATGAAGGTGCCGTTCGACGTCATGAAGGGCATGTCGCCCATGTAGACATCTTGCTCTTTGATATCTTTTACGGATTTTGCCTGCGTGTCGGGATCGACATCGAATACAATCAGCCTGAGCGTCACCTTAAGGGGCGCGGCGAAGGTCATTCCGCGTTGACGACACTCATCAACATCATATTTAGGCGCTTCAAATTCATAGCGCACAAACTCAAGCAAAGAGACTTGTGAAAAATCCGAGATTGGAAAAACAGATTTGAAAACGGACTGAAGCCCTTCGTCTGGACGTCCGCCCTTTGGCTCGTCAACGAGAAGGAATTGATCATATGAGGCTTTTTGTACCTCGATCAGATTCGGCATAGTCGCAGCTTCGCGGATATGACCGAAAAATTTACGGATGCGCTTGCGACCAGTGAATTTGCGTGCTGACGTTTGGGCCATCGTCTGAGCCATGTCGCTTTTCAGCCTCTTCTTGCATTATGGGCAAACGTCTCAAGGTGAGCCGTTTTTCGCCCCGTCTTGCGCCAGTTGGTTGGAGTAACCCCGGCGCGTCTTTCAACTGCAGACGGCCCCGACTAAAAGCCGGGACCGCATTTATTTTTTGCTTCGCCCGAAGGCGGCAAAACTTATTTAAGTTCGACTTTAGCGCCGACCTTCTCAAGCGTCGCTTTGATCTTTTCAGCTTCTTCCTTAGAAGCGCCTTCCTTCAGCGGCTTCGGCGCGCCTTCGACAAGATCTTTGGCTTCCTTCAGTCCCAGGCCGGTAATGCCGCGAACTTCCTTAATGACTTCAATTTTCTTGTCGCCAGCTGAAGCGAGGATAACATTAAATTCAGTTTTTTCCTCAGCAGCAGCGCCGCCAGCAGCAGCGCCGCCAGCGCCAGGGGCCGCGGCTACCGCTACAGCGGCTGCAGCAGAGACGCCCCACTTCTCTTCAAGAAGCTTGGCCAATTCAGCCGCTTCAAGAACGGTGAGGGCGGAGAGCTCTTCAACGATCTTTTCAAGATTTGCCATGATTTACGTCCTTTGAATTTGGTTCTTAATGGGTAGGCGCGCCTTGTTAAGCCGCGTCTCGATTGGCATAGGCCCCAAATACGCGCGCGAGCTTGGCGGCTGGCGCGGTCGAGAGCTGAGCGATTTTTGTCGCAGGCGCCTGAACGAGGCCCACGATCTTTGCGCGCAGTTCGTCGAGGGATGGCATGGTCGCAAGCGACTTCACGCTATCCGGATTGAGCGCTGTTCTGCCCATAGCGCCGCCAAGAATGACGAATTTGTCATTATCCTTAGCGAATGCCACGGCGACTTTTGGCGCCGCTACCGGATCGTCTGAATAGGCGATCAGGGTCGGCCCCTTGAGGAGGGGCGCGATAGAAGCGACGTCAACGCCATCGAGAGCGATTTTGGCAAGGCGGTTCTTGGCGACCTGAACTGTCGCTCCAGCATTGCGGGCCTGCTTTCGCAAATCCTGCATCTGGGCCACGGTCAGGCCAGAGTAATGGGCGACGACGACAACGCCAGTCTTCGTAAAGACCTCGCGTAGCGCCGCGACCGCTTCTTTTTTTTCCGCTCTGTCCACGGTTGCTCTCTCCACTAGCGGGCTCAGCCCGCCGGTTGCGACATGCCGCTTGTCTGTTTCCGCTCCATGCGGGACAAACGGCGCCGTAGATCCTGTCCCCGACGTTGAAAACGGCGGTTGAAGGGGCGTGAACCAAAATCGAAGGACGTTTGCGGAGTTCCCGCGAACGACCAAAATTTACGGTTTCCCCGTCTGTGCAGGCCGCCCAGAAAACAATGGAGAATCCATCGTCTTTTTGGGCCGATTGAGCCGCTAGGGGGTGTAAAACCTCTCGCGTGCGCCGGCAGTCTCGGACAGGACATGACCGAACAGGACGCGAGGCAAGACCCCGGTTCCGCCGGCCTATCCACCGCTATTGTCATAATGCATTGATTACGCTTATGATTCTAGCGGAAGCTCAATACTGAAAAGAGGCTGTAGATTCTTCTATCAGCCCCGGAACGGGTTTCTTAATCTCGCCAGACGTATTTGCCAAGCAATAAATTCATTAAATGAAGCGCATCAGCTGTCTTGCGTTCAATTTAACGGTGTTTGGGCTTTAATTCGAGGCGTATGCGACCAGAATGTCCCCGGCTGAGGCTCTGTCTTCCGTGGGAGCCTCGACGAGAAGAGGGCAGGGGAGCCTTCTTCCCGCTTTCAGAGGCGCCGCCGTCGCTGGCGATGCCGGGGTAGGTCTTGTTGTGTTGACCTCGGACAGGGCCAAAAGACGCGAGGCAAAGATTGTAAGCTTCAGCCTCTTTAATTTTTTCGCAGTCCTCGATCGAACGCGGTGCAGCCTCAGCGGCTTTAACCATAAAAAGCGCGGCTAAAAGAATAAGAGGTAAGGTTCTAATCATGTTATCTTAAAGTGGCCTGCGTTTTTCTCTGCGCTTCACTAATAATCTTTTGGGCGACAGTTTCAATTTCAGCGTCTGTGAGCGTTTTTTCGCGTGGTTGAAGAGTAACAGCGACGCCAATCGATTTTTTCCCCTCTGGAACGCCGGTTCCTTCATAGACATCGAATATTGTCGTTGACGTAATGAGTTCCCGATCAGCGCTTGCGACAGCCTTTAATAAATCGCCAGCCTTTGCATTTTGATCTACGATGAATGCAAAATCACGTGTGAGCGGTTGAAGATCTGAGATCTCCAATTTGGGTTTCATTTTGGTTGGTTTTATTTTTGGCGCTGGAAGGGCGTTGAGTGTGATCTCAAATCCACTGACGGGGCCCTCTATATCGAGTGTCTTGAGCGCGCGAGGATGCAATTCGCCAAAGTGACCGATGATTGCTTTCGGGCCAAATTGTAATGTTGCCGAGCGTCCAGGATGAAACCAGGAAACGCTGCATGGCGCAATTTGCAGTCCTGCGATTGACACGCCCAAGCTTTGTAAAAGCGATAATACATCAGCTTTGGCGTCAAAAACATCTGCGCGTTGCATCTTCTCACGCCAATGTCGGCCTGCGCCGGCGAGGCCGCGCCGAATGGCTGCAACGGCGAGACGCTGACCTGTTTCAGAGGCGTCATGAAAAATCTGACCAACTTCAAAGAGCGCTTGGTCATTCAAGCCACGCGCAACATTGCGTTGCGCCGCGCAGGCAAGGCCGGGCAGTAAGCTGGGTCGCATTGATGAAAGCTCCGCTGAAATTGGATTAGCGAGCTCTAGGATTTCTGCGCCGCCGCCAAAAATCTTGGCGTGTTCTTTAGATATAAAAGACCAAGTAATGGCTTCCGTTAAGCCTTGCGTTGCTAGAGCGCGCCTTGAATTGCGGGCGCGTTTTTGAAGGAGCGTGAGTGAAGCGGGCGTAATCGCCTCTAGGCGGGGCAGTGGTGTTGACGGCACATTGTCTACGCCTGAGAGACGGAATATTTCCTCAACAATATCTGCCTTATTCGTGATATCAGGTCTCCAGCTGGGTATTGTTATGTCAGCTTGCGCGCCTGTATCTTGAACTTGAAAGCCTAATCCTTCGAGCAATTTCTTGGCTTGCGCAACTGGCGTGTCTACGCCGGTCAAACGCAAGATTTCTTTCCAGGGAAAATTGATCACTCTGTTAGCTCTCGGCGCTGACCCGAGAAGAGCGAGCTGAGAGGCTTCGCCGCCGCAATATTCTAAAATGAATTGTGTTGCGAGTTCAGCGCCTGGTATTGCGAAAGCAGGATCAACGCCGCGCTCAAAGCGGTATCGCGCATCGCTGGAAATACCTAACTTGCGACCAGTGTGCGCAATATTTTGCGGGTCCCACAAAGCTGTTTCAAGCAAAACATCTGTTGTCTCATCATCGCAGCCGGTTGCAGCGCCGCCCATAACGCCCGCAAGCGACTCAACGCCAGCTGCGTCGCTGATGACAACCATTGTTGGGTCAAGTTCATAAGTTTTCCCATCGAGCGCAGTAAGGGTTTCTCCTTTATTGGCGCGTCGAATTGTAAGATCGCCCTTAATCTTCTTCGCATCGAACACATGCAGGGGACACGCGTGATCAAAGGTAAGAAAATTCGTGATATCCACCAACCTATTAATTGGTCTTAGGCCAATTGCGCGTAACCGATCTTGCAGCCACTTTGGACTTGGGCCGTTTTTCACGCCCTTGATTAATCTTAGTCCAAAGAGTGGCGCGAGCGGAGCGTCTGCGTTTGTGAGCGCAGATGAGATTTTTGTTGGACACGGGAATGAGCTATTATTGTGATGGATTGGCTTTGTTTTAAGAACGCCAATTCCTGCACCCGCCAAATCCCGCGCGATGCCATAGACGCCAGCGGCGTCGGGGCGATTGGGCGTTAAATTAATCTCGATAACAGGGTCGTCAAAGCCAGCCCATTTTGCATAAATCTCTCCAATAGGCGCTTCTTCCGGCAGCTCGATTATACCCTCGTGATCATTTGAGAGCTCCAGTTCGGCGGCAGAGCACAGCATGCCAAGAGACTCTACGCCGCGAATAACGCCTTTGCCGAGGGTGATTTTTTTAGCTGGAATATATGTGCCTGGCGCTGAAAAAACTGTTTTAAGGCCTGTGCGCGCATTGGGGGCGCCGCAGACGACTTGTATGGGCGTTCCTGTTCCTGTCTCAACCATGCAAACACGCAAACGATCAGCGTTCGGGTGAGGTTTTGCGTCAATAACATGAGCAATAGTAAAGTCTTTTAGCTGTGCGGCAGGATCGTGCACATGTTCGACTTCTAAGCCAATGCGCGTCAGCGTTTCGACAATCTCAGTAAGCGTTGCTGAGGTTTCGAGGTGATCCTTAAGCCAGGAGAGAGTGAATTTCATTTAATTTTCCATGAGCTTTAGGCGCTCAATCCTCCCAGTAGCGACGGAATATCTAATGGACGAAAACCATAATGGTCGAGCCAACGAGAATCTGCTTCGAAAAAAGCGCGAAGATCAGACATGCCATATTTCAGCATTGCAAGACGGTCGATGCCAACGCCAAAGGCGAAGCCTTGGTAAAGCTCTGGATCGTGGCCGCAATTACGTAAAACATTAGGATGGACCATGCCGCACCCAAGAATCTCCATCCAATCTTCGCCTTCGCCAAAACGAATTTCGCCGCCTTGGCGTTTGCATTGGACGTCGACTTCCATTGAGGGTTCTGTGAAAGGAAAGAACGAAGGTCGGAAGCGAAGTTTAACGCCCTTAACTTCAAAAAAAGTTTTTAGGAATTCTTCTAATACCCATTTGAGATGGCCAAGATGCGTCGTCTCGTCGATAACAAGCCCTTCGATTTGATGAAACATTGGCGTATGTGTTTGGTCAAAATCACATCGATATACTCGACCAGGACATATGACGCGGATAGGCGGTTTTTCCGTTAGCATCGTGCGCCCTTGCACCGGACTCGTGTGGGTGCGCAGAAGCTTCTTTTCTTCTCCCCCAGCAGCAAGAAAAAACGTATCCTGCATCTCACGCGCGGGATGCCCTTCAGGGAAATTTAATTTAGTAAAATTGTAATCATCTGTTTCAATGTCTGGGCCTTCTGCAACAGAAAATCCCATGTCGGCAAAAATGGCGGTGAGCTCTTCTAATACTTGAGAAATTGGGTGAATGCGTCCTGTGTCTAGCCCGTTGGGCGCAGCGGGAAGCGTTACATCGACGGCTTCACAGGTGAGGCGCGCGGCGAGGGATTTTTCTTCAAGTTCATCGCGTTTGGCGGCAAGCGCAAGAGTGGCTTTTTCCCTCAGCGCATTAATTCTCGCCCCTTCTGTTTTACGTTGTTCGGGCGACATTTTTCCAAGGGTTGCAAGCAAGGCTGAGATCGCGCCTTTTTTGCCGAGGGCCGCAAGACGCGCCGTTTCGAGCGCCGTCTCATCATGAGCTTGGCTAATTTGCTGCAGTGTCTCTTGTTCTAATTGGTCTATGTCGATCATGGGCCGCCGATAAGGTGAGGGTCGGCCGGGTTTCTGCCATGCGCTTCGCTTTCTGTCGAGGCGGCGCTAACGGCAATTTTTAATTTATGCCAAGAGATGGAGGCGTTTACGAGATTTGAGATGTTCAGCGCCGCTTTGTTGGCGGCGCTGAATGAGTTGGTTAGCGAAGGGGCGGCGCGTATTGAATGCCGCCCATTGTCCAAAGCTGATTGAGGCCGCGCGCAATACCAAGTTTTGATTTGCCGCCAACATTTTTTTCTAATGTTTCGCCGTAGTTACCGACATTTTTAACAATGTTGAGCGCCCAGTCGGGCGAGAGACCGAGCTGCTTGCCGATATCGCCTTCCGCGCCAATAAGGCGCCGTACAGCAGGCTTTTGGGATTGTTTGGCTTGTGCGACATTAGCTTTTGTAATGCCGAGCTCTTCTGCATTGATCATGGCGTAATTAACCCATTTGACAAGGTTTAACCATTGATCGTCGCCTTGGCGCACGGCAGGACCAAGCGGCTCTTTAGAAATTATGTCTGCTAAAATCGCATTCTCATTGGGTTTTGCAAGACCCAGGCGTTCAGCGTAAAGCTGAGAGACATCGCTGCTGATAACGTCGCATTTATTGGCCTGATAGGCCTCGATGATTTCTTTCATTGTTTCAAAGCGTATTGGCTCAAATTTCATGCGGTTGCTTTTAAAATAATCCGCAACATTTGCTTCGCTGTTTGTGCCATTCTTGACACAAATTTTGCTGCCGTCGAGTTCGAGCGCTGACGTGACTTTACGCTTTTTAGAAACTAAAAAACCTTGCCCATCATAGTAAGTTACGCCTGCAAACAGTAGTCCTTGCTCAACTTCATTTGAAAATGACCAGGTTGAGTTGCGAGAGAGAAGATCAAATTTATTATCTTTCAGCGCAGCAAAGCGTTCGTCAGCTTTGACGGGAACAAACTGTACTTTGGTTGCGTCGCCAAAAATTGCCGAAGCAACAGCGCGGCAGAAATCAACGTCAAATCCGCTCCAGGCGCCTTTTTCATCAGCGATGGAAAAGCCTGTGATGCCATTGCTAACGCCGCAGATCAGCGAACCGCGCTGTTTTACGGTGTCGAGCGTTGAGGCTTGGGCCCCAAATGAGGAGAGAAGGGTGAGGGCGCTGAAAACAGCAGCCGATATGATGCCTTTTTGCAAAAAGCGCATTGAAAGCCTCTTTGAGTGATAGATAGAATGATTAGAGATCGGCAGCTTGTTTCACGACGATCTTTGTTCCGACTGGAACGCGGTCATAAAGATCGGTGACGTCGGCGTTCACCAGGCGGAAGCAACCAGAGGAGACCGCGTGGCCGATTGTTTGTGGTTGGTTGGTGCCATGGATCCGATAAACGGTGCCGCCAATGTAAAGCGCCCGGGCGCCCATCGGATTGCCTGGGCCGCCAGCCATAAAGCGCGGTAGATAGGGTTGGCGCTGGATCATTTCTGGCGGTGGGCGCCAGTCGGGCCATTCTTGCTTTTGAATGATTTTGCGGATGCCGGCCCATTGGAACCCATCACGACCTACGCCAATGCCATAACGAATGGCGCGATTATTGGGTTGAACAAGGTAGAGGTAGCGATCAGCTGTGTGGACAACAATTGTCCCGGGCGCTTCAGTGGTGCGAAAGAAGACGATCTGCCGTTCGAAGGGGCCGGCAAGTTGCTCTTCCTCGGCGCTTGGTTGATAGCCGGGTTGATCATCAATTTGCATATCGACTTGTGCGTCGGATGCGTCTGCAGGATCGGCTTTAGCGGCCGGGCTCCAGGCAAGCCAGGCGGCGGCGGCCGCCAAGCATAGAGTTTGCAATTTGATGATTTTCATCGCCATCCTTTTGTAAGTGATCGTGGCGGGCAGAGAGCCCCGTCTCACGACTTAAGCTTATGAGCAGCGAATGTATACCATTGTGCCGTAGCGGCTGGAATTGTCAGGGCTGACCCATTTGATGGTGAAAGAATTGTCCGAAATTGCGACTATTTCACGGTCGGCGGCAACTGCAGCCATTCCGGCCGGGCCAAGGTAGGTTGAGCCACTAGCGCTTCCCTTCAGGAAAAGCTCTTGCGGCTCCGATTGATCCGCAAGATGCATTATAACGCCGCCATTCTGTCCCGCTTTGATCGTATAGGGATTGCTGCACTGACGGCGCGCTTCCGCTTCAGTGCGCTGACGCGCGCTGTCTTGATGGTAGGCTGCCACGCCCCAGCGTCCGACAAGTTTATCTGAGGCAATTTTAGATGGGGTCGCCGGCACGCCTTGCTGCGCTCCTGCGTCGATTGACTGGTTTGAATTACAGGCGGCAAGCGCGACCGTGAACAGGGATGCTGCGACAAGAAAAAAGCGTCGGGTCGAAGGCGTGGAAATTGGCATGGGGGTTCCTTAGAGGATCTGGCGGCTCGCACGCTGGTTGCGGCTAGCCCTTATTTATAAGCTTAAAGCTCAAGGAGCAAAACTAGCCGTAAAAAGGGAAGAATGAGTTAATTCGTCTCGGGGCGCTTATTTTCTAGGGCTCAGCTAGGCCGTGGCTGCGCCAACGCGCTTGCTAATTGGGCGGGCAGACGTTTATGCCGCTCCTTATGCTTTATTATCTTGTCAAAATATCGCTCTCCGCCTTGGTGATCGTTCTCGTATCGGAAGTGGCTAAGCGCTCCTCAGGCTTTGCTGCTTTGATCGCCTCCCTTCCGATGACCTCTTTACTTGCCTTTATTTGGCTGCGCGCGGAAGGTGAGGTGCCTCTTAAGATTGCGGAGCTTTCTGAACAAATCTTCTGGCTGATTATTCCTTCGCTTGTGCTTTTCCCGCTGTTTGCTGGGTTGCTGCGGTATGGCATGGCCTTTTGGTCAAGCCTAATGGTTTCAATTGTTGTTACCGCAATTTGTTATTTGGCAATGGTGCCCATATTGCGTCGTCTGGGCGTTATTTTATAATTCTCTCAGCTATAGACGTCTTAAACACAGCTCATTTAAGCCTTTGAGCAGAGAGCGTATCAGTTTTTTGAGTGAGAGTTGCTCTGTCTTGCATTGCTTGGTTTCTTCGCGGCTCATGCTTTGTCTTAATTTTTAATTTAGAAGGTATTTATTTGAGTGAAGCGGCTAAGCCAGCTTGGCGATATGCTTAAATT
>OMIO01000122.1 GCA_900299115.1 Methylocystaceae bacterium | reverse complement strand
CTTACTCCAATGCTTAAAAAATAAATCCTAAATACGGCATGACGCATCGATCAAGGATAAAATGCAATTACGCGGGTTGGCGCACCAGAGCCTTGGCCAATCTTCATTGGCAAGGCAACGATAGTCGCACCTGTCGCCGGGAGTTTTTCTAAATCACTCAAGTTCTCAAGCGCCGGCACATTCGCGGCGCCTACAAGTCGATGAACAATAAAATCTTGCGATTGCCCGTAATCAATACTCGCCGTATCGACGCCAATCATCCTCACGCCTCTTTCTTGGATCAGGAATGACACAACCTCAGAGCCAAAAGAAGGAAAATGTAATTTTGTAACATCGCCAGGCGTATCATCTCCAAGGTAGGCCTTGCGGTCGGGCCATTTTTGACTCCAACCTGTGCGGAGTAAAAATATAGCGTCTTTGGGAACTCTACCGTGAGTCTTCTCCCAATTATTAAGATCTTCACGCGTTAATCGATAATCTACATTGCGAGCTGCTTGACGGGAAATATCAACGACGACTGCCGGTCCAACAAAACGCTCCACTGGAATGTCAGAACTTGTCCAATGCCCCTGCGCAAAATGCATCGGCGCGTCTAAATGCGTGCCACTATGCTCTGGGGAACAGAATGTATTTGAAAAGTAAAAAAATCCTGACTTGGTAATGCCCTTAAACGATGGCTTGAGCTCAAAACCTGACTTTTCAGTTGGCCAGGCAATTGTGCTGGCGTCAAACACATGCGTTAAATCAACGATATGAATTTTATTAAAATTAATTGCCTCTTTTGAAAAAGAGGACAAAGGAGCAAACAACATAAAGGAAAAAATATAAAGCAGAATTTTAGATGCTTTGTTTTTGTTCATTACTGTTAGTCCTTTAATACCAATTCGACGAGTGCTGTTCTTATTATTAGGAGCCTTATGCAAATTTCAAAACTAAAAGAGGAATTTACCTCACACGAACTCATATCATAAAGCCGTCTCATTGAATGACGGCGTCTTCGTCGAAAAATCAGCAAGCCAATCCACAAGCGAAGGTGCAATGTGGCGCCATTTACCCTCAAACCGAAGGTCGAGATAGCCAAGAGCGCATGCAACAGCAATATGGCCTATATCTTGCGGCCCTTGAGGCGGTGATTGCACAAGCGCCTTCAATGATCGGTCAATTTTTTCTTGCTGATAAAGAATAAATTCATCATCACGTAATTCAGATCGCCGCACAGCGATCTCATGTCGAATGACTAATGCTGCGTCATTTATGCCATCTGCAAGCGATTGATATTTGAGCGCCTCAAATTTTCTTTTAATATCATGCGGAATAAGCTTTCCTCCGCCACTATAGACATCAAGATACTCAATAATAACTCGGCTATCATAAAGAGCAGCGCCATCCTCAAGGATGAGTACAGGTATTTTCCCTAAAGGATTTTCATCTCTTAAACGATTAGCGGGGTCTTTTGTATCCGTCTCTTTGATTGAGATCAAATTACTCAACCCGCAAACATCCGCGGCAATACGCACCTTACGCGCATAAGGAGAGGCTTTTGAATATCTAAGTACAAACATGGGCTACTCTCATAAAAGGTCTATCTGACATATTTAAAAAAATACTATGTTTAAGTTTTTAGATATATCCGGGCGTATAAGACAAGTAGTTTATATTACATCAATAGAGACAACGCCTGAAACGGGGAATATCTTAAATCGACGATCTCTCAATCTCGCCTTCCCTAAGCACCCAGTCAATTTCATAACCAGCATTTTCGCCCCGAGCAAGCAATCGCGTTAAAAAGGGCATAAGCGCTCGCGCTTCATCTTCAAACGTATAGGGCGGATTAACAATTAAAAGCCCATTATTTTTTAATCCCACTGCTTGACCGCCAATAGCCAATGACAAGCGCAGCGTACGGGGGATCTTATTTTTGAAAATTTCTTCGCGTAATTTTCGATCAAAATCCGGATCTTTTATTGGATACCAGATTACATATATCCCCGTCGGCCATTTACGATAGGCTAATAAGAACGTTGATAATAATGTTGCGATTTCGTCCTTTTGCTCAAAAGGCGGGTCAATTAAAACAAGTCCGCGCCTTTCCTTAGGCGGGATAAAAGCCCCTAGCCCAACATACCCATCAAGATGTAATGACTTAATGCGCTTATCATAAGCAAATCGTCGTCTTAATCGGCTCGAGGATTCAGGATGTAATTCGCAAAAAATCGCGCGATCCTGCTGACGCATAAGACGCGAAGCTATCATCGGCGAACCAGGATAATAGTTTAATGTCTGATGATTATCATCAATTCCGACGCATGATAAGTAAGGCTGCAGGAGATCGATAAGACTGCTATCAATTCCCTTACAATCGACAAGTCGACCGATCCCTTCCCGCCACTCAGACGTTCGATTTGCCTCTTCACAATTGAGATCGTAAAAGCCCTCGCCTGCATGCGTATCAATCATCCTAAAGGGCGACTCTTTTAAACAAAGATAAAGAAGAATGCGCACAATAAATATGTGCTTAAACACATCTGCAAAATTGCCCGCATGAAAACTATGATGATAATTCATGATCTAATGGGATGAAGGGATAAAAATATCAGGCATTTTGCAACTATTACGCAGCACTTGAGGACATGATTGATAATGGCGCAGATTTTTAGAAATACAAACTCGGACTTCTGCTAATGCGCCATTGCGACAATTTATAGAAAACATGCCTGAGTGAAGGCTGGCATTTACTTTAAGAAAATCCTCATAAAGCGTCATAGTCTTAATTATTCGATCATCTTTAGGATAGAGCAATGCTTGTGGTATTTTAAATAGGCGTCGCGCTATAGATATATCTTCTAAATATCCACTTAGCGTTTTTCCGCTACAAACGCCATGCTTGCGCCATTCGTAACGCGCGAGTTTTTCTGAGGGAAATTGTTTAAGCGCTTGGCTCGTATTGTTTTGACTAAGGTATGTTTCATTGCTGCAATAAAGCGGATAACCATGATAATATTGCGGCCATAGACCGTGAACGACAAATCCTAAATTTTTGTTCTCAGCGCATTGTTGAGATGCATTCCTGCTTCTTTGACAAAATTCAGGGGACCAAGTCAGCGCTAAAACATAAAAATCAAACCGATTTACCAAGGGAAGATTATTATCATCATTAAGCGCTTTACGCTGAATTACTGTTTTATCTGCTTTGCATACTCGACCCAGGCAAGGATCCAAGGCCCAGACTTGTGTTAAGCTCAGGATCAACCAGCTAATGAGAGCGCCCGAAAGTAAGAATATTTTTACGTTCAAGGATCGCTTTATCATAAACTTAACCGATTGCCCTTGGTTCTGGCGATCATATCCATGAACCTAAGAGAGCTGATCTATGGACCAAAAGACCGACAATTAGGCGTAAAGGCGTGATTACGATCTATTCCCTGAATGCACCACACAACCCCAGAGCCTATGCCCAAAAAAGCGGTCGATGCTGAAATATTGAATACAACATGCCTTCGAAGACCATCGCTAAATCGGGCCTCCGCCTGACAATATCGGCGCGGAATATATGTCTGCCCGTTTAATCGATATCCGACCTCAATAATTCTTTCAAAGCCGCTAATCGTTAAAGAAGAATTCCAAAATTCCAATTCCCTATGAGCAAAATCAATCGCGATTTGATCGAGCATGCCGGGATCGTCACAGGGCTGCAAAACCCCAGAAAAAGGGGAAACACGCACCTCAGCGGGTGGATCATCCCGGGTTCCGCTTTCTGCCCATCCAGGCGAGAGTGTGAGCCCCAATCCAGCGCCTATGGCGAAAATATCCCATATCGCTTTACTCAAGAATTGGCTGATCGCCCTATACACACATCTCTCCATCCCGGTTATGATAGGATTGATACGAAACATCGTCCTCCCGTCAAGAAGGCGATGGTTTTCAGCCAGCCCCTCTCGATATTGGCGTCAATGATTAGATTTTTTCTTCCCCCACGCTTAATCTCCAAAAACCTCAGGGCGCTCATGGCCCTCTTTGCTCTGCTGGCCAGCGCGCCTGAAGCCCTGGCGGAAGACCCATTCTCGGATTTTTTTGGCGGCTTGTTTGGCGGCTCCTCTCATTCAGGCGATCATCATGCAGCGCCGACCTCACGCATGCGTCGGATTAACCCCCGTCAAGATAGTCGAGCGGTTCAAAAAAAGCCTACAGAAGGAATGACGCCAGAGGATCAAGCCGCCGCGGCGACGCCCAAAACATATTTCGTTGCAGTTCTTGGCGACGCCATGGGGGATTCGCTCGCCGATGGATTGAAGAAAGTTTTAACGGATAAGCCAGAGATTGGCGTTCTTAAACTCTCTAAACCAGATACCGGCCTGACCCGAACGGATGCCTATGACTGGACAAAATCAGCAAAAGAGATCGCTCTAGGCCAGCAGAAAATTGATATTGCCGTTATCTTTATCGGCGCAGGAGATCGTCAAAGCTTTATAGGCAATGATGCGGATGAGCCGCTCTCTGCCCACTGGCGGGAGCTCTATGCTGCAAAAGTTAATGCGCTGACCGCAACATTTAAAGAAAAGAAAATCCCGGTTATTTGGGTAGGCCTTCCAGTTATGAAAAACGAGGGCTTTTCATCTTATGCCGCTAAGCTGAATGAAATCATCAAACAACGGGCGACGGCGGAGGGCGCAATCTTTGTAGATTTGTGGGATGCGCTGTCAGATGAAAAGGGACAATACACAGCCTTTGGTCCAGATATTAACGGTCAAATCGTTAAAATGAGGACGGGTGACGGTGTTTACCTTACGCCCGCCGGAGGAGCGAGCGTTGCGCATTTCGTAGCAGGAGAAGTTCGAAAGCTATATGAAGTTAACCACCCCAACGCCCCTTTGACTGGAGTAGCGCCACAGTCTCCCGAGGCCAATAAGACAAGCAATCTTGCGCCATCAACTTCTCCCAATACGCCTCAGTCCGCTCCGCCGCAGGGACCTGTCGAATTCCGATCGCCCGTTCCACCCCAAACAAGCGCAGCGCCGACACTCCCAGAACGACCCGCGGTAGGACCGATACAATCCTTAACCTCTCCTCCCGATCCCGCCGGCGCGGAATTAGCCAAAAAATCACCAGACCCAATCCCCGCTGGGGCTGATGAGGCCGCCAAGGCGCTGGCGCGTCATGTTTTTGTTCAAGGGGGCGATCAACCGGTTCGAAAAGATCGTGCGGATGATTATAGCTGGAAGCCCTAACATTTAAGTTCTAGGGATCTTTTTAATCATTCAAAGCCAGCCAGGCCTCACTTTGAATGTTTTTTTGTTTCGTGACGGAACGAATGAGGACTTCGCGCATTCTTCGCTTATTGAAGACGCTAGGAGCAAGCCTCGATGTTATCTCATTCGTTAGTGAAAATTAAACCTCACTCACGTTTATTACTTTCAACGCTGGCGCTATCAACGCTAGCCGGCCTGATGACGTCAACGAGCTGCAAAGCGGAAGAAAATCCCTTGCTTGCCTTTTTTAGCGGTCAAGCAGCAAGTTCAGATCAATACCCAGCCGGCGCTGAGGATATGGTCGCTTCCTACAATGACGGACGAGATACAAACGCCCCTGCGCAGGAATCAACAGAAGTAGCGCGCGAAACCCCAACAACGACAAAAGAAATAGTTGACGATCCAACCAATCAAAAAGCTGGAACGATCACCGTCGACACCAAAAACCGCGTTCTTTATCTTTCGCTGGCAAATGGCCAGGCAGTGCGTTACGGCGTGGGCGTTGGACGCGAAGGCTTCACATGGTCGGGTCGTGTGCGTATCGGCCGCAAAGAAGCTTGGCCTGTTTGGACTCCTCCAGCCGCCATGTTGAAGCGTCGACCAGACTTACCCCATCGCATGTCTGGCGGCGAAGAGAACCCTCTCGGTGCGCGCGCCATGTATCTCTATTCAGGGGACCGCGACACCATGTTTAGAATTCACGGGTCGAATGAACCTTGGACGATTGGCGAGGCTGTATCCTCAGGCTGCATCCGCATGCTCAACGCAGATGTTACAGATCTTTATAATCGCATCAAAGTAGGCGCGCCTGTAATCGTTATGTAGAGATTTGATTAAAATCGATCACAATCAAGCAGGAACTAAAATAAAGCCCCGTCCAAGACGGGGCTTTATTCATTCCATATTACAGCTAAAGATAAAATTCGTTAAAAATGAAATAGAAACTTGGATTACCAACCATATGCCAATCAAAATCCAGCCGGCTTTTTTACGCTCTCGTCCATAAAGAAATGCGCCAACTAAGGGTAGAATTAACAAAAAGAACTGCCAAGGCTGTCCGACAACATTATCGCAAAACCATAGGTTTAATTTTTCGCTTATCATGTTCCTCACCTATTAAATTTTTTTATCTGGGTAATGATGTAGCGCCCATCAGGAATTCATCAACTGCGGCGGCGCATTGGCGCCCTTCTCTGATCGCCCAGACTACGAGAGATTGTCCGCGACGCATGTCGCCACAAACAAAAAGCTTGTTTTTGGAGGTTGCGTAACTGGTCGTATTCGCCAAGACATTACCACGCCCATCCAACGCCACGCCTGACTGTTCAATCAGACCTTCATGAACTGGCGAGACAAAACCCATAGCGAGCAAAACGAGATCAGCTTTTAAAACAAAGGAGCTATCTGCAACTGGCTGCATCTTATCATCGACTTGAATACAACGAACGCCTTCAACTTGACCATCTTTGCCAATAAATTCTTTTGTGAGGACAGAAAAGTCACGCACAGCGCCTTCCTCATGAGAAGAAGACGTGCGTAATTTCAGCGGCCAATCCGGCCATGTTAGAAGCTTATTTTCTTTTTCAGGCGGGCGCTGCATGATTTCAAGCTGTGTCACAGAGAGCGCCCGATGCCGCACGGAGGTTCCAATACAGTCTGAACCTGTATCTCCGCCACCAATCACAACGACATGTTTTCCAGTAGCCAGTATTGGGTTATTGGTATCGGAGTTTTCTCCTGACACACGGCGGTTTTGTTGTGGCAAGAATTCCATAGCGAAATGCACGCCGTTGAATTCTCGTCCAGGAATTGTCAGATCTCTCGGCTTCTCTGCGCCGCCAGCCAGGATAACTGCATCAAAATTTTCAACAAGCTCATCAATGGATTTATTAAATCCAATATGTTCATTGTAATGGAAACGAACGCCTTCAGATTCCATCTGTGTTATACGGCGATCTATCAGATGCTTTTCCATTTTAAAATCTGGAATGCCATAACGCAGTAAACCGCCAGCTTTAGCTAGTTTTTCAAAAACATGAACATCGTGACCCGTACGAGCGAGTTGTTGGGCGGCGGCTAGGCCGCCAGGACCTGAACCTACAATAGCAATTTTTTTTCCTGTTTTATGTTGGGCGATCTCCGGCTTAACCCAACCTTCCTTGAAACCACGATCAATAATCGCACACTCTATCGATTTAATCGTTACAGGCTGGTCTTGAAGATTAAGCGTGCATGACGCTTCACAGGGCGCTGGACAAATCCGCCCAGTAAATTCAGGAAAATTATTAGTAGAATGCAGATTAGTTAGCGCTCGACGCCATTCGTCATGATAGACGAGATCATTCCAATCTGGAATTTGATTGTTGACCGGACAACCGTTGTGACAAAATGGAATGCCACAATCCATACAACGAGACGCTTGATCCCGCGTTGTCTCTTCAGACAAAGGGATCACAAATTCATCATAATGCCGAATACGATCAGCCGCCGGCTTATATTTCCGGTCCTGACGATCAATTTCGAGAAAGCCGGTCACCTTACCCATTGTAAAATCAAACCCCTTGTTCGAGACATCTCACTCATTAACGCCTAGGTGAGCACTCGCATTCGCTTCTATCAAAACAATTACCGCTATTAAACAGATCCCCCCATAGACTTAACTTTATGAGGGAAACTGATGATTTACTTATCGCCGACCGCCTTTTGCAAAGGCGATTGAGCGCGTCTTGCGTTCATTTCATTCAAAGCGCGCCGATATTCAACCGGCATCACTTTTACAAATTTATGCTTATAATTTTCCCAATCATCGAGAATATCTCTCGCCCGGGTAGATCCCGTGTAGCGAAGATGATTAGTGATGAGGTGATGTAATCGTTCAGCATCGAAACGGGTCATGTCCTTAAGAAGATCAACACGTCCATGCGCAGCAAGATCGCTTGTCTGATGATAAACTTTTTCCATAAGTTTTTCTTCAGCTATGATCGGCTCAAGATCCACCATGGCTAAGTTGCAGCGACTTGAGAAAGTTTTTTCTTCATCAATTACGTAAGCTACTCCGCCAGACATGCCAGCTGCAAAATTGCGGCCTGTTTGACCAAGGACAACGACGACGCCGCCAGTCATATACTCACAACCATGATCGCCAACGCCTTCAACAACCGCCATCGCGCCTGAATTTCTGACAGCGAAACGCTCTCCAGCTACGCCTCTAAAATAGCATTCTCCGGCAATGGCGCCGTAGAGGACGGTATTGCCTACGATTATAGAATGCGCAGGTTCTATCTTCTGAGCGTTTCGAGAGGGATAAACAATAATTTTACCCCCAGATATGCCTTTACCAACATAATCATTAGCCTCGCCCTCAAGTCGAAGCGTTACGCCACGAGAAAGAAAGGCTCCAAAGCTTTGGCCAGCTGTACCCGTTACACGAATATCAATCGTATCTTCAGGTAAGCCTTTGTGACCGTAGATACGCGCCACTTCTCCAGAGAGCATTGCGCCAACAGTGCGGTTGACGCTGCGAATAGAGGTTTCGATTGATGTTTTAGCGCCTCTGTCCAAAGCTGCGCGCGCTTGAGAAATTAAGTGCTTGTCTAGGGCCTTATCAAGCTCATGATCCTGACGCGCGCTATGGCGTACTTGTGGACCTTCTCCATTTGGCTTGGTGAAGAGCTTGGTGAAATCAAGACCTTTCGCTTTCCAATGGGCTAACGCCTGATCCTTATCGAGCATTTGCATCTGGCCGATAAGCTCTTCAAATCTGCGGTATCCCATCGCAGCCATCCACTCTCTTACTTCTTCCGCAACAAAGAAAAAGTAATTGATGACATGCTCAGGCTGTCCAACAAAACGTTTGCGTAAAACAGGATCTTGAGTTGCAACGCCAACTGGGCAAGTATTTAGGTGACATTTACGCATCATAATGCAGCCCGCAGCGATGAGAGGCGCGGTTGAAAAACCAAATTCATCTGCGCCCAACAATGCGCCAACAATCACATCTCGTCCTGTTCTTAAGCCGCCATCAACCTGTACGGCGATACGTGAGCGAAGATTATTTAAGACCAAAGTCTGATGCGTTTCAGCCAGTCCGATTTCCCATGGCGAACCTGCATGCTTAATGGACGTTAGTGGCGAAGCGCCCGTTCCGCCCTCAAAACCTGAAATTGTCACCTGATCGGCGCGGCCTTTAGAAACCCCTGCCGCAACAGTGCCAACGCCAACTTCTGAAACGAGCTTAACCGACACATCCGCTTTGGGATTAACGTTTTTAAGGTCGTAAATGAGCTGCGCAAGATCCTCGATCGAATAGATATCGTGATGCGGCGGTGGCGATATGAGACCAACGCCTGGCGTGGAGTGACGCACCTTAGCGATAACCGCGTCTACCTTATCCCCTGGCAACTGCCCTCCCTCGCCAGGTTTTGCTCCTTGAGCCATTTTGATTTGGATCATGTCGGCATTGACCAAATATTCGGTCGTCACGCCAAACCGTCCAGAAGCGACTTGCTTAATTGCCGAGCGCTTTAAATCTCCATTAGGTTCTGGCTTGAAACGCTCAGGCTCTTCGCCACCTTCTCCCGTGTTAGATTTGCCGCCAATTCTATTCATAGCCACGGCGAGTGTTGTGTGCGCTTCGCGAGAAATAGAACCAAATGACATCGCGCCAGTGGCAAAACGTTTAACGATATCCGCTGCTGGCTCAACTTCCTCTAGCGGCACAGCCTTGCGGCCAACTTCTTCGGCGGTCTTAATTCGAAAAAGACCACGCAAATTTAAAAGATGTTCGCTTTGTTTATTAAGCACATCAGCAAAAGCGCGATATTGTTCCCGTGCATTTCCTCTGACTGCATGCTGCAATAGGGAAACTGTTTCTGGCGTCCAGCTATGCGCTTCGCCTCGGAAACGAAATGCATAGTCGCCGCCAACATCGAGTGCATCTCGATAAATCGGCGCATCGCCGAAAGCGAGTTTATGCCGGCGAACTGTTTCTAAAGCAATTGTATCAAGTCCAACGCCTTCAATCCGCGTCGTCGTACCTCTAAAAAATTCATCGACGAAATCTTGAGCTAATCCGACAGCATCAAATATTTGCGCCCCACAATAGGACTGGTATGTGGAGATGCCCATTTTCGACATCACCTTTAAAAGTCCCTTATCAATTGCTTTGATATAACGCTTAATCGCCTCATAGGCATTGATTTCATCCGGGAGCTCTTTTGCTGAGGCTTCCAATGTGTCAAAGGCGAGATAAGGATTAATCGCTTCTGCCCCATAGCCCGCCAAGCAGGCAAAATGCTGCACTTCGCGCGCTTCGCCTGTTTCCAAAACAAGGCCCACAGAAGTACGCAATCCTTTACGAATTAAATGATGGTGTACGGCTGCCGTTGCTAATAAAGCGGGGATCGGAATCCGATCAGGCCCCACCATGCGATCAGAAAGAATGATAATATTATATCGGCCCGATACAGCTTCTTCTGCGCGCTCACATAAACGTTTAAGCGCATCCCGCATTCCATCAGCGCCTTTAGGCGCATCATAGGTTATCTCAAGCGTTTTTGTATCAAAACTATCCTCGACCATTCCAATCCAACGTATTTTTTCCAGATCTTCGTTGGTTAGAATTGGCTGGCGAACCTCTAAACGCTTTTTTCTTGCAGAGCCTTCGTGATCAAGAATATTAGGACGCGGTCCGATAAAAGACACAAGACTCATCACTAATTCTTCTCTGATCGGGTCGATCGGCGGATTAGTGACTTGAGCAAAATTCTGTTTGAAATATGTATAGAGTAAGGATGTTTTGTCTGACAGCGGCGATATGGGCGTATCGGTTCCCATCGACCCAATCGCTTCTTGCCCAGTAACCGCCATTGGATAGACGAGTAAATCTAAATCTTCTTGCGTGTATCCAAATGCCTGCTGTCGATCCAGCAGAGAGACATCCGCTCGCGCAGGCCGCGCTTCTACAGGCTTTAAATCCTCAAGTTGTATCTGGGTGCGTGCGAGCCATTCTTTGTAGGGATGAGATTGAGAAAGTTGCTGCTTAATTTCATCGTCAGAGACAATGCGACCTTGTTCTAAATCAACTAGTAACATTTTCCCTGGTTGCAGGCGCCATTTCGTGACGATCTTTTCCTCAGGAATTGGCAATACGCCCATTTCGGAAGCCATAACGACTAAGCCGTCATCCGTAACCAAATAACGCGCCGGACGTAGTCCGTTTCGATCTAATGTTGCTCCAATCTGTCTGCCATCCGTGAAAGCCATTGCCGCTGGCCCATCCCATGGCTCCATTAGCGCGGCATGATATTCATAAAAAGCGCGACGGCTCTCATCCATTAATGGATTTCCAGCCCACGCTTCTGGGATCAGCATCATTACAGCATGCGCGAGGGGATAGCCGCCACGCACTAAAAATTCGAGCGCATTATCAAAACATGCAGTATCAGACTGACCCTCATAGGAAATTGGCCAAAGTTTATTGATGTTATCTCCAAATAATGGCGAAGCAACAGACGCTTGGCGCGCCGCCATCCAGTTCAGATTACCGCGCAAGGTATTTATTTCGCCATTATGCGCGACAAATCGATATGGATGAGCAAGTCGCCAGGAAGGAAATGTATTTGTCGCGAAGCGTTGATGAACAAGCGCAAGAGCAGAAACAAATCTCGGATCTTTTAAGTCTAGGAAATAGTCGCCAAGCTGCGATACCAGCACCATCCCCTTATAAACGATGGTTCGCGTTGAAACAGAAACCGAGTAAAGCTCGCGACCTTGAGGACCAAAAGTATAAACAACATTGGAAGCAGCTTTACGGGCAAGATAAATCCGACGCTCAAAATCTTCAGCATTTTTAACATCAGGTCCGCGGGCAACAAATATTTGTCTATGAAATGGCTCTACTGCACGAACGGCCTCACCCAGATCGCTTGAGTTGACAGGCAAATCTCGCCAGCCAAGCACAATAAGGCCTTCCGCATGCATCGAGTCGTCAATAACCTTACACGCACGCTGACGTACATCCGCATCACGCGGCAAAAAGAACTGACCAATTGCATAGTCGCCCGATGCAGGCAGCGTGAAGCCGAGTTTTGAACATTCTTCCTTAAAAAATTCATGAGGGATCTGTACGAGGATACCGCATCCGTCGCCAAGTTTTGGATCAGCGCCAACAGCGCCTCGATGATCCAGATTAAGGAGGATTTGTAATCCCATTTCAACAATGGCGTGTGTTTTTTCATTGCGCATATTCGCAACAAAACCTACGCCGCATGAGTCATGCTCTTTAGAGGGATCGTATAGACCTTGCGCTTCTGGCAACAGAGGATCCCGACCAACATCATTCAAAGTCAGAGCGCGGGCGTCATGCGCCTCTTGATGCTCTTTCACGACATTCGTCATTTTGGTCACTCCCCCTGACGCCGCGCCAAACGCGTCGTCAATATATTTCTAATATTTTATATTCCTGCACAGAAACCCATCGCGTTGTTTTAAGCGCAAAAGTCCTACGCAAATTCCTATATGCCCTGTAAGCCATCGACGTGTGAGCGCCTTCGTAAAGCGCCAACCGCTTTGAGCATTACTTAAAGGCAAATCGCGCGCCAGCTGCTCAAGTCAGGAGCTCGCGCCGATTGCAGACCGTGTTGTGTAGAAAGCAGCGGCTTTCCGCTGTTCCAGCGCCAAAGGGTCAGTAACACTGACGTAATGGCGCGGCAAATCGTGCCAGATTTGCCCCCAGCTTACAAGCGCTTAGCGACTGCTGGCTCCGCAGCCAACGTATCGTTCTTAAATGGTCTAGCGCTAGGCATAAATACGTGTATTTAAAATTTTTTTACATTTATATTCAGT
>OMIO01000121.1 GCA_900299115.1 Methylocystaceae bacterium | reverse complement strand
GCTGAATATCTCTACTACAGCCTCTCAAATGGCTATGCTTCCGGCGGCGTCATCGACACCAATACCGGCGCATGGGGATATGGCATCGGCGCATCGCGCAGCTACAACGGCAACATCGTTCGCGCCGGCGTAAACTACCACTTCAACTTCGCATCTGCGCCAGTTGTCGCTAAATACTAATCCAAACAGCTGATAAATCTCAGCTACACAAATAAGTAAGCGTCCACTGCAATGGACGCTTACTTCGCTAAAACCCCAAAAAACAACCCAAACACAAAATGCCCGGTTAACGAGTGGGAGTATTGTTCTGGGTGAGATAGTTCAGAGCAAGTCTAACAAGCTCATCTTCAAATTCTTGCGTGACTAATAGTTGGCTATTTTCAATGATCGCAGCACGAATGACGCCCATAGTTGATCGCGTCAAGATAAACAGGCGTGTCTTGGATAATGGCAAATAGTCATCGCCCCGATTTTTTTCGAGTAATGCGGAAACTGTTTCGCTGATCCGATCAGCCTCCTGAAGAACCGGCATAAACAGATCAAGTCGGATCATTTGTATGATGATAAATCGACGTAATTTTTGGCGACGTCCAAATGCGTTGATCATTTGACGAATAATAATTCGTAAGAATTCTTCAATCGTATGCGGCCAGCCGTCAAGAAGAGCCTTTTGGATTGTTGCTTCAATCGCAATGCGCTCGCGCTCCGCTATCGCTTCAATGATAGAATTCTTGTTTGGAAAATATTGATAAAGCGTGCCGATAGAAAATCCCGCCCTCTCCGCAACGCGATTAGTGTTGAAATGCGCCTCTCCCTCAGTTTGTAAAATCTGAGCCGCTGCGTCGAGAATTATTCCAACCGTCTGCTGCGCGCGCGCTTGCGTCGGATTTTTCCGCTTTATTTCATGCATTTATCGACTTCATTCCCCAGTCTGAAGATCTAATCCAAAAGCGAGTTGAGAAACTGAGTAATACTCAGATAATACGATTTAACGCAAGCGCGCGCTGGGCAAATGAGCACAGTATTTTTTCAAAGGATCCGCCGATGCCATTCTCAGAACAAATGCTTTGGATAGCCGCACCGATTTTTATCCTTTTTGTTATTTTGGAGATTTTTTACTTTCACTGCAAAAATCTCAAGGGCTATAGCTGGCGTGAAAGTTTAGCAACAATCGGTATTGGCTTTGGGCACAAATTATCGGGCTTATTTCGATTTAGCTTTATTGCGCTTGCAATGTCCTGGATATGGGATCATCGATTGTTCGATATACCCCTAAATCATATTGGATCGATTGCCTTACTCTTCATTGCCGTCGAATTTAATTACTATTGGTATCACCGCTTCAGTCACACAATACGCTGGATGTGGGCTTCCCACTGCGTTCATCATTCACCCGTAGAATTTAATATCCTAGCTTCATTTAGATTGTCTTGGACAAGTGGAATCTCAGGTGACTTTCTACTCTTCTTACCTCTTGTGTGGCTAGGCTTTCAGCCTGCTGCGGTAGGATCAATGCTTGCTTTTAGTCTATTATACCAATCTTGGGTTCACACAGAGCTTATTCCTAAGTTAGGACCATTAGATCAAATTCTAAATACGCCATCGAACCATCGCGTTCATCATGCAAGCAACCAAATTTATCTCGATAAAAATTATGGCGGTATTTTAATAATATTTGACAGACTATTTGGAACATATGCAGCAGAAGAGAGAGATGCTCCGTGCCGTTACGGACTTGTCACGCCTGTAAATTCAGTAAATCCAATATGGATCGCATTTCATGAATGGATTGCAATAGCTACTGATCTTGCACGCTGTCGAAATTTCCACGAGGCGCTCAACCATCTTTTTGGCCATCCAGGCTGGCGACCAAATAACAACAGTGAGGAGATAGCCACCAGCGCAAAAGATACTTATCCTCTTACTGGCTAGCAAAAACGCTTAATTCGAAAAATATCTATCCTAAAAATATTCTGATGAAGGTAATTTTGTCCATTTCATTTGACGGTAGAGATCTCCCCGCACAACATTTTTACGTAACTGTTCTTTGTTAGCAACAGAATACGCGGGCACCTCGTCCTGATGCAATCTATCGGGAAAAGAGGCATCCGCTTGCATAGCAAAGCCGAGGAGCAGAGCAGCAAAAGTAGCTAAAAAAACAAGTGTCTTATCCATTGCCGTTACTCACCAAAAATATCGAACGCTTGATTCGCGTTATGATTAACAATTTATGACAGAACTTATTCTCGCCACAATATTGCCATGAGCATTTTAGCTAAACTTCTTTGCTCAGTGATATTTCTGCAACAGCCACACAATCAACAAAGACCCAATGGGTAATGAAGAATTTTAAAAAGAACTTAGATCGTAAAACCTAAAAAAAACCCCGGCGCGAGCCGGGGCAATTTCATAATCACACTTAGCTTAGTGATGATGATGGTGATGATGATGGTGGTGATGATGGTGATGATGGTGATGAGCGACAGGCGCAGCTGCGGGAGCTGCCGGCGTTGAATTATTTCCAGTCACATCATCAAGAACGCCTGTAACAGCTTTGCCCGCGCCTGTGGCGACGCTATTCACCAGTCCAGCCGCGCCGGTTACAACGCCAGCTACCGGATCCTGCGCAGCGGCGAACTGCGGCGCAACAAAACCAGCGACAGCGAAACCTGCCAAAACAGCAAATGTCATTTTTTTCATTACGGATCTCCTGCTTTCCTCCCTCTCTGCAAGGGTGGATGAACAGCCCCAGATACCTCATTCCTCCCAGTAATCCAACGCATTAAAAAGCCCAATCAAAAGAACCATGCACAATTACCGCGAAATAGAGCCGCATCGACAGCGAGGCGGGTTACTTTCTTAATACTTATCAATTAATTAGATCGGTTTCTATTTGTTGTTGAATAAATACCCGATATGAGCGTTTAGGTTTGGTTTACACCTGTGTCCAGACTCATAAAATAGCCTTACAAGTCGATCAGAGCCGAATCCCAGCCTCTAAACGAGCAGTTCAAGCATAGTCACAACGACGAGCCAGCATCTCAAACAACGCCTGTTTAGCTGACAAGCACCTTGGCAGCCGCTATTTGAACCCGCTTAACAGGATAATCATCACGGATTTCAGATGAAACGACTAACCACTAGTTTGATGCTTGCGCTGCTTTCGGGAGCCTGCAACCAAACAACCACCCCTACAGTTTCAGCGCCTAGCCCGCCCCAAGTTAGGGCCGGTGCAAACTGCCCTGGCGGACTAATTGGCTTAGAATGCGACGCATATAAGCAAGGTATACAGTCAGGTCTTGCTGATCGAGCTGCTCACCAAAGCGACTCATTCAAGCGACACGCAAATGATTTTGATCCGCGGTTCGAAGCCTCTTTTCGAGCGGGCTACGCAACAGGTTGGTATAACAATGGAAAATAACCCTAGCGGACGCGTCTGAGTAAAAATATTTCTCTTTACCCCCGGACGCGATCGCCCGAACGCGACCGCGCTGGCGTCTTTGACTTTTGACCAAATGAGGGACCAGATTTTAGCTCTGATCGAGCCCCGTCTCTGCGCCCGCGCGGCGGCGTGTTTCGAGCGCGCACCGCTGGCTTGCCTTTTCCACGAACAGCATCGCCAAGGGTTTCGTTTTGACGAGCATCCTGCGAACGTCGATCGATAACAGGCAATGTTTGACGGGTAATTTTTTCAATCGCCCGCAACAAAGATCTCTCGGCATTATCGCATAGCGAAATCGCCTTTCCTGATGCGCCCGCACGCGCTGTCCGCCCAATACGATGAACGTAAGCCTCAGGCGTATCCGGCAATTCATAATTGAAGACGTGTGTAACACCGTCTACATCGATACCTCGAGCGGCAATATCGGTCGCGACAAGCACACGCGTCTGGCCTTTACGAAAACTATCTAATGCGCGCTGACGTTGATTTTGACTTTTATTTCCATGAATGGCCTCCGCGCCAACGCTTGCATTCTCAAGATGCATCGCGACACGATCTGCGCCACGTTTTGTGCGTGTAAATACGATCGCTTTAGTAATTTCTCTGCCTTGCAACAACTCAAGAAGAACTTCGCGCTTCGCACCGCTGTCAACCAAAAATACCTGCTGGAGAACGCGCTCAGCAGTTGTGGCGACGGGCGTGACCGAGACCTCTGCCGGATTACGGAGCATATCTACAGCTAAGCCCGATATTTCTTTTGGCATCGTCGCTGAAAATAGAAGCGTTTGACGATTCTTAGCCAACTTCGCGACAATCTGTCGAATAGGCGCGATAAAACCAAGATCCAACATGTGATCTGCTTCATCAAGAACGAGAACTTGCGTTGTAGCGGGCTTAAACCTTCCACTAGCAATATGATCCAGTAATCGGCCTGGGGTAGCGACCAGGACATCAAGTCCGCGCGAAAGCATATCAATCTGCGGTCTATGCGAAACGCCGCCAACAACAACTCCAACGCTTGGACGCATTAATTGCCCATAGGCGCGAAAGCTATCTGCAATCTGCGCAGCTAGTTCGCGTGTCGGGGCGAGGATCAGCGCACGAGCAGTAAATGGAGCTGCTTTTTGTGGTTCTTGAGCAAAGCGCTGCAATATCGGCAAGGCGAAGGCGGCTGTTTTTCCTGTGCCAGTTTGAGCAATACCAAGTAGATCGCGCCCTTGCATCAGATAAGGTATGGCTTGCGCTTGGATCGAGGTTGGCGTCTCGTAACCCTCACGATTGAGCGCGCGGAGAAGTATTTCAACAAGCCCAAGATCAGAAAATTTTGTCAAAATGAATCTTTCAATATTCTCCAACGACGCTGTGATATTCAAAGCGCGCGAAGCAATAAAAGACGAACCCCGCGTAACGGGTTGTCAGTTATGGGCCGGGAGACAAGACAGCGACCTAGTGGCCCAAACGGCCTATTTAGGATTACGCGGCTGGAGCGCCTCATGCTGCGACGCAGCAAGTTTTATCTAAGCTATTAAACAACGCAGGTCAATTTAAATCACTATCAATTTTTAATTGCCTGTTTCTACCCTGTCGTTAGGCTCTTTAACGGGCGCAAGAAACGTAGAGCTATATTCATTATCCAGAAAATCTCCCCTTGGGAGCGAGGTTAATTTGACAGCGGATGTAGATCACGCACCATAGCTTGCATCCGCTCATCAAGAACATGAGTATAGATTTGCGTTGTAGCGATATCTGCGTGTCCAAGTAATTCCTGAACAACGCGCAAATCTGCGCCGTTTTGAAGAAGATGGCTCGCAAATGCATGCCTCAACGCGTGGGGATGGACTTGTTCAGCCGATAGACCAGCAATAGAGGCAAGTATTTTGAGCTCACGCGCAAACGCTTGTCGGGTCAAATGACCACTCGAGCTATCAGCTGGAAAAAGGAAAGACCCCTGCGCCAAGCCTAAATTTAAAGACTCCAACCGACTACGAAAATCGCGTAGGGCCGTTTTTGCGCGATTTGTTAAAGGCGCGAGCCGCTCGCGACCGCCCTTACCTCTGATTGCAATGAATGACTCTCGTGTTGTCGCAGCGCTTTTAGGCAATGAAACCAATTCCGACACGCGCATACCTGTGGCATAAAGCGTTTCAAGCAGGGCATAGAGGCGTGCAGCGCGTAGTTGCTCACGAGAGGAAAGATTTACGTCATCAATCTTCTCACGCGCAAGCACTAAAAGGCGATCAACCTCGGCTACTGTCATAACTCTAGGTGCGCTGCGCAAATAACGAGGGCCCTCCAACATATTTGCAGGGTTATCTGTCCGTATCCGCTCGACGAACAAAAACTTATAAAATTGTCGAAGCGCTGATATACGCCGCGCAATCGTAGGCCGCGTCATACCCCGAGCGTTAAGATCAACGAGATAGTCACAAAGAACGGCATGGCTTGCCTCAAGAATATCAAGGCCAAGATTATTTAAGTAATTTTTGTAATCAATTAAATCTCGCCGATAAGCTTGAAAGGTATTTCTACTCACACCTCGCTCTACAACCAGCATATCGAGAAACGCCTCCAAGTGACGAAGATCTCGATGAGACATGTCTTAGGATTACCTATTTAGACGCTGGGGAGGAATAATGTGGCTCATCTCTCTTGGCTGAGGCGTCACATAGGAAACTATTGCCTGCATCGCTCCATAAGCAAGCCCGATGAGGAGGCCGATAATCAACAACAAACGAATAAGACTGGGCAAGGCCTGAATCCATCTTTAGTAATTTTGAAACAGTTCACGATTTATTAATCAACACTCCGAACCAAGCCCTAGTCTATCTCCAGAATACTTACTTTTCAATTGATGTGAGAAGAAACGCTCAGCGCACCTCACATTTTTAATCACGCAGGACTGCATGACTTAAATAGGCTCAATTGAGTGGCCAAAATCCCTGCAAATTTACCAAGGAGCTTTTTATAGTTCAAAAACCCAATCAATAAATTTACTACGAATATAAACAAATACCTTGGGTTACTATTTTATAAATAGCATCTGCTAAATAATTCAAACTTTCTTAAAAGTGTGAGTCGCTATTTTCTTCTTCTGGAGGAATTTCATGTCGCATGATAAGCGGCGTTTGCGCAATCGCAAACAATATAGTCAATGGTAAAATGCCAAACACTTTAAAATTTACCCAGACATCTGTTGTGACCACACGTCTCACAATTTCATTTAGCCCAGCCAAAAAGAAGAAAAATAAGCCCCAGCGCCATGTAAGTTTGCGCCACCCTTCATCATCTATATGTATCGCAAGATCAAAGACAATTGGCAACAACAGTTTGCCAAAATATAAAGCACCGATCAAACCGGCCCCAAATAATGAATAAAGAATCGTGACCTTTAATTTAATAAATGTCTCATCGTGTAAAATGTAAGTAAGAGTTCCAAAGATGAGCACTAAAGCGGCAGTGACAAGTGGCATAGCTGGCAAATGTCGCGTTACGCTCCAGGAAACCACCAATGTCACAACAACGCCGGCCATTAGCACGCCTGTTGCTGCAAAAATCCCATAGCGATTGTTAGCCACAAAGAACAGAGCTAACGGACCAAGCTCCAACGCTAGCTTTAATAACGGGCTCAGTTTTTTCTTTCTTCCGCCCAAAATATCGTTTTTTTTCTCATCAAAAGCGCTTGGGATAGACTTCTTAGATATACCCTCAGTCATCCTCGTTGATCCTCTGATGCAATATCCAGTGTGTCTTGCTGTGAAAAACCAGCAATCGCTCGGGCAAATTCCTCAGCAGAGAAAGGTTCTAAATCATCCGCTCCTTCGCCAACGCCAATAAAATGAATTGGTAAGCGATAGGCCTCGGCAATAGCGACAAGAATGCCTCCCCGAGCAGTGCCGTCTAATTTTGTCATCACAATCCCTGTTACACCTGCAATACGCTCAAACACCTCAACTTGTTGTAAAGCATTTTGCCCAACCGTCGCATCTAACACAAGCAACACGGCGTGCGGCGCTTCTGGCTCGGCCTTTCTGATGACGCGAACAATTTTCTCCAGCTCAGCCATAAGCTCAACGCGATTTTGCAATCGACCTGCAGTATCCATTAACACGACATCAGCACCGTTTTGCTTCGCAAGCTTAATAGCGTCAAAAGCCAGGCTCGCTGCATCCGATCCCTCTGGCCCAGAAACAACTTCAGCGCCAAAACGCTCACCCCATACGCGAAGTTGCTCTACTGCAGCGGCGCGAAAAGTATCTCCCGCCGCAAGAAGCACTTGTTTTCCCTCAGCTGTCCATTTTGAAGCAAGCTTTGCAATTGTCGTTGTTTTACCAGAGCCATTCACCCCAACAACGAGGACGACAAAAGGTTTTTTCATTTCATCAATATCGAAAGGCTTAGCGACAGGCCTCAAAACACTTTCAACTTCTTGGGCAAGAATACGTCGCACTTCCTCAGGTGCGATATTTTTTTCATATCGCGCCTGTCCAACTGCTTTTGTGATCCGCGTCGCTGCTCCCACCCCAAGGTCAGCGCGCACCAAAACATCCTCAAGTTCCTCTAAGGTTAAAGCGTCAAGCTTGCGTTTGGTGAAGACGTCAGCGACACCCTGGCTTATCGACTGCGATGTTTTCGCAAGACCGCCAGATAAACGCGACCACCAAGATACCTTAGGCTGCGGACTGTCGACAGCCTCTTCCAGCAAGCGGTCCTTATCTTCGACACCAAAAAGGCGCGAAAAAAAACCACCTTTTTTTGAACCGTCCAAATTAGCGCTCATGGCTCCCCCAATTGGCCGCCATAACTACCTCAGCCTAAGGGAAAGGGCCAGCTCAGGCGCTAGCCCAAATATTTTGATCAGCCCTGACCTCCAGGATCACCAACGGAGCAAAATACTTCCCCAAGTCATTCCAGCGCCAATCGCCATCATCGCAATCACATCATCTTTTTTTAAACGGCCTGCGCGGTTTGCTTCGTCCAATGTAATGGGCATTGAAGCGCTGGAGGTATTACCGTAGCGATTGATATTCATCCAGCATTTCTCTATCGGCACTCCAAGCGTATCCAAGGCATATTCAATAATGCGCTGATTGGCTTGATGCGCGATGACATGAGTTACATCCTTGGCTTCGAGCCCTGCAAGCGACAAGGTTTCCGCCACCACTTCTGGAAGCATTCGCGTCGCGGCGCGGTAGACCTCTCGACCGCGCATTTTGATTTTATTGCCGTTCTCCTGGAGCATTTCTGGTGAGAGAGGTCGTCGACTACCGCCGCCAAAAATACCCAAGATATCTGTCATTGTTCCATCAGTACGCAGTGTAGTGGCTAGAAGCCCTCGCCCTTGATCTTGCGTCGACCCGAGTAAGATTGCCCCCGCAGCATCCCCAAAGAGGACGCAGGTTTCTCTATTCGTCCAATCTACAAATCGGCTTAATGTTTCTGCGCCTATCACTAGCGCCCGCTTAATCATTCCTGAACGAATGAATTGATCAGCAATAGTCAATCCATAGAGAGAGCCTGCGCAAGCTGCGCCAACATCGAAGGCGAAAGCATTTTTAGCTCCAAGCTTCGCTTGGACATATGCGGCGCATGCAGGCGTTGGCGTATCGCCCGTAACAGTAGCGACGATGATCATATCGATCTCTTCCGGATCAATTTGAGCAAAATCCAAGGCCTGCCTAGCTGCAGCCGCAGCAAGGTCTGAGGTTGCCTCGTCATCTGCCGCAATTCGTCGTTCTTGAATTCCTGTGCGACTGACGATCCATTCGCCATTCGTCGCCACCAATTTTTCAAGATCTGAATTTGTGAGAACACGTTGAGGCGCGTAGGCCCCTGTTCCAAGAATGATTGAATTTGGCAAGCGAACTCTTTTCCTAAAAGCCCAGATGCGATCTGAGCTAAAAACCAGCTGCCCGGCTATTCATAGTGGCGTCTGGAAAGAGAGCAAACAAAATTTTAATTCCATTTATCTCACTGATTTTATTTGTTTTTCATAATAGGGAGGGGCTGCGTGATGCTTGAAAACGTCTTCTTGGCCCGGCAAGTTAAAATCATAGCAATACTTTCTTAAGACGATGAAACTACCAAAACTCCAACGGTAACGCTCCTTCCCAGCCAATTTAGTCTACGCAGGAGGAGATAGCCTAACCCGGCGTTAAATACGCCAAGATATGGAGGCTTGGAAATATGCTCCACGCTCTTGTCGTCGCCGTCGTAGCGCTTTACGCCCTAGTTGGCGCGCTATTGGCATAGCGCAATCAATTACTGAGTATTCTCATTGCCATTTAATGCTGCGCATGTCACTCCGACTAAATGCAAGATAAACCAAAATTATCCTCCGCAGCTCCCCGCGTTTCATTTGTTTCACTGGGATGCCCGAAAGCCCTGGTTGATAGCGAACGCATCCTGACAAGCCTCCGGGCAGAGGGTTATGAGCTAGCCCGCAATCATGCTGGAGCCGATGTTGTTGTCGTTAATACATGCGGGTTTCTCGATAGTGCTAAATCTGAATCCCTTGAAGCTATCGAGGCTGCTATTGCAGAAAATGGGAGAGTAATTGTCACAGGCTGCATGGGGGCTGAGCCTGAGATCATCAGTAAAAGCTTCCCCCAAATTCTCGCAATAACCGGCCCTCAGCAATATGAGAGCGTGATTGAAGCTGTTCATCAAGCCGTCAAACCGCCTCACGACCCTTTCTTGAACCTTTTGCCTGAGCAAGGCGTAAAACTAACGCCGCGCCATTATGCTTATCTGAAGATATCCGAAGGCTGCGACAATTCTTGCTCCTTTTGCATTATTCCGCATCTTCGCGGGCCCTTGGTTTCCCGCCCTGCCGCAGAAGTATTGCGCGAGGCGGAAAAGCTTGCTCGAGCCGGCGTCAAGGAATTGCTGGTTATATCACAAGATACGAGCGCCTATGGCCGGGATCTGAACTATGCCGAGAGTCAAATCGGCTCCTATCGACTTCGCACGCGTTTCATTGATCTTGCTCGCGCATTAGGCGATCTCGGTCTCTGGATACGTTTACATTATGTTTACCCCTATCCGCATGTAGACGAAATTATAAGCCTTATGTCTTCAGGCAAAGTGCTCCCCTACCTTGACATTCCCTTCCAGCATGCCGCGCCCAATGTTCTCAAAGCAATGAAGCGCCCAGCAAATGAAGAAAAGACACTTGCTCGCATTCGTTCGTGGCGCGCCGCTTGTCCGGAACTAACCCTTAGATCGACTTTTATAGTTGGCTTTCCCGGAGAAACGGAGGCCGACTTCGAAGCTCTTTTGGAATGGCTCGAGGAAGCAGAAATCGATCGCGCTGGCGCGTTTAAATACGAAGCCGTAGCAGGCGCACCCGCGAATATGCTGGGCCTTACTCCAGTCGCGGAAGAAATCAAAGAAATACGCTGGCGGCGTTTTATGGAAAAACAACAGAAAATCAGCGAACGTTTGATGAAGCGAAAAGTTGGGAAACGTCTATCTGTAATTATTGATCATGCTGGCGGCGGCGGTTCAGGGATTTTAGCGAAAGGACGCACGAAGGCTGACGCGCCACAAATTGATGGCGTCGCTTACGTCACCTCACGCCGCCCAATTCGAGCCGGCGAAATCGTCTCTGTCAAAGTCGATCGCACAGATGCATATGACATCTATGGCGCCGCCGTGTAAGCGCCCCATATTATCCAATGGACGCAATAGCCAAAGGATATATACGATGATGGAAGATTCTCACCAGCCGCGCGAACAACAGGATAAAAATCAGTTTGTTACGAAAAATCAACGGCCTGCCTTTTTAATCCCTAAAAGCTTTTTGTATACTGTGGCGGCTATAATAGTTGGTTCTTTCGCAATCACATTTTTTGTTCGAAATCCATATACTCAGGCCATAGAGGGCGGCGACCTCTATGAACGAAGCCAGGACAATTCTTTAATGCTTTGGGTTGTCATTTTTGTTGGCATTCCGGCAAGCTTTTTTGCTTATAAGCGGTGGATCTTGCCTCTCTTTGATCGCAAATAAAAAGTCGCCTAAGCGCACTAGCAATAATTTATTTACTATTATTCAACTTCATTCTCGCTTCGGTGGAGGATTTATCGCTTCTTGGGCCATGAAGAATGGTGAAAGCTGGCGGTAAATTTTCCACCAATTTCTTTGAGTTTCTCTCAGGTCTACGCGCGCGATAAAATCTCTGTGTCATTTTTGTGCTTGAAGTTTTAAAGGTTGATCCAGGCCTATCAAAAATGGCGACTGGCATTAAACAAACAATTTTTTCCCAATTTTGCCAGTGATGAAATTGAAGCAAATTATCTGCCCCCATGATCCATATAAAGCGTACCTTGGGACAATGCTGTTTTAAAAAAAATAGCGTATCAAATGTAAAGCGTTTTCCTATTCGCAACTCCAAATCTGTAACAACAATTCGTGGATCACGAATGCATGCTTGTGTTTGTTTCATCCTTTGATCTACTGAGGCTAATGAATAATTATCTTTCAGGGGATTACCTGGCGAGACGAGCCACCAGATACGATCTAGCTGCAATTTTTTTAATGCTAAATCTGAGACTAGAAGATGCCCAGAATGCGTTGGGTTAAAGGAACCGCCAAATAGTCCAATGCGCATACCTGGCGCATGCGGCGGAAGGTGAAATCTCAATCTCTTACCTGTCCTTGACCATAAACACGATAGTTAAAGGATGTGAGCTGTTCTACCCCGACTGGGCCACGTGCGTGCATGCGGCCTGTTGCAATCCCAATCTCAGCCCCAAAGCCAAATTCTCCTCCGTCAGCGAATTGAGTTGAAGCATTATGCATCACAATTGCCGAGTCTACTTCCTGCATAAATATTTTAACAGCTTCAAGATCTTCAGAGATGATACAATCCGTATGATGTGATCCGTAGGTCTCAATATGCTTAATTGCCGCGTCAAGATCATCTACTACCCTTGCTGAGACTATTGCGTCTAGATACTCTGTACTCCAGTCCTCTTCTGTTGCGGATTTAACGCGACTATCAACTGATTGAGTAGTTAAGTCCCCTCGTACCTCACAACCAGCATCTAGCAAAGAGATAATTAAGGGACGAAGGTGCGTCTCAACACACGCGCGGTCAACAAGTAAAGTTTCAGTTGCGCCACAGATTCCAGTTCTTCTCATTTTAGCATTCATCAATATTTTCATAGCCATCTCTAGCTTAGCGCTTTCATGCACGTAAACATGAACGATACCCTCTAGATGAGCAAAAACAGGCACCCGTGCTTCGTGTTGAACACGCGCAACGAGACTCTTGCCGCCCCGAGGGACAATCACATCTATTGCGCCATTTAAGCCAGAGAGCATTGCTCCTACAGCAGCGCGATCAGGAGTATCTACGAATGAAATTGCAGCGCTTGGTAGACTGGCCCCTTCGAGACCAGCAACAAGACATGCATGAATTGCTCGAGATGTATGCAAGCTTTCTGAACCGCCCCGTAAAATTGCAGCATTACCAGCCTTTAAGCAAAGAGCTCCAGCGTCAGCTGTTACATTTGGTCGACTTTCAAAAATAACGCCAACCACCCCCAGCGGGGTCGAAACACGTTCAATGATCAAGCCGTTTGGTCGTTCAAATCGCGCCATTATTCGCCCAACTGGATCAGCTAGCCGCGCTATTAACTCAACACTCGTTGCGATAGACTCAATCCTACCAGTATCTAAACTCAATCGATCAAGAAAAGCAGCTGTAACGCCGCGTTTCTTGGCCTCAACTAAATCCAACGCATTCAAGGCTAAGATTTTTTTTGTCTCACGACGAAGTGTATCTGCAGCGATCTCTAAGGCTCGCTTTTTAGTCTCTGCAGGCGCTAAAGCGACTGCGCGCGATGCGTGTCGCGCGCTTATGCCAAGTTTATTCATTGCAAGGATTAAATCAGATGACGTCACTTTGGCTACTTTTGCTAAGAGGTCGACAAATCAATTCATTGCTAACGATGACAGATCCATGCGGTACCCGCTAACATGTCATAGCCGTTGGCAAAAGTAGTTTTGAAAGACTTGTCCGAGGAAACATGGCGGTCTATAGATCCAATCCACTAACGCTCCCTTCGTCTAGCGGTCTAGGACGTCGCCCTCTCACGGCGAAAACAGGGGTTCGAGTCCCCTAGGGAGCGCCAATAAAATCAATGGGCTACAACTCTTAGCCCACTCAGATCAGCAAGCATCTCTATCATTTGTCTTAAATCCTCTGGACCTCTAAGCTTAGCAACACCAAAAGGTCACGCCTATATTCATCTAAGCCCGCTCTTGGAAAATTAAAAACCACAACCGATAATTGGAAAATAACTATTTTCAGACTCGAAAAGCTAATTTTGCGACCTAAATCAATTATATGAGAAAAAACGTAGAAAATGCGCTCTCAAGAATCCTGAGTGATGAGACATACCGGGATGAGGTTATAAAGTGGATAACTTCCCACTCTGGAGCTGACCTAAATACGGGTCAAATTTATTGGTCTGGAAAGAAAGACGCCCATAATAGACCTGTCATGAACATTTGCTCAAGCAACTCTCCTGTAACTGTTGCAGTAGAAACTATCGTTTATGTCATTGATAATCATAAACTACCTAAAGAAGAGCAAAAGCTATTATTCAGATAGTGAATCAATACAAAAACTGACTTCATCCTGCTGCCTGGGCCATATGTTTTTCAAATAAGTCCGTCATTCTTTACGAATTTGAAATAAAGTTCATGTTATATTAAACGATCTTGCAGAATTTATAAATTAACGAATTATTAACCATAAATGACTAATACTTTTCAGGTCCTTTCACTTCGGGCCTAGTCAGATGAGCAGCAAACAACACGCAGAATTACCCTCTGGGGCGAAAACCTTACTAGGAATTTGCGTATGCCTATGTATGGCGTCAACGATCGCTGTAGATATGTATACATCAGCGCATAATGTTCCTAAGATAGAACTTAGCAACGAAACATGGCACATCCAGCAGAAAAACTAAAGACACCGGTAAATTATTGCGTTAGCAGATGAACAATAATAATCACCGCAATCATAATATTCGGATTAAAAAATATTACACCGCAAAAAAAGACTTCAAATTATTGAGCTCTTTTGTAAAATTCGGCCTTTTTTAGAAACCGTCCTTCTACAAAGTAAAAAATACAAAGACCCCAATTGCAATATTCAAAAAAAATTAGAGAGAGCTTTTCTTAAATACTTTTAGAATAAGGATCGATTTAGTTT
>OMIO01000120.1 GCA_900299115.1 Methylocystaceae bacterium | reverse complement strand
TTCTCTCGCTCTTTGATCTTCATTTTCTTAAAACCCCCCTGAGGGGAAAAATCGCGCTTGTGGTTGGATTAATTTTCATCGTCGCCACTGAAGCAATGTTTGCAACGAGCAGCGCCAGCGGCCGCTACTTTGAAGGTCAAAAAGTAGATTTAACCGAATGTGAGTTTCAAACAGAGCGCGACTTTCCCAATGAAAGACGCGATAATCCTAAATTGATTTCTCAGAAAATAACCAGCTGCATGAATTTACTTGGATATGAATGGCTCAATACGCATCCCCACTGCAAAGAAGCGCCGATTTCCACAAATGTGTTTTGTTATCTCCCAACAGGGCCGATGGATCGAAAAATTGTTTCCTTTCAAATGGGATTCGAGTGATTAAAATAATTTTCCCTGTTTAAGATCTTCTTTTTCTTGAGTAGTTTTTTTGCGTGCTAGGGTTTCTTTTGCTTTTCGATCTTGCGGCGCATCTATAATTTGGGTTGTGAGTTGTCCGTCTGAAAGATCGATGAAAAGCATTTCAGATTTATGCGTCTGCGTCACGCTTCTAATAAGCGCGCCGCTATTATTCCTAACCAAGGCGTAGCCGCGCCCTAAAGCGGCTTGGTGGCTGAGCGTTTCAAGTAAATGACTTAATTGATGAAAATACTCTCTTTTTTTCTTGATGGTTTGCGTTAGCGCCAATTCTAATCTTTTGGTATTTACGCTTGTGAGTTGGGTAGAATTCTCAATGTTGCGTTTCTCAGCGCCTATGGTTGCTAGCATTGATTGTTTTAGGCGAACAATTAATCCATGCAGTCTTTCGCTCATGCGGGCAAGTTCAACTTGAGGAGAATGTCGATCTAATAAACTTGAACAACGCGCAAGTTTCAGTCGTCTGTCATCTTTTATTTTAAAAATAAATGTGTTGAGACGCTCGCTGTTGCGATCTAATCTTTGACGTGGCGTGGCTAAAAAAACGTCGGCATTCAGAAGAAGTCGACTTAAATTATTAATTTCTAATTTTCTACGTTCAGTCAGTCTTTCCCATGCGCTGATTAGACGACGTTTGTGATGCGAGAGAGCGGTAATAAGATCATCGCGGACCGGCACGCTTTTTTCAGCTGCGGCCGTTGGCGTTGGCGCTCTTAGATCTGCAACAAAATCAATAAGCGTCGTATCAGTTTCATGGCCAATTGCTGAAATGAGCGGAATAATGCTTGCTGCTGCGGCTCGCACAACATTTTCCTCGTTAAAACTCCACAAATCTTCAAGAGATCCGCCGCCGCGCGCCACAATAATCAAATCTGGACGGGGGATCTCTCCCTGCGGGGGTAGGGCGTTGAAACCCTCGATCGCTGTCGTTATTTCCGCTGCCGCTGTTTCGCCTTGAACCCGAACGGGCCAGACAAGGATGCGCCGTGGAAAACGTTCGGCGATCCGATGGAGTATATCGCGGATGACGGCGCCTGTTGGCGAGGTGATGACGCCAATTGTCTCTGGAAGAAACGGTATTGGTTTCTTGCGGCTCTCATCAAATAAGCCCTCAGTGGCCAATTGCCGTCGTCGTGCGTCTAAAAGGGCCATTAAGGCGCCAACGCCTGCAGGCTCAAGGTTCTCTATGATGATTTGATAAGACGACTTTCCTGGGAAAGTTGTTATGCGCCCCGTGGCGAGAACTTCGAGGCCTTCTTGGGGGCGTGTCCGCAACTTTAACATAACGCCCTTCCAAATGACGGCGTCAATACGGGCGCTTTCATCCTTCAAAGAGAAATAAGCATGCCCAGAACTATGCGGTCCACGATAATTGGAGATTTCGCCGCGAACGCGAACGCGGCCAAAATGATCTTCTACGGTTCTTTTAAGCGCTTGTGAGAGTTCCGAGACGCTGATTTCTGGCGCGTTTGCGCCAATCGTCATAGGTGCGGTTGGTGTGTCGAAATCCTCACTCATTTTAAAGATATGGCTTATTTTCAGCCGATGATCGAGTATTAAAAAAACTTAGTTGCGCAAGGATGAGCGCATTACCGTCAGGCGGCTTCCTCAGTCTCTTTGAGAGCGTTGCACACTTGCGTAACTAAGGTTTCGACGAGGTGAGAGTCATCTCCCTCCGCCATGACGCGAATGACAGCTTCCGTGACAGATGGGCGGACAATCAACCGCCCATCGCGACCTAACTTCTCACGCGCGTCTTCTATGACGGTGATCACGCTTGCCTTTTCCAAAGCCTGTTTTTGCGCTCGAACATTTTTTAAAATTTGCGGTAAAGGCTCAAAGCAATGACACACTTCGCTAACAGCCCTTCCTTGGCGTTTAACTTCAGAAAGCACTTGCATCGCCGTGACTAAGCCATCGCCAGTTGTTGAAAAATCAGAAAGGATGACATGGCCGGACTGTTCGCCGCCAACATTATAGCCCGCCTGGCGCATCCGCTCGATAACATAGCGATCGCCGACAGCAGTGCGTTCTAATTTAAGATTAAGTCCAGCAAGATGACGCTCAAGTCCCAAGTTGGACATGATTGTCGCCACCAGCCCCGGCTTTGTTAATAAGCCCTGTTCTTTCCAGCTGCGGGCAACAACGGCCATTAATTGATCGCCATCGATCACTTGCCCGCTTTCATCGACCATGATGACGCGGTCGGCGTCTCCATCAAGCGCAATGCCAACATCAGCGCGCATTTCTCTGACTTTATCGCGTAGGGCGCGAGGATGCGTGGAGCCGACATTATTATTAATGTTGAAGCCATCAGGCTCGACGCCAATGGCGATAACTTCAGCGCCAAGCTCCCAGAGCGCTTCTGGCGCAACCTTGTAGGCGGCGCCATTGGCGCAATCAATCACAATGCGCAGTCCTTCAAAACTCATATTTCTAGGAAGGGTGCGTTTTGCAAATTCGATATAGCGCGCGCGGACATCTTCAATACGCCGGGCTCTGCCAAGTTCAGTTGGGCCAGCTAGTTTTCGGGTTAATTCACTATCGAGAAGTTTCTCAATCTCTAACTCTATTTCATCAGAGAGCTTATGGCCGTCTGGGCCAAAAAGTTTGATGCCATTATCTTCAAAGGCGTTGTGAGAGGCGGAAATCATGACCCCAACGTCAGCGCGCATCGATCGCGTTAGCATTGCGACGGCAGGCGTCGGCATGGGACCAACAAGGAGAGGATCCATGCCAACCGAGGCAAAGCCTGCAACAAGCGCATATTCGATCATATAGCCGGACAATCGGGTGTCCTTGCCGATCACAACACGATGGCGCCCCTCTCCTCGATGGAAAATGAGGCCCGCGGCTTGCCCAACTTTTAAGGCTAATTCTGGGGTAATTTTAACATTCGCTAAGCCGCGAATGCCGTCGGTGCCGAAATATTTGCGGCTCATGGAATATCCTTAGAAAATGATTTCTGGGCTTTTAACATGAAAAATAGCAAATTTACGGCGCAGTGGATGAGACAAAAGCGCCTTCTTTGTTAATTGGGTTAAATTTTAAAAGCCTGTTAGGGGCGCGTTTTCGCCTAACCACTGATATTTAAAGGATAAATAAGCCTACAGGCCCAGCCGGCTTACTCTGAAGTCTCTCTTAAAGCTTAAATTTCACAAGCACAGGCGAATAAGGGCGCGGGGAGATGAGGGTAGATTTTTAAGGCGCAAAATGCGCCCCAAGCTCTACCCGCCAAGCTTAGGGTCAAATTAATTCAGCCTCGTTCTACTCTTTAAAAAGAACAAAGTACATCAAACCGGATGGGGTTCCAGTCCGCCAACGCCTAGGCCTGATTTTCCACCAGATGAGGGCACGGAAGCGCTTGGCGGCGTTTGCGAGGGCGGAGACAGGAGATTCTCGCGATTGGGTTTTTTCCCCTCAAGAATTCCTTTCATTTCCTCGCCCGAAAGAGTTTCAAATTCAAGCAGACCTTGAGCAAGCGCATCAAGCTGAGGCCTTTTATCCGTTAAAATGCGTTTGGCTGTGTCATAGGCTTCTTGAACCAATCGACGCACTTCATGGTCGATCCTTTGTTGCGTCGCTTCAGACAGGCTTTGTGAGCGGCCTGTTGAATAGCCAAGAAATTGCTCTTGCTGCGGCTCTGCATAAGCAACAGTTCCGAGCTCTTTAGAAAAGCCAAGTTGTGTGATCATGGCGCGCGCAACGCGGGTGCATTGTTGAAT
>OMIO01000119.1 GCA_900299115.1 Methylocystaceae bacterium | reverse complement strand
GCGTCTGGATCGAGTTTTGCGTCAATCACCTCGTAGTTTTGCTGTGTGAATTTTCCCGTCGTATTATTATCGATCGCGCCAAGGAGCGCGCCGGCAAGACCGTCATCCATCGCGGGTAGATCGAGAATGGAAAGTGTTTCTCTTGAGTGTGTCTGGCGCAAGACGCCAACTTTAATGGTCAGCGTTTGTGCGTAGGCTGGAAGAGCCGCTAAGAGCAGCCATAGTATGGCGCTTAATCGTTTCATGGTCTTGGTATGACTGCTTTATCTTACTCACTCAAGTGAGAATTATTTTAGCTTACTGCTTGTCCGGTTGATCGGGAAAGGGCTCAAGCGGAGCATAATTTTTGGGGACCTCTCCCGTGAGGCTATTGAGAAATGCGACAATATCAGCTGCCTCGTCATCAGAAATCTGTTTATTTAATTGTAATTTACTCATGACGCGCACAGCTTGCGTTAAATCAGCAATTGAACCATCATGAAAATAGGGCGCAGTCCTAGCGACATTACGTAGGCTGGGAGTCTTAAAGAGATAAAGATCCTCATTATTCTTAGTCACATCTGCGCGGCCTTTGTCGATTTGGGCGACACCCGTCACCTTCCAGTAATCTTCATAAAGACCAAATTTTTGAAAATTTGCGCCGCCAATGCCCGGGCCGTCATGGCAACCGGCGCAGCCGTTTTGGATAAAAAGCCTCAGCCCGTTTTGTTCGCTGGCGCTGAGGGCGTTTTTTTCTCCAGCTAAATAGGCGTCAAATCGAGAGGGTGACAGAAGCGTGCGTTCATATGCGGCGATCGCGCGCCCCCAATTTTTCGAGGTGACCGGGTCATCCTCGCCTGGAAAAGCTTGCGCAAAAGCGGGTTTATAGGCTGGGATCGCCTTGAGTTTATCCATGGCGCTTTGTTGATCTAAATTACCAAAACTTGCTGGTCCGAGCAAAGATTTTTCTGCTTGCTCTTCAAGCGACTCTCTGTCGCCGCGCCAATGCTGCTTAAAGTTTAGCGCAGCATTAAAAATCGTCGGCGCGTTTCGCTGATTTTCTTTTCCAAAAACACCGATCGCCTTTTGTAATCCATCGCTAGCGTATTTCTCGGCAATATGACAATGCGCACAACTAATGTTGCCATCGGCAGAGACGCGATTTTCAAAGAATAAGCGACGTCCCAAATTAATGCGGGCGACACTCAAGGGGTCGCTGGGCGGCGTCGATATTTTGATTGGTTGGAATGCTGCTTTTGCGGCTATGAGGATTTTTTCTTCTTCTACATTTTGTGCGCTAGCGCTGCTCACGAGGAAAAGGACGAGAAAGGAACGCGAGATCGCGCGAGTCAGTTTCGCAAGTAACGCGGCCATGAGATCTCCGCTCAGTTGAATGAGTAAAAAAAATCGAGCCGAGAAAGACACCTCGCTCTTTGCGAAATCGTCTTAATCGGCTCGATAAAATTAGAACTCTTATTGTTTTAAAAACTCTTGGTTGCTGGCGGATGAAGCCGGCTCCAACGAGAACTTAGATCTCGGCGGATGCGTAGCTGGTGACTTCCATGCCGACGCAGACTTCAACGATCGCAGGTGTGGTCCAAGCCATTGTGTTTCCTCCGTTTGAAACATTTATCGCTACTTCCTGCTCATTGGTGTGTCAGAGAGGCAGGTTCAAGCTGGAAGGCTAATTATCATGATCATAAAGGCGAGGCAAATGGGTCTTGAGGCGCTCTCCTGCGTAGCGTAACCCTCTCATTAAAGGCTGCTTGCCGCCCAGGCCGCAAAATTCTTATCTCAGCGCCGGCGGCGCGTAAGCGTTTCATTAAGGCTAAAAACGAGAATCGTGGCTTAAAACAGGGCGTCTCGACAGGCGCCGCCCTGGCTGATAGGCAGGAATTAAGGGTAAGACGCCTGCGTTCCGGGTGGGAAGCTCTTTAAAACAGAAACATAGAATTTAGACGGCTTTAGCGGTGGGGCAGAGAACTATGAGCAAGGCGACGCTCGAGGGAAAATCGATCTCTTTAGAGGAAGCCTATCGCAAGGCGGCGGAAATTTTAAATAGCGCGCGCTTTCCGCTTATTGCTGGTTTGGGGGCCGATATCGCCGGCGCGCGTTCCGCGATTTTGCTAGCGGAGCGTGTTCGGGGGGCTTTTGATCATCTCGCCTCTCAGGAAATTCTTGCTGATCTTGATGTGATGCGATCCTTCAGCATGTTTACGACAACCCCGAATGAGGCGCGGGTTAGGGCTGATTGCTTTTTGTTTGTGGGGCCAGGGTTAACAAAACTGTGGCCGGGCATGGTTGAGCGTCTTGCGCCGGATCAAGCGCCGCGACATGGCGCGCAAGCAGGCGCGCCGAGAAAAATCTTTTGGTTAGGTCCCGAGGGAGATGAGGCAACAAATATCGGCGCGCGGACCATTAATGCGCCGGTGACAGAAATCAGTCGTTTACTCGCGCAGTTGCGCGCCACCCTAGGCGGGCGCCCGACAACGCCAGAGGCAGCGCGCACGGTTCCGGCGATTGTTGAAATCGCTCAAGCCCTCAAGGAGGCGCATTTTGGCGTCGTTGTTTGGTCAGCTTCCGCCGGGCTCGATACGTTAGCGATAGAAATGCTGCAAGGAATCGTTGCGGATCTCAATGCGTCGACGCGGTGCACTGGCGTGCCAATTGGCGCGCGCTCTGGCGCGGCTGGCGTCACCCAGGCTGCAGGTTGGATAACCGGTTTTCCACCCCGCACAGCTTTTGGTCGGGGTTATCCTGAGCATGATGCGTGGCGGTTTGATGCGCGGCGTCTCGTGGAGAGCGGCGAGGC
>OMIO01000118.1 GCA_900299115.1 Methylocystaceae bacterium | reverse complement strand
GTTATGCTTTCAAAAAAAGCCGCCGTGCGGTCGGCTTGCTTTGACAGTTTTAAAACAGCTTGAGAGGGCGCGCCGGGAAGGGAGTAGCGCAGCAAAATAGCGCTGAGAATGCGATTTTCGACAGACTTGTAGGCCTCTCCAATAACCGCCTTGAAAGGCGAGATCATGTCGCCAATGACATATTCCGGCGCGTCATGCAGCAACATGAATAAGCGCTCGGCGCGCGAAATGTCGGGGTGAAGCGCGGCGGCGATTTTTTCAACGAGGAGACTATGCTGCGCCACTGAAAAAATATGTGGCCCTTGCGTTTGTCCGTTCCAGCGCGCAACGCGCGCAAGTCCATGCGCAATATCTTCGATTTCAACATCAAGCGGCGAAGGATCCAAGAGATCGAGACGGCGTCCAGACAGCATGCGCTGCCAGGCGCGCGGCGCCTCTTTTATCGGGGCGCGTGTGGAGGAGGGTTTTACGGACATTTTCCCGCCGAACTCTTTTCTGTGCGACAGTGACAGTTTGTTAAGTGATCATCGACCATGCCGACAGCTTGCATGAAGGCGTAAACAATTGTGGGCCCACAAAATTTAAAGCCGCGCGCTTTGAGATCTTTTGAGATTTTTTCAGAAAGCGGCGTCTGCGTGGGAATTTCAGCGGTGGTCGAAAAGTGATTGATGATTGGCGTTGCGTCAACAAAGCTCCAAAGATAGTTTGAAAAACCAATTGAACCATCAATGTCAAGATAGGCGCGCGCAGAATGAATGACGCCGTCGCATTTGGCGCGATTACGCACAATGCCTGCGTTTGACATTAAAGTTGTGATATTTTTTTCTCCCCAACACGCCAATTTTTCCGGATGAAACCCGTCAAAGGCGGCGCGAAAATTTTCACGCTTACGCAAAATCGTGATCCAAGATAAGCCAGCCTGAAATCCATCAAGCATCAGCTTTTCAAAGAGCGCGCGGCTCTCATATTCAGGCCGTCCCCACTCCTCATCATGGTAGGAGACGTAAAGCGGGTCTAGGCCCGCCCAAGGGCAGCGGCGGCGCCCGTCTGAATGACGCAGCGCCTCGGCATTTCCCCAACGCGCTGGCAGCGGGCGCTCATGCGACATGCGGCTCTCTCTCCACGAAAACTTATTCCTTTCATCTGTTCGCTGTTATGACGTGATCGGTTTGCCTTCACAAGCCAATGTAGCTTAAGACTGCCGCCCTGAGCGGGCTTGCTGAGAAAGGCGCAAGAAAGCCGGGAGAGAGACGCAAATGAGACGCACGCGCGCGGCAGGAAATTTGTCAAAGTAAGGCTAGGGGTTCATTGAGCGTCTCAGGGACAAGTTTGGCGCCTATCCTGCAAAAGCTTGCTGGACTGCTGGAATGTGGAGCCCAATTTTTTTTGTTTTTTATCTTTTTAAAAGGAGGTCATTCTATGAAAGCTCATTTTTACTTGAAAATAGGCGCAACAATCGCGTCACTCATCGGCTCTAGCGCGATAGGCGGTGCGCCTGCTTTCGCGCAAGCAAATATTTTACGCGAATGCGGATCAAAATATCAGGCGGCGAAAGCGGCCAATGAGCTTGCTGGTCAAAACTGGCAGGAATATTTAAAGGCCTGTCGCGCGCGACTAACCGAAGCGTCAAAACCTCAAGAATCTATTACTCCGACAACGCCAGCGACAGCTGGATCAGAGACGGAAGGCCTCAAGCCAACATCGAGCGCCGCGCCGCTAAATGCCCCTAATGCGCCGCAAGCGGTGGTCGCGCCTGTTGAAGAAAAGAAACCAGCAGCCCAGACTCAAAAGAGTGAGAGGGACAGCAAAGTCGTAAAGGAAGCGACAAAGCCGGTTAAGGATGAAAAGGGAGCGCAAAAAACCAGCCGCAAAGTCTCGAAAAAAAGCGCAAAAAGCAAAAGAAAAAATTAGTCAAATCATTTGATCGTATTTTTTATTGTGAACGCGGCTTAAGGAGTTTAGAGGCTGGCCTTTAACTTTAATTTAGGTAATTTGTTCCAGGCGCGAGTTGTTAGAATAAGAAAAAACTTTCTTTAATAAGACGACCTTGCCCATTAAACAGCTTCATGGCAGTGGTTTTAACTCAGATCAGCGGGGGAGGCTCGTTTGGACAAAATCGAATTAAAAAAACTGCAAGAATTTTTGCGTCGTTCTCTCGGCAATGAAGATATTCGAGTTGCCTTAGATGCGAAAAACCCAGAGAATGCTGCGGTGACTTTAGGCGAGCGTAAAATTGCGGAAATCTCAGTTGATGATGAAGATGGCGATCGCTCTTTTGCTTTTGAAATGAAGATCCCGGTTGGGCGTGAAGTCATTCAGTCTTATTTGCGCAAACTTTTTGAAAATGATCGTTTGTCTATTGTCGCTCGCGGCAAAAAATTAGACTCAGTTGAATTAAATAGCGATGGTGAATTTCTTGGCGTTATTTCGGCCGATGATCCCAAACTGCAGAGTTTTACGCTGCAGATCGCGATTTTAGATTTTGACCTTGAAGATGAGTGACGCCTTCAGCGGATAATGCGCCAGGCGTCCTTCTCAAGACAGGCCTGGCCCTTTGCTTCCTGCGGTCGGCCGTTGATAAAAATCTTATGCGCGTATTCCCGGCAGCCGTTCACCTCTGTGGCGGGGACAATAAAGCCGTAGACGCCATGCGCGCCGCGCCAGCTCTTACGTAAACCGGTTGCGACTGCTTCTTGCTGCGCGGCGATGGCTTTGGCGCGATCCGTTTCATCAAGCGTTTGTCCAATTGCCGCGCCAATGACGCCAGGAGCAGGCGGCTGAGGGAGTTCAGTTTGTTGATTGAGCATCGGTGGCGTCGATGATTGGCAGGCAGCTAAAGTAACCAGGATAATCAAAGACAAGAGAAACTTCAGCATGAACGGGCTCTTTTTTTTTAATGCTTAGTGATAAACGCTCAGTCACGTCAAAAAAATTTTTCTTAGCTTGATCCTATAGAGGCTAGAAGACGTTACAATCCTGGTAAGCGCAACGCCGCGCGGAGCCCGCCAGATGGGCTATCTTCAAGTGTTAACTCTCCGCCATAAGCGGCTGCAAGATCGGCGACAATAGAAAGTCCCAGTCCAGAGCCAGGCTTGCTTTCATCAAGACGCTGTCCGCGTTTTGTTGCTTGTTCGCGCTGAATCGGAGAGAGGCCCGGGCCGTCATCATCAATGATAATTTGCAGCAGCAAGCGATTTGATGCATTTTCCGACTTAAACGGCGTGATTTCAATTTTAACTTCGCTTTGCGCCCATTTGCCAGCATTATCCAGCAGATTGCCAATCATCTCTTCAAGATCCTGACGTTCTCCTAAAAACCGCAAATCTTTCGTTGTCGTTTCGGAAAATTGGATGTTTCGGGGCGCATAAATTTTACGAAAGGCGCGCAGAAGTCCCTCAAGGCAAGGCTCAATTTGCGTTGAGGCGCCAATCGTTGCGCCTCTTGCAGCAGCGCGCGCGCGATCAAGATAAAAACTAATTTGATCTCGCATAAGATCGGCTTGTTCAGTAACTTTATCCGCAAGCGTGGAGGGTGAGGCGTTAGCCTCATTCATGATGACGCTCAGCGGTGTTTTGAGCGCATGGGCAAGATTGCCAACTTGTAAGCGCGCGCGTTCCAAAATGTCGCGATTGGCGCCAATAAGCAAATTTGCTTCCTCAACAAGCGGCGCGACTTCATTTGGATAGTTGCCGGCAATATGATCTTTCTCACCCCGCCCGATAGCGACGAGTTCTTCTTGGAGCAAGCGCAGCGGCTTCAATCCAAACCGCACCTGGAAAGCAGCGACGCCTGACAGCGCAATGGCTAAAGTTGCAAAGGCGACAAAAAGGCCCAAGAGGAAACGTTCAATTTGCTCTTCCATTTCTTCAGTGCTTGCGGCGACTTGAATGAGATAAACGCCAATATCCCCAACATCGATAATGCGCTCGATAATGCGCAAACGGCGCCCGTCTGGCCCTAAGGCATAGCCGCGTCGAAAGCCGCCTACTTCTGCCGCAACGCCAAGATCAGAGAGTTTTGGTAAGAGACCAACGAAGAGCGAACGCGAAGCTTTGATTTCATGGGCTGCATCATCCAGCCGCGTAATTTGCCAATACCAGCCCGAGCCGAGAAGTTCGAATTGAGGATCGCCGAGTTGCCCGGGTCCAAGACGGCCTTCCTCGCCTGCTTCTGAGACATCCGCCACGATTGCGCGCAGATAGACGTCCAGTCGTCGCTCGAAAATATCTTCCGCTTCACGACGATAATAGGCGGTTATAAAGAAGCTTGCGATGAGTAAGACGATCGCGCTTGAGGCTGCGGCTGTCAGAAATAAACGCGCGGCGATAGAATGAATGGGTAAGAGTTTAAAAGACATCAGGGCGTTTTAGAGGGTGTGGGCTTATCTGGCGCGAGAGCCATATAACCCAAGCCGCGAATGGTTTGGATCAAATCTACGCCAAGTTTTTTGCGCAGTCTGCCAACAAAGACCTCAATTGTATTTGAGTCGCGATCAAAATCTTGATCGTAGAGATGCTCAATAATTTCAGTGCGTGAAACAATGCGGCCTGTATGGTGCATGAGATAGGCGAGTAAACGATACTCATGCGAAGTGAGTTTTATGCTCATACCATCCACGATAACGCGGCCGGCTTTCGTATCTAGACGAACCGGACCACAAACAAGTTCATTTGTCGCGTGGCCCGTGCTGCGACGCAGAAGCGCGCGTAAGCGCGCCAGCAACTCCTCCATGTGGAAAGGCTTGGAGAGATAGTCGTCGGCGCCGGCGTCAAAGCCTTGTACTTTTTCACTCCATCGATCACGCGCCGTTAAAATTAATACAGGGGTTTTGCGACCCGCCGCGCGCCATTCTTCAAGAAGCGTAATGCCATCTTTTTTCGGCAGGCCAATATCGAGAATAATGGCGTCGTAGGGCTCTGTTTCTCCAAGAAAATGCCCGTGCTCGCCATCATATGCGCGGTCTACAGCGTAGCTGGCCTGTTCTAATGCGGCAGTAATTTGACGATTGAGATCTTTATCGTCCTCTATGACGAGTAGTCGCAACTCTCTTCTCCCAATGTGAGACTTAC
>OMIO01000117.1 GCA_900299115.1 Methylocystaceae bacterium | reverse complement strand
TATTAAAGATTTTTAGCAAAAACATATGTTAACTAAATTATAAAAATTACATTATTATATCGGCAAAGCATACTATTGCCGGAGCCTCAATGAGCCTTTCTAGTGAAGAAATCGAACGCTATAAACGTCATTTACTTTTGCACGAGGTCGGTGGCCCTGGTCAGCAGAAGCTCAAGGCATCACGCGTACTTGTAGTTGGCGCTGGCGGTTTAGGCGCGCCCATGCTTCAATATCTTGCTGCCGCAGGCGTAGGGTGCATCGGTATTGTTGATGATGATCGCGTCTCTCTATCAAACCTGCAACGCCAGGTTATTCACTCCAGTCAAACACTTGGGCAATTAAAAACAAATAGCGCTCAAGAAGCTATTGAACGCTTAAATCCTAATGTGCATGTGGAAATACACAGCACGCGTCTTAATGCGACCAACGCGCGCAACCTCATCGCAAAATATGATGTAATTGCAGATGGCTCAGATAATTTTACAACACGTTATCTTGTCTCTGATTGCTGTTTCTATGAACGCAAACCGCTCATTACTGGAGCTTTAGGCGGTTTTGACGCCTCCCTAACGACACTAAAACCTTTTGAAAAAGCTTTAAATGGTCATCCAAATCCAAGCTATCGCTGTTTGTTTCCAGAACCTCCGCCTGCCGGAGCTTTGCCCAACTGCTCAGAAGCTGGAATACTTGGACCGCTAGCTGGTCTGCTCGGATCCATGATGGCTCTAGAGATCATCCGAGAGATCATTGGATTTGGTCAAGGCCTCGTCGGGAAGCTCGTATTAATCGACGCCCTTACGATGCGCTTCGAGATAATCAGCTATGCGCAGGATCCTGATAACCCTCTAAATGGCGTCAACGCGCAGAGATAACTGAAATCTCAACCTTATACTCTGATGAAACCAGCCTAGCTTCAACTGTTGCTCGTGCAGGAGGATTTGCTTTATCAACCCAAACATCCCAAACACTATTCATTTCAGCGAATGTGGTAATGTCAGATAGATAAATAGTAGCAGAAAGAATTTTTTCTTTTTCGGAACCAGCTTCTGACAGAATCTGGTCAATCAATGAAAGAATTTCACGCGTCTGGTCGCCAACGGATCCGCCCTTCGTTTTTTCAGCAACCTGACCTGCAGTGTATACTGTCGATCCATGGATCACAGCTTTACTCATCCGTGCGCCCGCGCCGATTCTTCTAATATCGCTCATCATGCCTCCTCAAGATTTAATGGGGTTTAGGCGAAGCATGGTGAGCGAGCAAGCGCAAGGGTAGAAAAGGTAGAATTGAGCTCTGGACAAAGGGCCAGTCGCTTTCTATAAGCCCCCTTCCGCCTTGAGCGGGCCCAGGTAGCTCAGTTGGTAGAGCATGCGACTGAAAATCGCAGTGTCGGTGGTTCGATCCCGCCCCTGGGCACCACTAAATGACTGTTTTTAATTTATTTACAGTTTTTAGTAAAATCATTGAACCATTAGTCCCGCAGCCAGGCCCACACTTTGCGATAAGCTGCCGGATTATTTGCCCTCAATCACATTAATAAATTGAGCAATTATCAGAAGTCCGCATACGGCGACACGCAAAAAAAACCGAATACCCCCAATAGGCTCATATTCTCCCTGAAGACAGGCAAACCATCTGCCTCTTAAGTAACAATGACGACTAGAACATAGACCTAAAATAATACCTCACATGAGCTTCTATCACTGAGCTTTATACAAGGTTTGATTTGGAAACAGTATTTGGACTATCTTTTTCTACTGTTTTCTAGCGCGCTGCTTTCGCACAATTCGGGTTGCTAAAAATCACAGATAAAAGAACAGCTAGATGGAGCAGTATTCAGCTATTATTTTCTCGCAGGAAACTTTAAGCGCTAAATTTAGATACTTACTGTAATTAGGAAAATAAAAATCAAGGGTAGCTTATAAGCTCAGCCCTAAGAGAGAGTAATGCTTATTTTTTACATGCGGTTGAATATGGTGTAGGCGTAGGAAGAGAGGGGTTCACATGGAGCGGCCTCAAAACCATTACTCGAAAAGAAGAGTGGCTAGATTGGCGACCCCCCGAGCAAATGCTCCAAAGAAGGCCAGATTTACCCCGCAACATGCCTGGTGGAATTGATAATCCCTTAGGAGCCAGAGCCCTCTATCTCGCTTCTAGTAATTATAGGATTCATGGTTCGAATGAGCCAGACACAATTGGCGCTGCAGTTTCATCCGGCTGCATCAGAATGACGAACAAAGATATCTTTGACCTTTATAGCAGGGTAAAGGTTGGAACGAAGGTCTATGTGTTAAATTAAACAAAGATTAGATAATAAATTGATTATCAAGACGCATATAGTCTTGTTTGCCAAAGGGCCTTACTAATTTCAAGCCTCACAAATCAGTTTCGATTGTTTTTAGTTGGTCAATCCTTACCAGATTTTCTAAAAAGAAATTCTTGTCCCGCTGCAAAGTCGATGCTGGGTTTAGATTACGCTTTTAATGCATCAGCATTCTGTAGGATCAATGGTGATTTTAGAGATAATGCTTGATAAATCATTTTTAAATAAATAATTCACAGTTGTCTTATTTTTTTTATACTCAACCATCATTACACACACCCTGTTCCGCAATTGAGCTGTCAAATCTTTAATATTTTTCTCGCTACTAAACATTTCTTTAGCCGCCAGGCTATCAATTACTGTGTAGATATAGGTGAAAGCATTACCAGGCCCTGCCTTCGTCGCGTCTAGACGGACGCCTTCGCTCACCATTTCAGGCAAGGTTCTATTTAAATTCTCGGCATCCCGCTCCAAGGACGCAATAACGCTTTCTTGATCTGCTGACGGTGCGTCTATCTTTAGACGAGATCCTGCAAAATAGGCTATTGCTAGGAGTGCTGCAAAAAACGCGACTTTAATCAATAAATCGACAGTTATTTTCATCACAACCGCTCATTCTGAAGAAAGAAAAATTATGAGTCGCCAAAATATTTTTTTCGGAGCCTTTGTATATAACCGGTTTCCCATGCAATCATTACTTGCTTCGATAAGCTTATTCGTAAAGCACTTCCTGATTTCAAAGCAAAGCCATATTTTTCATGTCGAACAATTTTACCAACTGGCGTAACCGGCTTTCCTGGATACTGATGCAAATAATATGTCAGCGAGGGCTCATCAGCTACAATTGCATCTACCTGATTATCAGATAATGCGCCAATCATTTGCTCTAAATTTTGAAATAAACGGCTCGTTAAATTTTCTTTTGTAAGATACATGCTTGCGACACTCCCCTCAAGAGCAGCGACAGTTTTACCCTTAAGATCTGGCAAGTCCTCTATCTTTGCTTTATCCGCTTGCCATAATCGGCGCTCCATCGAATTTATAGTCATTACACTCGTAATAGATGAAGTAACATAAGCCACAACGCCAACACCCATAACGAGCCATAATGCTGCTAAGATCCTGCCATAACTACCAAACAGCGGCTTATGGTTCGTCGTCCCAGTCATGAGAATTGAAACCACGTGGTAAAAACTTTCTGCGACACCCTTACTCCAGTCAGCAGGGAAATCTGGGTCCAATCGACGATCCAAAATCGTCAAAAAAACCGTGGCGACGATCACGCTTATTGCAATCCAAAAATAAGTTTTGAGATAGCCATTTTCGTATAGCTGTTGTACAAAATAAACCAAACCCACAACTGGTGGTTTGTGCACCATGATTTGAAGACCAGCATCAAACCAAGGCTGTGAAAAATCCATATGCTCCATCCGTTCGCCATTAATTGTTAATTCAGTAACGGCTACGTCAGATTCTCCATTACTTATGGAAGCAAGCAAATTCTTTAAATTTGACGCTTCAATATACTCATAAACAACACCACTTTTCTTTGCGCACTCTTCCCATAAATCTATCGCAAAACCAGTAAACCCCTGCTCCGTCCTCATGACAAATGGCGGACTTTCTAATACGGTGACCTTAATTTTTTCAGGGATCCTGCTTTCTTGCGCCTCACAAAAACCGCCGCTCGACAACAGCCAAACGAGAAGAAATACATGTTTAATGATGTATATAGCGCGCATTTTATGTCACTTGCATTTAATATCCCAAAGGATTTTGTCACAAAAGACTTAGATATTAAAGAAAATTATCAGAGGAATATAAATTTTTCAAAAAAGCTTAAGTTGCTCTTATTTCCAACAGAGATCCTCAAAAAAATATATTATTCTTGGCAACCATCACTTACAAATTATAGCGGGGTATCTGGCATGGCAATACTTCGCCACATATGCGCAACAGAGGTATTATCAAAGCCAAGTCCTTCTTTTGGATGATTAAAATTGCGCCCAATAATATCAGTGAATTTATCTATTTCTACATCATGATATGGATTAAATGCATAATCATCATTAACAGTAATAAGGCGAGCTGCCATATACCACCTATGATTTCTGCAATATTGATATGCGTCCATAATATAGGGGGGCGGTTCATAGTCGCACCCAAATATTGCATTATAATCTTTAGGATATTCATAATTAACAGAATCATCGGGGAAAAATCGTAATGCTTGGTGATAGCGAATTGCAAAACTGACTTTCTCGGAGACATATGGTTCGAGTAATTGAGCGCCCCACCATCCATGATCTGTTTTCATAATAACCTGCCCCAAATCATGCAAAAGACAAGCAAAAACGATCTCCTCATCCATGCCTGCCTTTAACGCAAGATCTGCGCTTCTAAGGAGATGGTGCGCTGGAAAAAATCTGAGCTTGAAATAATCGATCAGCCCCGGTTTTTGAGGCATCTTTGGCAGCCTTTGAACAAACAAATCCTCATTTGCCTGCCTGACGCCAAACGGAGTCGCTGCGCCAACACAATATAAAGTACCAACACCCTTACGAAAAGTTCGAGTGCTAATCTCCTCATCAATCTGGCTGACAGTTTTTTGATGTAATATACACTCAGCAAGTTCCTGGACGCGCAGCACTTCGAGCGCCTCAGCGCGCCCTTCGGAGTCCATCTTAGCAACCACCTCTTTACCACCTAAGGCGGAGAGAATTTTTTCAACATTAAATTTCATAAATCTATGTTCCTTATCCACCAAGAATAACAATTAGCCCTAGATGTAAATCAAAATAGTGATTTTTAAACGAGATTTAGTTTTAAATTTCATGGTAATGCAAAAGATCAATGAAAATGTTGTGAATAGTTAGTTGGTTTTATATGGCGGTCTCAGGGATCTAATGCAACGGAGCTAATATGGGCTCCACATGGAACAGAAACATTATACCCGCCTCAGTAT
>OMIO01000116.1 GCA_900299115.1 Methylocystaceae bacterium | reverse complement strand
ACTCTGTAATGGGCGTCCGGTTCAGCTACGATACGACTGCTGGAGATATTTGCCGTGTGCGCTCTAGCTGGCGGCGCATGAAAGCAAAGGCTCCAAAGCATAAGGAAAACCATATTTAATATTCTGTTTTTATTCATATTATAAGGCTCGCTTGACCTTGCCTCTGGCCGGCCGTAAGCAATATTCTCATATTTGCATTATGCGCTGGATCACAAACGCGTCAAGCAAGTAAGGATGAATATGCGGCGCAACATCCTCAAAATCGCAATCTGCTTGATGAGCCGGCTGCACCACATATAAACTTCATCATCCTTCTCATTCGTGCGCTATGATAGATTTTCCAATGTGGCATGGCTTTACTTCCTGCACGATTAAATTTTGGATCGATCACAAGCGCACGCTGGGTGCGCGCATAAAGCACAATCCGTACAGATACATTCTACCTGTATGCTTCACGTTCCTGATGCACGTAACTCTTGTGCAAGCTTACGCCATGACTACGCCCGAAATGAAATCAGCCCCAACCGCGCAACTCTTACAAACGAATAAAACGGCCGTAGAATTATATGCGCCGAAGCAACCACATCCCGATCGAAAAGAACCTGAAATATTATTGGCGCACGCCATTATCGTCAGAACATCTCCGCCACAAGGCGGCGTCGCACCCGCCAATATCGGCAAGGTCGATGTTTGGTATGACGCCGGCATTCGCGACTCTCTTGCCGCGCTGGCTGTCGTAACGTCAGCTGGCGAAAGAGTAGATAAGCGTGACGCCGCGATCGACAGCGCCGATCCCGCGCATGTATCGGTAAGTGTAAACCCGATGGTCCCGGGGAAATATACAGTTCGTTACCGCGCCCTCTCCGCAGATGGCCATATGGTGAGCGGCGCATGGGAGTTTGATGTGCGGCCCTGATCGCGCCGCCCAACCTGTCCGGGGATTTGAACATGGATCTAAGACGTCTGATTCCGATACTTGTTACGTCGATCGTGGTGTTGGTCGGCGCCAATGTCGCAGCTTTCACATTTAAATTCTGGGGGCCGCCACTCGTTCAATCCTGGGATGACTATTGGAAACAGAAGCTCAATAAACCGGCAGAAAGAGCCGGCGATCGCACAATCTCAGACTGCCTACAGGTAAGCGACTTTTACTCCGTTCACCTGACAACCTATTTTCTGGCGGATTCATCTGAAAATGCCGGGGGCGTGACAGACGATCTGCGAAAATACGCTGAATATTGCAATCATGTGCCTGGCACGGGCAAAGTCATCTTTGCGCTCACGCTCATGGAAAAGGAAGTCCGCAACGACTTGATCTCGCTTTCATTCTATAAGTATGACGCCAAGGGCGCGCTCCAGCTTTTAAATGAGGTTCCCTCAAAATCCTATCCGAGCGGCATGATCTCAATAGAAGGGGTCATCGATCATGCGGGCAAATATCTACTCAGGGCAGCGTTCGGTGAAGCTAAAAACAAGGAAGATACAATCGACATGCCAATTACCGCCGGCAACTAAACGATATTTCTGCCCCGTCAGAGAAGAGTTTTTCCTGGTTTTGTATCTGGCTATCACATTAAACTTTGCGAGAACGTCGCTTGAAGAGCCATCGCGACAGGCCGGTAAGATATAAAATGAATGGAGCCAGCCCCAGCAAGACATAAGCCGGGCGCCCTGCTTCACCAAGAAACTCGCCTGTATGTAGCGGGAATAACCACTCCATAAACTTGTCGCCAAACTGAGAACGATTGCGATCCTGTATCTGCGTTATCTCGCCGCTATACTGATCTATTCCTACATTTTGGTAGGTTTTGCTGATACTGGGTTCATCTGCGGATTGTTTGCCGACAACATAGACGCCCGTCGGGCTGGATGGCAGCAGGATCCAGTGTAGCCGACCTTTTGGAAAAACTGTATCAGCGATTTTTGCTGCTGCGCCTGGAGTAATCGGCACGTGGCCATCTGCGGCCTTTGACTTACCATAATCGATTTTCGCATGGATAGGCGCGAGCAGGCTAACGAACGCTTGCGTCGCGGGTTTGAAAATCATCGCCACGCCGGTAAGCAGGCTGATTAGCAAGATTAGTCCAGTATAAAAGCCGATCGTTCGGTGTGTGTCGAAAATAATACGCTCGGATGTTGCGGACCATTTAATTTTAAGTCCTAATTTCCAGTTTCCGTTCACCGGCCACCATAGAAAATATCCGAGCAAGACTGAGAAGATAACACCTGTGGCGATGCCGCCTATGATATAGGCCCTGTTTGCGCCGAGGAATAGCGTCCAGTGAAATCCCGCCATAATATCAATGAATGATTGAGAAAACTGGTCATCTCCGTGAATTTTAAGTCTCTGCCCTTTGACCTGCGCCGTATAGGGATCCACGAAGATTTCATAAACATATGTATCCAGATCGTCCGTCTCAGAAACATATGTGATTGATGCCGTCGCTTTTGAATGTCGCGGAAGCGTTATTCTTTCAGCTTTCGCTACCGGCGGCATCACTGATTTTGCAGCATTAAAAATTTCATCTACGTGACGGAAATCTTGTCCTAACCCTGGCTCGACAAGCATAAGCGCAGGATGCAGTCGCTCATCAATCGCATCTCGATAAACGAGCACGCTGCCGCTGAGGCCGATCAACACAAATATCCCACCGAGAGACAGACCAATCACCTTGTGTATGAGGCGGAGCCAGCGCCGCACGATATCTCTCAATGAATTGCTTGTACTATTTTTCAAAAGAGTGTCTCGAATGTCGTGTTTCGTTGAATTACCTGTCTCCTATCTTGCATAAATATAATATAAAGGAAAACTAGCTTGAAGATCGAACATCTCTTCATGCTGCAGGAAGTTTCTTTCTCGATTCCAACGTTATTACAGCGCCTTCCTCGGGGCTCCATGATCACTCTGGTTCCGACATGCACACGACCACAAAGATCCGCAACATCTTCATTCAGAAGACGAATGCACCCATAGGAGGCGACAAATACGCCCAGATGTAAGATCATGTCGCTAGACTAGCCCCAGACGAACCAAGCGCATTCTTATTTTTCGACAAAGAGATTATTAAACTCTCTTTGCTTTAGGGTCTGATGAACATTCACAACCCTCAATCGTCGTGTCGGATCAATGCGACAGCTTTCACTTGAGCAAATACTGACTGACCGTTCTCGAATCCGAGCGTTACCCAGGATTTTCTTGTAATGCGCGCCAACATGCGTTCGCCATCGCCTTGATGTCCTATGCCTAGAACGATGATGATCTGTGCCGGCTCAATTTCTTTGATGTCCAGGATTTTTGCCGGAATTTGGTTGTCAATTGTGCTTCTGGCTCCTGGATCACGGGTCAAGCTAACATCACCTGCATATATTTTGATGCGACGCCTTTCACCAATCTTGAGTGGCAGGGAGGGGGCGTTCAAAAACGCGCCGCTGATCGTGAAGCGGGCAATTTTAAACTCCTGATCATATCCCGTGACTTGCGCTCTTAAACTCACTGCCGCATTTGTTGCTGAAGCCAGCATCAAGGATGGATCGCTTTGCAATTGAGACAATGGACCACTGGCGACAACCCTGCCTTCCTCGATGAGCACGAGATGATCCGCCAATTGGTCAATTTCATTAAGGTCATGACTCACATAAATGATCGGGATATTGAGCGACACATTTAATCGCTCGATATAGGGCATGATCTCTTCTTTTGTTGATCTATCGAGCGCCGAAAGCGGCTCATCCATAAGTAAAATCTTTGGATCCGATAACAGCGCTCGGCCAATCGCCACTCGCTGACGCTCGCCGCCTGAGAGGTTTTTAGGCGAACGATCAAGCAGCCTGTCTAAACCCAGCAGCTCGACAACTTCTACGAAATGTCGCGACTGATATTTTTGCGTCTCCTGTGAACCAAACAACAAATTATTTTTGACGGAAAGATGCGAAAATATACTGGCTTCCTGAAAGACGTAACCTATGGGACGTTGATGCGGGGGCCTGAAATATGCCTCCGATTGCCAGATATCGTGACCAATCACACACTGTCCTGACGATGCGCGATGCAGTCCTGCAATACATCTCAGTATTGTCGTTTTACCGCAACCCGTCGGGCCAAACAACGCTGTTACGCCTCTTGCCGGCGCTTCGAAAGCGACATTGAGATTGAGATGACCAAGCACGTCCCTAAATGCGACGCCTAATTTCTCTTGCCCGGTCATAGTGGAGGCCTTGCGAAGCTTTTTTCAATGGTCATCATCAAGAGAATGACAATAAAAGCGAAAACAACCATGCCTGCAGCCAACATATGCGCCATGCCCCATTGTGACGTCTCCACATAGTCAAAGATT
>OMIO01000115.1 GCA_900299115.1 Methylocystaceae bacterium | reverse complement strand
TCCTCTAAGGCTTCAGCAGGCACCTTCAACGCAGTCGTTAAGAAATCAGCGCCAAGGGTCCATTTGTTAAACACGAATTTAATATCAAACGCTGAGGGCAGCGCCGCTTCAACAGCAGCGAGCTTTTCTGCCGTAAAGCCTTTGGCCGCGAGTGAGGCTGAATTGACGCCAGGCGCATTCGCAAGCGAGGCATGACCAACGGCATAGGCCTCGATCTCTGCGATTTCATGCTCGCGATAGCCTAAAGCGCGCAACCCTTCCGGCACTGCGCGATTGACGATCTTTAAATAGCCGCCGCCGGCTAATTTCTTGAATTTAACGAGGGCAAAATCCGGCTCAATGCCTGTTGTATCGCAATCCATCACAAGGCCAATTGTGCCTGTTGGCGCAACAACGGTGACTTGAGCGTTGCGATAGCCATAGAGTTCGCCCTGAGAAAGAGCTTGATCCCAAGCAAGCGCAGCGCGTTTCATCAGCAAAGGATCTGGACAAGCTTCTCTATCGAGCGGCACAGGCGAGATCGCCAATTTCTCATAGCCTGTTCGCTCGCCATGGGCGGCGATGCGATGATTGCGAATAACGCGCAACATCGCTTCGCGATTTTCTTGGAAGCGCGCGAATGTGCCGCGTTCACGCGCCATCTCAGCGGATGTTGCGTAACAAATGCCCGTCATGATGGCGGATAAAGCGCCTGTGATCGCCCGTCCCGCTTCACTGTCATAAGCAATGCCAGAAGACATCAATAGTCCGCCGACATTGGCGTAACCTAAACCAAGCGTTCGATAGTCATAAGAGAGCTGAGCAATTTCTTTAGAGGGAAATTGCGCCATTAATACTGAGATCTCAAGCACGACCGTCCAGAGCCGCACCGCATGCTCATATGAGTCAATATCGATTTGCTTGGTTTCTTCATTTCGAAATTGCAACAGATTCAATGAGGCGAGATTGCATGCTGTATCGTCGAGGAACATATATTCCGAGCAAGGATTAGAAGCTCTAATCTCGCCCCCAGCAGGACATGTATGCCAATCATTAATCGTTGTGTGAAACTGAATGCCAGGATCAGCGGACGCCCAGGCCGCATATCCAATTTTATCCCATAATTCTCGCGCACGCAGTGATTTGGCTGGTTTACCGTCAAGTCGACGCGTTAACGTCCAGTCGCCATCCATCTCGACAGCGCGCAAAAACTCATCCGTGACACGCACGGAATTGTTTGAATTTTGACCTGACACGGTCAGATAGGCTTCACTATCCCAGTCCGTATCATAGGTATCAAAACTAATGTCTTTAAAGCCCTGACGCGCAAACTGAATGATGCGCTTGATGAGATTATCTGGCACGTCATCGCGACGCGCGGCTTTAATTTCTCTCTTGAGCGCTGGATTAATGTCCGGGTTAAAACAATCATCGCCAGGACCTTCGCAATTAACACAAGCGCGCATGATCGACTTGAGATGCTTCTTGACGATCTTTGATCCCGTAACGAGCGCGGCGACTTTTTCTTCTTCTTTAACTTTCCAATCAATGAAGGCTTCAATATCGGGATGGTCGATATCAACAACGACCATTTTCGCCGCGCGACGCGTCGTGCCGCCCGATTTGATCGCGCCCGCTGCGCGATCGCCGATTCTCAAGAAAGACATCAGGCCTGAGGAAGACCCACCGCCAGAAAGTTTTTCTTTCTCGCCCCGCAACTTCGAAAAATTTGTGCCTGTGCCGGAGCCATATTTAAACAGCCGGGCTTCCCGCACCCAAAGATCCATAATGCCGCCGTCATTGACGAGATCATCTTCAATCGACTGAATGAAACAGGCGTGGGGTTGCGGATGTTCATAAGAGGATTTTGACTTCACCATTTTGCCATTGGTGTAGTCGACGTAAAAATGGCCTTGGCTTGGTCCATCTACCCCATAGGCCCAGTGTAAGCCGGTATTGAACCACTGAGGCGAATTGGGCGCCGCCATTTGCTTAGCGAGCATGAACCGCAGCTCATCGCTGAACGCCTGCGCGTCTTCCTCCGAGTCGAAATAGCCCCCCTTCCAACCCCAATAGGTCCAAGCGCCAGCTAGGCGATCAAAAACCTGTTTAGCGGAAATTTCAGAGATGAAGCGTTGATCCTTGGGCACATCCGCCAAGGCCTCTGTGTCCGCCACGGAGCGCCAGAGAAATGAGGGAACGGTATTTTCTTCAACGCGCTTGAGGTGGACGGGCACGCCAGCTTTACGGAAATATTTTTGCGCGAGCACATCCGAGGCTACTTGGCTCCACTGTGCGGGAACTTCAATATTATCAAGGGAAAAAACAACTGAACCATCCGGATTGCGGATTTCGCTCTTTGTCGTCCGGAACTGGATCGTCGCGTAGGGTGACTGACCTGCTGTTGTGTAGCGCCGCTCAATTTTCATGACCCGATATCCCCTTCAAAGGCGAGTAACCGCCCATACGCCGCCGTCTCATGAACAGCGAGGCTTGTTCCGTTCCAAAATACTCTGAGGCCAAGGGCCCTAAGCTCGCGGATCAAATTCGCGAGAGAAAGCCGGCTTGAAAAAACAGAAATACACACACGCGACCCGCAACTAACCCCGGGACTTCTCCCTGCACGACCGTCTAATGGCGTTTGTGTTCGCCGCATGAACATCGCGTGACCTCTCTACGATGCGCGAGTCTGCTAACGGCGTCAAGATATAGTGGTATAAATTAACAGATCGACAATATGTGGAAAAATTCGTGGATAGTGGGGAAATCTTTTTTCCACCAAATATGTCAACAGGCTGAAATCCAGGCGCTTTAGCCCGATCAGGCAAAAATAAGCTTCTCAAGCCGCTAGATTTAGCGTCCCAGCTCCTTTAGACGCGCGCCGCCGCTTGTTCGTATACAATACTGCCGCCCACAACGGTCACGAGCACCTGCCCCTGCAGCAAGGCGCCATCGAAAGGCGTGTTGCCGCATCGAGAATGAAGCTGCTCAGGATCCACGACAAAGGGCGCATCGGGATCAAAGAGGATCAGATCCGCTGGCGCGCCTTTTTCCATCCGACCTTGCGGCAAACCTAAAATTTCTGCCGGTCGGATGGTCATCGCGGCCAATAGTCTTGGCAATGAAATATCGCCTGAATGCACAAGCCGCAGTCCCGCCGCAAGCATTGTCTCAACGCCAATGGCGCCATATTCCGCCTCGCCAAATGGCAAGCGCTTGGTCTCTACATCTTGTGGATCATGATCAGAGACAATCACGTCAATCACGCCATCCGCCAAGGCCTGCACTAATGCTTTGCGCTCTGTTTCATGTCGAAGCGGCGGGCGTAATTTCAAAAAACTCCGATAGTCGCCAATGTCATTTTCATTCAACGTAAGATGATTAATTGTCGTTCCGCAGGTCACTTTAGCGCCTTGCGCTTTTGCGGTTTTTATCGCCTCTAACGCCAATGTCGTTGTAACAATCGCTGCATGATAGCGCGCATTCGTTAGCGCAACGAGACGCATATCGCGATCAACCATAATCGCTTCAGCTTCTCGCGGCACGCCGGCGAGACCAAGTCTTAAAGCAAACTCGCCTTCATTCATAACGCCAACGCCCGCAAGATCGTTATCTTGAGGAAAATGCACAATCAGCGCATTAAAATCGCGCGCATAACTCATCGCGCGCCGCATCACGAGCGCGTTTTTTACCGGATGCGGCCCATCAAAAAAAGCAACCGCCCCAGCCTGCTGAAGAAGCCCCAACTCGGCAATTTCTTTTCCTTCGCGCCCTTTCGTCAATGCAGCCATTGGATGAAGCCGCACCCGCCCCGTGTCGCGCGCGCGACGCAGGACAAAATCAACAACTGCGGGATCGTCAATCGCTGGCATTGTCGCCGGCGAAGCGATCAGCGTGGTGACGCCTCCAGCCGCAGCGGCTAATGAGGCCGTCGCAATTGTTTCGCGATGTTCCGCTCCGGGCTCGCCAACAAAAGCCAGCATATCAATCAAGCCAGGCGAAAGCGCAGCCCCGTTACAGTGAATGACTTTTGCGCCCCGAGGCGCGCTCGAAGTTGTCAAATGCGGGCCAAAATCCTCAATCACCCCATCAACGACAAGAAGGCCTCCCGAGAGCTCTTGATCCAAAGCGGGATCAATTAATCTGGCGTTGACGAAATAGAGGGGCGCTGAGGCAGAAGTCGCAGTCATAGGACTTGATTAGGCCATTTTCCCTCACTTGAAAATGCATAGAAATCCAAAAAACGCTCATTAAAATCAAGACTGGGATCATCTTACGCCACGCAAGCGCTTTATTTCTGATAAAGTTTTTTTGTAAATAGTGGCGCATAGATCCTCAATAACGAATCGCTGCAGGCTAAAAGCTAGAAAAAAAGAGCGCTGTGCAGTCTCAAGTTGAAAAAAATGCTACAAACGCCAATCCGCTAACCGCTCGGATGGTTTAGACCCTATGAATTGATATCATGGAGCGCTGGATAATGCTCCTTATTGAAGATCCGGTCATTGAACATATGGCAAGCATCTATGTTGAGCTTTGAAAATGTTGGCCTGCGATATGGCGTCAGCCCTGAGACGCTGCGCGATATTACTTTTGAGATCGCGCCTCATTCTTTTCAATTTCTAACAGGCCCTTCAGGCGCAGGGAAAACAACCCTGATGCGCCTCATTATCATGGCGCTCAAACCAACGCGCGGCATCATCAATATATTTGGCAAAGACACTCAAAGATTAAATCAAGAGGAAGTTACCGCAACGCGACGCGGCATTGGCGTTGTGTTTCAAGATTTTCGACTGTTAGACCATCTCACGCTTTATGAAAATGTCGCCTTGCCATTGCAAGTGCAGGGACGCGAAGAAAGCAGTTACCGCGCCGAAGTCACTGAGCTCTTGCGCTGGGTCGGGCTTGGCGAACGCGTCACTGCGCCCCCGAGCGTGCTCTCAGGCGGAGAAAAGCAACGCGCTGCAATTGCCCGCGCCCTGATCTCACGTCCAAAACTTTTGCTGGCGGATGAACCAACCGGCAATGTCGATCCAACAATGGCGCGACGCATTCTGCGCCTCTTTGTCGAACTCCATAAATCTGGCACCGCTGTCATCATCGCAACCCACGATCTGACGCTTATGGACCAATATGATGAAGCCCGTCGGCTGGTGCTGGCTGATGGTCGACTTCATATTTTTGAGTGACATCATGCTCGACTTCTTGCGCGATTTACTTGCGCCCAACAGACCGCGATTAATGATTAGGCCTGATAACGCCTATTCAATAAAAACGCCGCTTGTGCCCGCCAACTCCGTAGCGGGAAGATCGCTTGTCATGGTGATCGCCATAATGACCTTCCTAGCCGCGCTCACTGCTGGCGCGGCGACGCTCATTGCCGAGGCCTCGAGCGACTGGCGGGGCGAAGCCGCAACTGAAGCAAGCATTCAATTACGTCCAACCAAAGGGCGCGACATAGAATCAGATTTAGCAACTGCAGCTGATATTGCAGCCAAGACTCACGGCGTCGTCTCTGTAAAAATCTATTCCAAAGCAGAATCTGAAGGATTACTCACCCCTTGGCTTGGTCAAGGCTTGGATCTTCAAGAATTGCCAGTTCCCCGCATGATCGTTTTGAAACTGGATACAAAAGAACGACCCGATCTTTCAAAACTTGGCGTTGAGATTGTCTCCGCTGTTCCAGGCGCAAGCCTAGACGACCATCATATCTTCATCTCCCACTTGGGAAATATGGCGCGCGCTGCGACAATGATCTCACTCTTCATCTTTATCCTTGTTTTAATTGCCTTAGGCATTGCGGTAGCCTCCGCTACCCGCGCCGCTGTGGCGACCAATCGCGAAATTGTTGAAGTGCTCCATCTTGTTGGCGCAACCGATCATTTTATCGCTCGAGAATTTCGCAGAAGGTTTTCCTCGCTTGGCTTGAGCGGCGCGATTTTAGGCGGTGGCGGCGCAATTCTATTCTTTGCCGGCGTTAAACTCTTATCTAATTCTTGGCGCGCAACTGCAGGCGGCGATCAGGCGGAAGCGCTTTTTGGAGATTTTTCGCTCAGCCTAACTGGCTATGGCGTTGTCATGTTGCTCATTGCCTGCGTCGCAGGCTTAACAGGGTATCTCTCACAGCAAATTGTCTTTCGTCATTTGCAACGACTGAATGAATAAGAGCAATGAAGCATAAACTCTTAGCAACCATTTCTTTGGCGGAATAAAAAAAGAAAGCTTAATATGGCGCAACTCCGCCACTCTATAAAGCAGATGGCGGTGCATGGGCGCGGGATCGTAGTCGCCTTTTTGAGCCTCTTTATGCTTTTTAGCTGCGTCTTTCTTGGCGGTTTTTTTATTTTCGCGCATTCTCTCGCACGCACGGAACCTCATCTTGAACTTAATGCTGAAGGCGTCGTCGCGCTCACAGGTGGTGCAGATCGAGTTGTTGACGCTGCTGACTTTCTTGCCCGAGGTCAGGCCAAAAGACTTCTCATAACAGGCGTCAACCGCGCAACGCGCAGCTCTGTTCTTGCACGTCTCTTACCGATTTCTGACGAACTCTTTAAGTGCTGCGTGGATTTGGGATATCAAGCTGTCGATACCGCGGGAAACGCCGCTGAGACAAAACTTTGGGCCGAGACTTATCATCTCACCCACTCATTAATCGTCGTCACATCTAATTACCACATGCCGCGTGCGCTCCTTGAGCTCTCCGCCGCTTTGCCGCATATGACCCTTTATCCCTTCCCAGTTGTAAGCGACCATACCGATGTTTCTCAATGGTGGCGCGATAAACGCATCGCCAGGCTGGTTGGGGGGGAATATGTCAAATTTCTAGGGGCCCTAATCCGCATTCATTTGGACCCTGAAATGAGCGAGAGTGACCCAAATTAATCCCTAAACGACTAGTCAATGTAGGGTATAGGCTCAGGCAGAACAGAAATCTTCTTCCTGAAGAACGCGCTTTCAATTATGACTATCCCGCACCCACACCTTACCCCTGATCCTTAAAATGCTTTTTCTCCGCTCATTGATTTTTCAACTCATCTTTTTCCTCAACATGTTTATTTTGATTCTGATTTGGCTTCCCGGCCTCTTTATGCGGCGGCAGATTTCGCAAGAACTTGGTCGCACTTGGGGCCGCACAAGTCTGTGGCTTTTAGATAAAATTTGTAATTTGAAAATTGAGCGACGCGGCCTTGAACATATCCAGCAAGGGTCGCTCATCGTCGCGGCAAAGCATCAGTCAATGTGGGAGACATTTGTTCTGCCCATTCATTTTTCTGACTTTAGCTATATTTTAAAACATGAACTCATCTGGTTGCCGTTCTTTGGCTGGTATCTCCTCGCCGCGCAACAAATCGCTATTGACCGCGCAAAGGGGGGCAAACTCCTGCCCCAACTAATTGACAAAGCAAAAAAACTTTTCACTCAAAATCGTCAGCTTTTCATTTTTCCTGAAGGAACGCGCCGGCCGCCAGGCGCGCCGCCTCAGTATAAAATCGGCATCGCCTCGCTTTATGAAGCCACCAGCGTGCCAGTCATTCCAGTTGCGGTAAATTCTGGCCTCTTTTGGCCCAAACGCTCATTTCTCATTCGGCCTGGAACCATTGTAATCGAATTTTTACCCGTCATTGCGCCTGGAAAACCGCCAAGAGAATTCTTCAAAGAACTACAAAGCGCCATAGAAGAGGCCTCTGATCGTCTCATTGACGAAGCAATCGTCAAAGATCCAAGCCTTAAAAAGATTATTGAAAAGAACAGATCTTAAGCGCGCAAAAGATTTTGCTGCATGTCTTCAGCAATAGGCGAAAGAGGATATTCCGCCTCAACAAGATAAGGCCCGCCGCCAACGGACTGTCTTGAAGAATAGAGCACAAATTTTTCGGCGGTAAATTTAAGGGGCGGGAAAAAACCTCTTGCGCCAAAGTAAGCCGCTACAGATCCAGCGCTTACGCCTCTTAACCGCGCGAGGGTGACATGGGGAACATATTTTCGTTGCTCAGGCGGCGCGCCTAATCGCCGCAACAAACGCTCCTGCTCCGCTTGCAGCTCAAGCAAGGCCCGATCAGCGCGCACTTTGGCGACAATCGCACGCGGTTTATCGCCGCCAAAAGAATCTAATTGATCCAAAGTGATAGAAATTTCTGATCGCGAAATGCGTGAGAGCGCATTTGCTGCGTCGCGCGCAAAAGCATCGTCAACATCGCCGATAAAGCGCAAAGTTATGTGATAATTTTCAACATCGATCCAACGCGCATTGGGAATGCCGCCACGAAGCAGCGCGATCCTTTGGCAAATATGATCTGGAACTTCTAAAGCCGTAAAAAGTCTTGGCATATGTCCTCCAGAACTTGTTACTTTATATCTCGAGCACTCTTGATCACACTCTAATCTCGATGTGTCGTCTTTAAGACAGTTTGAATTTGTGGCGCAATTCGATCGACCATTTTGGCAATCCCTTGAGCATTTGGATGTAAACCATCTCCAATTAATAACCGCGGATCGCCCCAAATATCCTCCATGATGAAAGGCGCAAGCGACACGCCAAACTTCTGAGCTAATTCAGGGTAAATCGAATCAAATGATTTTTTATAAGTCTGCCCCCAATTTTCGCCTGCGACCATCGTGACGAGGAGGATATGGGCCTTTTTAGCTTGGAAAGCTGTGATAATTTTTTCTAAATTCAGCCGCGTTTTCTGCGGATCCAATCCGCGCAACATATCATTTGCGCCCAATTCAACCACCACAAG
>OMIO01000114.1 GCA_900299115.1 Methylocystaceae bacterium | reverse complement strand
TTGCGCCTGCTTTGCTTCTTACTCTTTTTAACGTGAACGCTGCTTTTGCTTATTGCATGTTTACTTGCGATCCAACGGAAGCTCACGCGCGCCAGATTTTTGAAAATCTACTTAAAAAACGCTTCGATAAGGCCGGAAAAATTTTAGAATTTAAACAAACAATGAATGAGAGATTAGAAATGCACGCCACTGGCGAAAAGGGCTATGAGATTTTCTTTAACGCCCGCGTAGAATTTCCCGAAGGCGCAAATTTAGACTGCAAGCCAGACGCCGCGGGCGCCTATAAGGAAGGCTGTTCATCGAGTAAACATTTTGTGACCGCTCCGCGCAGCGCCGATCCAAAAGGCGCACAATATATCGCGCCGGGCGAAACAGTGACATTTGATGAAGAATATCGGTTCTACGAAGACCCAAAAGGTTGGAAAGGCCCGGACGGAAACGTTTATTCACAGTAAGAAAATAAAAAAAATAGGGCGCGCAATAGATGCGCGCCCTAAAGCTGTAAACTATTTAAAAAGCTACTGAACTTATTTCAGCAGATCTGTGTTCTGCGGGCAGCCGGCCTTCTCGTTACAAGCTTTAAAATTGGCGCGAAGTTCGTCCTTATCAGCGCCATAATTCATCTTGCGGGAGAGATATTCGTCATAGCATTTTGACGCAGCATGAGCCTGCTTGTCTTCGTCTGCTTTGCGTGTGTCGCAATCCGCGAACGCCGGGGTGATCATGCCGGCGAGCAACGCAACGGCCGAGACAATGGCGAATTTCTTCATTCTGAGCTTTCCTTTTCTTAACGTAAAGCTTGACCGTTCCGCGTCCGAACTTTGCTCAGAGCGGAACCTCCCCTCCCGTCGCGTTAATCACGACAGCTTGCAAGACGCCAAGCGAGGGGACGATGTCGGAAGAACGCGTCCAAGTCAATCAGTCAACGGGAATAAGAAACGCGATCAGTCTGTGGTGCGGATCAAGAGTGGAAACGCTGGGTTTCAAGTCGCCTCAAATCAAAGATCTGTGATTTCTTGAGGTGACAAGCAACGCAATGCTGCGTCGCAGCAAAAACGAATAGGATCTTTATATAAAAAAGACAGGCGCGCCAAAAAGCGCCGCCTGTCCTGATAGAGATCTGTCTCTAAAGCTAAAAATCTCTTAGAGATTTTTCGAGTTCTGTGGGCAGCCGCACTTCTCATCGCAGGCCTTACGATCTGCTTTCAGCTTCGTGTGGTCAGCCATCATGTCCTGCTTGTGACGGACATATTCATCCTCGCACTTTCCAGCGCAGACAGCTTGCTCATCGTCATTTCTTGTATCGCAGGTAGCAAATGATGGAGACACAGAAGCCACAAGAAGGGCGGCGGCTGTCATGATGGCGAATTTATTCATCTTGCTATTTCCTCCTTCACATTACGTAGACATTTTTTTATTGTCTCAGCGCAAAAGCTTATAGACTGAACTTTGGTCAATGACTAGCGCGCAGCGCATTCTCAAATGCGAGACTTTCCTGAAGCCAAGAGAGACGCATTTTATCTGCCTACGAAGCAAGCTGCCGCAGGACATAGGGTAAAATCCCGCCATTCCTAAAATATTCAAGCTCATCCAGAGTATCGATCCGCAATAAGAGCGGCACAGAAATTATTGCGCCATCTGTAAAAGCGATATCCGCCTTGAGTATTTGCCGCGGGCTTAATTGTGCGCCTAAGCCGCGCAGAGCGACAGTTTCCTGCCCCGTCAAACCCAATGACGTCCAAGAGACGCCATTTTCGAAAGTCAGGGGAAGAATACCCATGCCCACAAGATTCGAGCGATGAATGCGCTCAAAACTTTGCGCGATCACAGCGCGTACGCCAAGTAGCGCAGTGCCTTTCGCCGCCCAATCGCGCGACGAACCATTCCCATATTCAGCGCCAGCAAAAATAACCAATGGCGCCTTGTCCTGCGCATAACGCATCGCTGCATCATAAATCGGCAATGATACGCCGCCAGGATAATATTTTGTTAGTCCACCTTCCGGGATGGCGCCAGATGCGTCCTTCATCATATGATTTTTGATCCGAATATTGGCAAATGTTCCGCGCATCATAACTTCATGATTGCCGCGACGCGTGCCGTATTGATTAAAGTCTGCAGGCGTTACATTTCGTTCAATCAACCAATCGCCTGCTGGAGACGCCGCCTTAATCGATCCTGCAGGAGAAATATGATCCGTCGTGATCTTATCGCCAAATAACGCCAAAATACGCGCGCCAACAATATCGGCGATAGGCGAGACAGCCTTTGTTAGACGTTCAAAATAGGGCGGGTTGCGCACATAAGTTGACTGATCATCCCAGACATAAGTTTCACCGCTCGGCGCCGCCACACCGCGCCAATGTTGATCTCCTGCAAACACATTTGCATAGGTTTCACGAAATAAAGCCCGCGTGACATTATCTTGTATGAATTTTTCAATTTCTGCATTCGTCGGCCAAATATCGCGCAAGTAAACATCCTGACCCGATGTATCCTTGCCTAAAGGTTGCGTCGTTAAATCAACCGCAATTGTCCCCGCTAAAGCAAAAGCGACAACAAGCGGCGGCGAAGCAAGATAATTCGCTTGCACATCCGGATTTACTCGGCCTTCAAAATTACGATTACCAGATAAAACAGAAACAGCGACAATATCCTGCGCATTAATTGTCTTTGATACAGGCGCAGGTAAAGGACCTGAATTACCAATGCAGGTTGTGCATCCATAACCTACAAGATTAAACCCCAAAACATCGAGATATTTTTGTAGACCTGATTTTTGTAAATACTGCCCTACGACTTGGCTTCCTGGGGCAAGCGATGTTTTTACCCAGGGTTTGACGTTAAGTCCCCGCGCCACTGCATTTCGCGCCAAAAGGCCCGCGCCGATTAAAACGCCTGGGTTAGACGTATTCGTGCAAGAGGTAATCGCAGCAATCACAACATCGCCATGACCAAGATTATACGCCTCGCCCTCAACCGGATGTCGCTTCGTTAAACCGTCTGATTTTTTATATTCTGATGCTAAAACGCTTTCGAATTCTTTTGCCACCGCTTCAAGCTTAACGCGCCCTTCCGGACGCTTTGGACCGGCTAATGACGGCGAGACTTCCGCTAAATCAAGCTCAAGGACATCTGTAAAAATCGGCGCAGCGGCAGACTCATCGCGATACATCCCTTGAGCTTGCGCATAGGCTTCGATTAAAGCGATGCGATCTGCGCTCCGGCCTGAAGTATGCAAGAACGCCAGCGTTTCCTGATCAATCGGGAAGAAGCCGCAAGTTGCGCCATATTCGGGCGCCATATTCGCGATGGTGGCGCGATCCGCTAAGGTTAGATGCGCTAATCCTGAACCATAAAATTCAACAAATTTGCCAACCACGCCTTTCTTTCGCAACATCTGCGTAACTGTAAGAACAATATCTGTCGCCGTAACGCCCTCTTTAGGCGCGCCATTGAGTTGAAAACCGATGACTTCTGGCGCCAAAAGCGAAAGCGGCTGCCCAAGCATTGCTGCTTCCGCTTCAATTCCCCCAACGCCCCATCCCAATACCGCTAACCCATTGACCATGGTGGTATGAGAATCTGTGCCAACGAGCGAGTCCGGATAAGCGACCTCAACCGTTGCGCCATTAAAATGCTCTTCCCGAGTCCAGACGGTTTGAGCAAGAAATTCTAAATTCACCTGATGGCAAATACCGGTGCCTGGCGGCACAACTCGAAAATTATCAAAAGCCGACTGGCCCCATTTTAAAAAACGATACCGTTCGCCATTACGCTGATATTCAAGATCAACATTTTCAGACAATGCTTGGTGCGAACCAAATTTATCCACAATCACTGAGTGATCAATCACAAGATCCACGGGCACCAAAGGATTGATCTGTTGCGGATCTCCGCCAAGCGCTTTCATAGCGTCGCGCATCGCCGCCAAATCGACGACAGCTGGAACGCCGGTAAAATCCTGCATTAAAACGCGCGCAGGCCGAAAAGCGATTTCACGCTCCACCTTGCCTTTTTCAACCAACCATTTTGCAAAAGCGGAAATTGTTTCTTGAGTTACCCAGCGCCCATCTTCATGACGCAATAAATTTTCTAAAACCACTTTGAGCGAATAGGGTAAGCGCGAGATCCCGGCTAACCCATTGGCCTCTGCCGCTTTGAGTGAGAAATAATGATAAACCCGATCTCCGACGACAAGCTTTTGGCGGGATTTGAAACTGTCGACTGAGGTCATGAGAATTCCTTAAACAACGAAATGAAAACCTTTTGAGGCGGGATCTTTCTAGAAAATTCCGTGCCAGCGGCAAATAAAAAACGACCCCGAAGACAATTTAACTTTATTGCCCCTTAACGCGGCCCGCCGCGTAAGGGTCGCTCCTCCATTTTTGCTAAAAAAAAGCACGAAAACGCCAGGCATATCCCGATCGCCAAAAATACCCCGCGATAAGCCCCAATTATCGCGGAGATCACTGCGGCCTTATCCGCAGCGGACGCTAGAAGATCCGCGCGCCCGCCCCCCAAGGCCAATGCGCCAAAAAGCGCCACAAGCGCCGCCGCGCCTAATTGCCGAAAAAACTGCATGGCCGCAGTCGCTGTTCCAAGATCCCGCACATCCACAGCGTTTTGAACGGATACAGTCGCAATCGGCAGCATCGCGCCAACGCCAAAAGTGCTGATAACCAATAAAATATTTAAGCCCAAAAAAGAGAGGCTCTCCAGTCGCCAGGCCAGAAAAAGCGCTGCGAGCGCAGCAAAAAGAAGCCCTATCACCGGCATAATTTTATAATGCGCATGATGCGCCATAATCCGACCAGCGCTCGCCGCGCCAATGACGGTGGCGATCATGAGTGGAATAAGGGCAAGACCGCAATCACGGGGATTAAGACCAATAACGCCCTCGAAGTATATGGGCATCACAACGGAAAGACCCACAAAGGCTCCTAACCCCAATGCGCTCGAAATCACCGCATCGCGCATGATATTAAGCTTGAACAAGCGTGTTGGGATCAAGGGTTCCTCAAAAGTCCACGTCCGCCAAACAAAAATGGCCCAAAATAGAGCAGAGAGGCCAAAAAGACCTAAAACTGGGGGTGAAATCCATGAAAAGCGCCCTCCAAGACGGCCTAACGCTAGGACGAGGGCCCCTGAAGCGATCACTAATAAACTCGCGCCAAAATAATCGATCCGGTGAGGATGGCGCGGTTGAGGCAGGAGTTTCAAGCGCCTATTGATGACGAAAGCGCAGCTAAGCCAAGCGGAACGTTGATCCAAAAAATCAGCGACCAATGAAGATATTGAGCAAAAAAGCCCCCCAATACTGGACCCGCAATACTTGAGGTTGCAAAAACAGCGGCAAAATAGGTTTGATAGCGGCCGCGTTCTCGGGGCGTCACCAAATCAGCAATTACAGTTTGGGCCAGAGAAATAAGGCCTCCACCGCCCATTCCTTGCAGAAATCGAGCGGCGGCTAATAGGCCCATTGTCGACGCCATGGCGCAGGCGACTGAGCCAAGGATAAAAATAATCAAACCTGCCGCCAAAATGTGACGACGGCCATAAACATCGGCAAATTTTCCATACAGCGGCGTCACTGTCGTCGCGGCGACCAAATAAGATGTAACGATTAAAGGGAGATTCTGGGGATCTCCAAGCTCCTGGCCGATGGTTGGCATCGCTGTGACAACAATTGTCTGATCCAGCGCAGATAGAAGCATGGCGAGACCCAAGCCAACCATGACCTGCCGAAATTCTGCAGGCTTAGGTGACGCCGCCTCATCCATAAAAATTACCTTCTTAAGCCCAGGTCAGCGCGAAAAAACTCTGAACCCACTCTTCCGCTGCTTAGGGCATTTTATGCTGCGCAGCAATTTCGACCGCCAAGAGCACTGCGCCTAATCTCTTATTCTATCCAAGATGAAAAGATATATGCGCCAACAGCAAAATACGTGCGTTCTGAATGCGGAAAGATACATTATTGATTAGCTACACAACATTTTCGCAATCTCGAGCCATTCATCCGACAATGCTCCTTGATAGGGGCGAAGCCCGGCGCGGCGATACCAGTAAGCAGCGTTTGTGAGATCGCCCGCCTTTCGATGCAGATAAGCGTGAGCCCGCATTGAGGCGACGTCAGAGCGCGCATCGACGCAGTGGTGGGCTGATCGCCAATCATTGTTTGCGTCAAACCAAAGCGCGCGGAGAGGAGAGGAGAGGCCATCGGGCCTTTCTTCCGTTAAGGCGAGGAGAAATTCCTCTAAGCTTGGGGTCTCTGAGCTATGCGTCATAGGGCTCGACGCTCTCTGGTCTTTGGGCTTATATGATCAACTGTTGAAGAGTAACGCTTCAAAAAAGCCTAAAAACCGAGAAGATCAAAGAGAAAATGGTCGAAAGTCCCTGCAGGAAGCTCTGCGCGCTCAACTCTGCGGACATATGCTCCGGCTGCGGCCGCACGCGGGAGGAAATTGGCAATTGGATGACGATGTCCGATGAGGGCAGGGTCAGGGTCAAAAAGTTGGCCGAGCGGCGTCTCGCCGCAATCGCAGCCCAAATGCCAACGATTGACTCAAAAGCCGCTCACGCCTAAAGCACATGGAAATCTCGAGAGAGAAATTTAACTAGCAGCCTAGTCGTTCTTGAGACGACGGGCCAACGTTCGGCAGCGCGATGCGCCCCCGGGCGTTCTTTGTGTTGGGATCGGTCTCAGTCAAATCCTGATCCCTGGGAGAGAAATTTATGTTTGAGAGCCTTTCCGAAAAGCTCTCCGGCGTTTTCGATCGGCTGACGCGCCGGAGCGCTCTCAGCGAAAGCGACGTTGCAGAAGCTTTGAAAGAAATCCGACGCGCGCTTCTTGAAGCCGACGTCGCACTCGATGTTGTCCGCTCCTTCACGGATAAGGTGCGCGATCGCGCTGTTGGCGCTGGCATTATTAAATCCGTCTCTCCCGGCCAAATGGTCGTCAAAATCGTCAATGACGTTCTAATCGAAACGCTCGGAGGCGACGCAGAGCCGATTAATCTTGCGGCTAACCCGCCGATTGCAATCATGATGGTCGGCCTGCAAGGCGCGGGTAAAACAACAACAACTGCAAAAATCGCGAAAAGACTAAAAGAGCGTCACAACAAACGCGTGTTGATGGCCTCTTTAGATGTGAAACGTCCCGCCGCTCAAGAGCAATTGGCGATTTTGGGACGTCAGGTTGAAATCGACACATTGCCAATCATCGCCGGCCAGACGCCGGTGCAGATTTCAAGGCGCGCCATGGAAGCAGCCCGTCTTGAAGGATTTGACGTCGTCCTTTTGGATACTGCGGGCCGCACGCATATCGACGAACCCTTAATGCAGGAAATGGCGGATATTAAATCCTACGCCAGCCCGCACGAAATCCTGCTTGTCGCCGACGCCTTAACTGGCCAGGACGCGGTCAATCTCGCCAAGAATTTTGATGATCGCGTCGGCATCACTGGCATTGTGCTGACTCGTATGGATGGCGATGGGCGTGGCGGCGCCGCGCTCTCCATGCGTCACGTCACCGGCAAGCCGATCAAATTGATCGGCATTGGCGAAAAGATGGACGCGCTGGATGAATTTGCGCCAACGCGTATCGCCAATCGTATTCTTGGTATGGGCGACATCGTCGCGCTGGTCGAAAAAGCTGCAGCAGCAATTGACGCCGAACAGGCGCGCAAAGCCGCTGAGCGCATGGCGAAAGGTAAATTCGATCTGCAAGATCTTTGCGATCAGCTTGCTCAGGTCGAAAAAATCGGCGGCTTAGGCGGCATTATGGGATTGCTGCCGGGCGTCGCCAAAATGAAAGACCAGATCTCAAAAGCTAATCTCGACGATGGGATGATCAAACGTCAGCGCGCAATCATTCTCTCAATGACGCCGCGCGAGCGACGCAACCCAGATCTTTTGAAAGCATCGCGAAAAAAACGCATCGCAACTGGATCGGGCGCCAAAGTTGAAGATGTGAACCGTCTGCTCAAACAACACCGTCAAATGGCGGATTTAATGAAATCTTTCGGGAGCGGCAAGCGTGGCGGCCTGATGGGCAAGGCCGCGCAAATGATGGGTCTTGGCGGCGGCATGCAAATGCCCTCCGAGGAAGAATTGAAAAAAATGCAAGAAAAGCTCGGTGGCGCGCCGCCAGCTGGTTTGGGTGGCGGCATCCCTGCGGCGCCCCCCGCAGACCTTCTTGCAAAAAAACCAAGCCTTCCTGGGCTTGGCGGCGGATTGCTGAGCGGGATCAACCCGTTTGGAAAGAAAAAGTAACCAAATCACACTCAACCTAAGGAAAAACCATGTCTTTGAAAATTCGACTGGCGCGCGGCGGCGCTAAGAAGCGGCCCTTTTATCGTATTGTTGTTGCAGACTCCCGCAGCCCTCGCGACGGCCGTTACATTGAAAAAATTGGCGTTTTTGATCCCTTAAAAGCCAAGGACGCAACGGATCGCGTGGTGCTCGAAGTGGAAAAAGCGAAAGCATGGCTTGGAAAAGGCGCGCAACCGACCGATCGCGTCGCGCGTATTTTGGACGCAGCCGGCTTATTGAAGCGCGAGGCGCGCAACACTCCAGACCAAGCTCAGCCAAAAAAGAAGGCGCAAGAACGCGCTGCAGCTGCCGCAGAAGCAGCGACAAAAGCCGCTGAAGTCGCAGCTGAGCCTGCTGCTGAAGCCAGCGCAGAATAAATTTTAAAGAAGCTGTCTGACGGTTGCGTCAGACAGCATTTTTTATGTCCAGCCATCACAACAATAAATTTGTGTTGTTAGGACGCTTCGGCGCGCCTCATGGCGTGCGCGGCGAGATCCGGCTTCAAAGCTTTACGTCAACCCCAACGTCAATCGCCGACTATGGCGTTCTTACAGATAAGACTGGCGCAAAAAGCATTGAGCTCTTGAGCGTCCATCCTCATGGCAAAGACATGTTGCTGGCGCGCGTTGCGGGCGTTACATCGCGTGAGAGCGCGCAAGCGCTTACGGGCTTGGAGCTCTATCTTTCTCGCGCTAATCTCCCACCAGCCCAGCAAGATGAATTTTACTGTGCGGATTTGATTGGATTGCGCGCCGTCGCGGCTGATGGCGAGACGCTGGGGCATGTTTGCGACGTTAGAAATTTTGGCGCTGGAGATATTCTTGAAATTAAACCTGTGAGTGGCGCGGAAACATATTTTCTGCCCTTTACCAAACTGATCGTTCCCCACATTGATTTTAACGCGGGCTATCTTGTGATTAATCCTCCAATTGAAACGCAAGCTTCGCCTGAGGACTAGCCGCATTTCCTATCGCTATGCCATAGTCCCTTCATGTGGCGCGCGACAGTTTTAACGCTCTTTCCCGAAATCTTTCCAGGTCCACTAGGCTGTTCATTGGCAGGCGAGGCTCTCACGCGCGGCCTCTGGTCATTAGAAACTAAACAAATCCGCGATCACGGATTAGGGCGCCATCATAGTGTGGACGATGCGCCTATGGGCGGGGGGCCCGGCATGGTGATGCGTGTCGATGTGCTTGCCGCAGCCCTTGACTCACTCTTAACCCCAGATGACGCGAGACCCCGTCTTTTGATGTCGCCGAGAGGCAAGCCCTTAACGCAAGCGCATGTGCGTAAATTAGCCCAAGCTTCAGGCGTCATCATAATTTGTCCGCGCTATGAAGGCGTTGACGAGCGCATCATCGAAGCCCGCCAACTCGAGGAAATTTGTATTGGCGACTATATTCTTTCTGGCGGAGAAATTCCGGCGCTGACGCTGATGGATGCTTGTGTGCGGTTATTGCCAGGCGTTATGGGCGCGGCGGCTTCCGGCGTTGAGGAAAGTTTTGAATCTGGCTTTCTTGAATATCCTCATTACACGCGGCCGCGCCGCTTTGAAGAACAAGAGATTCCAGAAATTCTCACCTCAGGAGATCATGCAAAAATAGCAAAATGGCGCCAGGAGCAGGCTCATAAAATAACCAAAGAAAGACGCCCCGATCTTCTCACGCGCCGTCCTATGAAAGAATCATAACCATCATTCATTAGGCGCTAGCATTTTTTCAGGCCGCACAATCGCATCAAACTCTGCTTCTGTAACCTTACCTGACGCAAGCGCTTCCTGCTTTAAGCTGGTTCCATTTTTATGCGCGGCGCGCGCAATTTTTGATGCTGCGTCATAGCCAATTTTCGGCGCCAGCGCCGTCACCAACATCAAAGATCGCTCTAGAAAACGTTTGATATTCGCCTCATCCGCCTCAATGCCATTCACACAACGCGTGATGAAACTATCTACGCCAGTGGCTAATAATTCTATTGTTTCAAGCATTGCAAAAGCAATTACCGGCTTCATCACATTGAGTTCGAGATGTCCTTGAGAGGAAGAAAAACTGATTGTTTGTTGATTGCCAAAAATTCTTGCGCAGAGCATGGTAATTGCCTCAACCTGCGTAGGATTGACTTTACCTGGCATAATTGAGGATCCAGGCTCGTTTTCTGGCAGTCTCAATTCTGCCAAGCCTGCGCGTGGACCACAGCCCATTAAACGGATATCGCAGGCAATTTTATAAAGCCCCGCCGCGAATGCGTTCATCGCGCCGTGTGAAAACGTAATCGCATCATGCGTCGCCAAGGCTTCAAATTTATTTGACGCTGTTACAAAAGGAAGCGCGGTTTGTTGTGCAATTTTTTCAGCGAAAGCGACATCAAATCCTTTGGCGGTGTTCACCCCTGTGCCAACCGCCGTACCGCCTTGCGCTAAAGCAAGAAGATCTGGAAGGGTTTCACGAATGCGCCGCACGCCATTTTTTGCTTGAGCGGCATAGGCGGAAAACTCTTGCCCGAGCGTGACAGGCGTCGCGTCTTGCAAATGCGTGCGCCCAATTTTAACAATGTGATTAAATTCAGCGGCCTTGCGATTAAAGGCCGCCTCCAAGCGCAATAATGCAGGCAATAATTTATGCGTGATCTCTAATGCGACTGCTATGTGAATAGCTGTCGGAAAACTATCATTTGATGATTGGCCGCAATTGACATGATCATTTGGATGTACGGGCGATTTTACGCCTTTACCTGCGCCTAATTGTTCATTTGCGCGATTGGCGATGACTTCATTCACATTCATATTAGACTGTGTGCCAGACCCCGTCTGCCAAACAACGAGCGGGAAATGATCGTCAAATTTGCCGTCAATGACTTCTTGCGCTGCGGCTTCAATCGCTTTGGCGACATTTACGGCAATGAGGCCTTTTTCTGCATTCACCTGCGCTGCGGCAAGTTTAACCCGCGCTAATGCGTGCACGACCTGAATAGGCATGCGCTGACCGCCTATGGGGAAATTTTCATGAGAACGTTGTGTCTGAGCGCCCCAATAAGCCCAAGCGGGCACAGCGATATCGCCAAATGAATCGCGCTCAATACGGTGTTCTTCAGTCATGATTAGGCTCGCTCACATGCAAACAGTCACGCGCCAGCCTATGCGTCATTTCCTCAAGATGATCAATGTCAGGAATTGGACGGCGTGCGGCCTGAGGGGCGTTTTTCAGATAATTTTGTTGAAGGCAATGACATCAGCTCCGCCAGTCGCGTGCGTGCGCGATTAACCCTGCTTTTCATCGTGCCAGGAGCGCAGCCGCAAATTTCTGCGGCGTCTTCATAAGACATGCCAGAAGCGCCAACTAAAATTAGCGCTTCGCGTTGATCAAGCGGTAGTTTTTGCATTGCTTCGCGGAAATCTAGAAATTCCATATGCGCTTCTTGGGAATCGGGAGCGATTAAGCCGGCGGCATATTCGCCGTCCGGATCTGAAGCTTCGCGCCGGCGCTTTCGAAATTCGCTGTAATAGATATTGCGTAAAATCGTAAAAAGCCAAGCAGTCAGATTTGTTCCTTCTGTGAAGGAGTCGAGGCTGCTCCAGGCTTTCACTAATGTTTCTTGGACGAGGTCGTCAGCGCGATCTGAATTGCCGCATATGGAAACGGCGAAAGCGCGCAAACTTGGTATCGACGCAATGAGATCGACTTTTGGGCCAGAAGAATTTGAAGAAACTGGTCCCTTGTCGTTCACTCTCTCTCCCTAGGCGCGCGTGAAGGCGCGCTTGAGGATAGAGCATTCTTTTCAAGCTGGTTCAAGAGAGAGAGAAAACGATCTGGCACAGGCTGGGCCACAACGTCATCATAAAGATTTTGCAGTTCTTTGCCGATCACATCGCCAAAATCAACAGCATGCTCTTTTTTGGCTTTCGTCATATTGGGTGCTGCTCCAGCTATGGCCTTTCCACAAGCGCCCAACGAACGACGCGAAGTCGTCTCTGTATGAAAAGCCGCTGTCATGGATTTTTTGCCCGATATCTCAGTGTCTAAAAAAAAGGAACGCGATAATTCCGCTATGTCATTTTGACTTTGAGGATGCGAGAAATGACCTTCGACATTTTTTTTCCCCATAAAATCCTCAAATGCTTCCAGACACGTTTTTTCTAGCGCGCCGATTTCCGGGCGCGTTATAGTGCGCCGCAGGATATGGGGTAAAACGCTTGGCCGCCGAATTGGTTCCGTAAAAAGACGGGTCCGTTTGTCGCGGAGCAGAGCTTAAACGTACACATGTAGCGCATTCAGGGATTGGGGATAGCCAAAATATGTCGATTTCCAACGATGTTTCAGCCCAAATCCCCTATCTTCGCCGCTTTGGCCGCGCATTAGTCGGCAGCAGAGAGGGGGGCGACGGCTATGTTCTCGCTATGCTTGAGACCCTAGTCGCTGAGCCAGAGCGCCTCGGCCAGGCCAACAACCTCAAAATCGCTCTTTATCGTCTTTTACTCGATGTCTGGACGAAAGCGCTCAACGCTGACCCAGATGCGGGCGCGCGCCTGCTTCAGGCTGATAGCGCCCGAAGTCGGCTTGAGGCGATTTCTTTGCGTCCGCGAGTGGCTTTTTTGCTCAACGCGCTGGAAAACTTCACGCCTGCAGATGTTGCTGAAATTCTCAGCGTGTCAGATCAAGAGGCCCAAGATCTCATTTCTCAAGCGAATGATGAAATCGCAGATCAAATCGCCACCGATGTTTTAATTATCGAAGACGAACCCTTTATCGCCCATGATCTGCGCGCCATCGTCGAGGAATTAGGCCATCGCGTTACCGGCATGGCGCGAACGCATCGCGAGGCGGTAGAAAATATCGGGAGTTCAAAGCCAGGCCTTATTTTGGCGGATATTCAGCTTGCTGACGGAAGCTCTGGGTTGGACGCGGTGAATGAAATTTTGGATACGCTCTCGACGCCAGTCATTTTCATCACCGCCTATCCAGAACGGTTTTTAACTGGCGCGCCGCCTGAGCCTGCCTTTCTTGTAACAAAACCCTTTAGCGTTGAAAGTCTCAAAGCCGTGATTAGTCAGGCTCTGTTTTTTGATAAGCGGTCGCAAAAACGCGACGCTTAAGAGCTAATCGCTTTAAGCGGCGTGCGGCGTCGACCGCTGTTCAATCAAAGAATAAAGCGCTGCATTATCACGCGTCGCACGCACCGCTGAGACCAAAGGCGCGTCACGCAAGACGCGCGCAACGCAAGCCAAGGCTTTTAAATGATCCGCCCCGGATGCTTCCGGCGCAATCAGCAAAATAACAAGATCCACCGGCGCGCCGTCGAGCGAGTCAAAATCTATAGGACGCTCGAGCCGCGCAAATATGCCAAAGATAGATTTTACTTTTGCTAATTTGCCATGGGGAATGGCGACGCCTTCGCCAATACCCGTTGATCCTAATCGCTCGCGATGAAGCAAAGCGTCAAAGATTTCTCGCGCCGACACGTCTGATAATTGCGCGGCGCGCTCGCTTAACTCCATAAGGAGTTGTTTTTTTGTCGTCGCCTTTACATTGGCGATAATTGCTTCCGGCGAGATAAAATCCGTGAGCCGCATGCGAAGCCCTGTCTATCTTAAAGTTTAGGATCGGCTTTCAGCCGGCTGCTTGCGCTCCATAGGAGGTCAAAACGCAAATTATATGCCGCGAAAGTCAAGATTATGGCTTAATTTTCAGTCAGCGGTTGGCGGATCAATCCAGCCGATGTTGTCGTCCGCGCGACGATAAACAATGTTTACGCGTCCTGACTGGGCGTGGCGGAAGACGACTACCGGGGCGCCGGTCAAATCGAGATCCAAAACAGCGTCGGAAACAGCCATGCGGCGTAATTTTGTGGTCGACTCTGCGATAATTGCAGGGCTAAATTCGCTCGGCGCATCCTTTTCTTGATCTGGCGCCTCAATCACGTAGCTGGGCGCCAATTCATGCGCATGCCCGTCATGATGACTTTTGAGACGGCTATGATAGCGCCTCAAACGTTTCTCAATGCGTTCGGCGGCTTGATCAAACGTGGCGTAAGGCTCTTGCGCCCGGCCGTCCGACTGCAACACCACGCCTGAAGTCAAATGCAAGCTGCAATCCGCACGGTAACCAGACCCCTCGGGCGTGAGCGTGACATGGCCCGAAACGCCGCCGTCGAAATATTTAGCCGCAGCCTGGTCTAAGCGCTGCGTGATATGCGTGCGCAACGCGTCGCCAATACTCATGTTTTTGCCCGACACTCTGAGCGTCATCGTCATCCAACCTTTTTTTACGCGCCAGGCGCTTTGCTGCGAAGAGGGAAACTCTTCGAGCCATTGAGGCCGCCAGTTTTATGAAGAAAGTCTACTCGAGCGACGAAAACGCTCTTATTGCACTTTTGTTGCGGCAGCCTCGGCCGTTTGGACTGCACGAAGGCAGTCAATTGAAATTCGCCGAACGGTTAAAAGGCTCTGTCGCTTAAGTCAATGGGTCGTGTTGACATATTGTCTCCACGACTAGCCATTCACCGTTCGGCGCTGTTCTAACTGCTTGCTGCGGCGTCGATCGACTGAGGAGGGGATATGAAGGCTATCCCGGTATTTCGCCACGGTTCTGCGGGCGATATCAATATCCGCCGCCTTTAAGCGCGCCACGATAGCGTCGTCAGACAAGATATTTTCTGGCGTTTCTCGATCGATCATTTGCCGGATGCGAAACCTTACGGCTTCCGCCGAATGGGCTTCGCGTCCCGTTGTGGTGGCGATTGAAGCCGAGAAGAAATATTTTAGTTCAAACAAACCCCGCGGCGTCATCATGTATTTATTGGACGTTACGCGCGAGACTGTTGATTCATGCATTCCAATCGCATCGGCGATGGTGCGCAAATTAAGTGGTCGCAAATGCTGAACGCCGCTGGTGAGAAAAGCATCTTGTAGGCGCACGATCTCAGAGGCGACCTTTAAAATTGTCCGACCGCGCTGCTCAAGGCTTTTCGTCAGCCAATTGGCGTTTTGCAAACAGGTCGAAATAAAAGTTTTATCAACGCCCCGCGCGCCAACGCCCACCTGCGCCGCATAGGTGTGATTTACCAAAACGCGCGGTAAGGCTTCTGAATTAAGCTCAACGAGCCAAGAGCCGTCCTTACCAGCGCGAACAATAACATCTGGAATGATCGACTGCACAGGCGCATTAGAAAAAGCCCGTCCAGGCTTGGGATCTAGTCGACGGATTTCCGCCGCCATATCGGCGATGTCTTCCTCATCAACGCCGCACAAACGGGAAAGACGCGCATAATCGCGCCGAGCGACGAGAGGTAAATTAGCAATAAAGATTTGCATCGCCGGATCAAAACGATCGCGTTCGCGAAGCTGAATGGCCAGGCATTCTGAAAGATCGCGCGCGCCAACGCCACAAGGGTCAAAACCCTGAATCGTTTGTATCATCTCTGCGACTTTGCTTTCGGGCGCATCGAGCCGTTGTGCAATTTCTTCGACGCTCTCGCGCAGATAGCCAGTTTCATCGATCGCGTCGATGATCATTGCGCCGATGATCCGACTGTCTGGCTCACAACGACTCATCGAGAGTTGATCATTAAGATGCGCCTGCAAGCTCGGACGCTGGGAAACATAAGCCTCAAGATTGGCGGCCTCTCCCCTCTCGCCGCCGCCAGAGCCCATTCCCGCCCAGGCGCTTGTTGAGAGGCCAGATAAGTCCTCTCCTTGTGCATCAATTCTGGTGGGCTCAGGAGCCTCATAGGCATTGCCAATATCAAGGCCTAAGTCAGCAATCGGTCCTTGCTCATTGGCAAGAAAATCAGCGCGCGCCCAATCCCCTTCCTGCGGCTCAGGCAGCGGCTCTCTCTCAAGCAAGGAGCCCGCCTCGGCTGTCTCCACTGCTTCTTCTTTTTGCAGCAGCGGATTACGCTCCATCTCCTCGTCAAGAAAAGCGGATAATTCCGTGCTCGAAAATTGCAACAGCTTAATCGCTTGCAACAGCTGCGGGGTCATCACGAGCGACTGACCCTGACGAATCATGAGCTTAGTTGAGAGCGCCACGGACTCCTCCTCACAGCGTGAGCGGGCCAATCGGCCCAAAATTTGCTTGTGAGAAAAAGCTAGCATGCGAAATCATCTTCCCAAGGGCCAAATATTTGGCGACCTTACGAAGATTTGTCTATTATTTAGGCAAGCATAATTTTTGGGCGGGCTACATTTTAAAGTCTTCGCCAAGATAAATCCGTCGCACATCCGGGTTGGCGACGATCTCCTCGGGCGGGCCCTCGGTGAGCACATGACCGCTGTAGATGATGTAAGCGCGATCCGTTAAGCCAAGGGTCTCACGAACGCTGTGATCTGTGATCAACACCCCAATTCCGCGCGCCTTTAAGTGGCGCACCAAATCCTGAATATCGCCGACAGCGATTGGATCAATACCCGCAAAGGGTTCATCCAACAGCATGAAAGAAGGATGGCCGGCTAACGCCCGGGCGATCTCGCAGCGCCGCCTTTCTCCGCCGGAAAGCGCAATCGCCGGCGATTCACGCAATCGGGTCAAGCGAAATTCATCGAGCAGCGCATCAAGTTCCTCTTGGCGCTTTGCCTCGTCTGGCTGGGTGATCTCTAAAACCGCCCGAATATTTTCCTCTACCGTCAATCCTCGAAAAATCGAGGCTTCTTGCGGAAGATAGCCTATTCCCAGTCGTGCGCGACGATACATAGGCAAGGGCGTCACATCATAGCCATCAAGCGAAATGATGCCCTTATCTGGTTTCACCAGACCCGTTATCATATAAAAAACAGTTGTTTTTCCGGCGCCATTTGGACCCAGCAATCCCACCGCTTCGCCGCGTTTGACATGCAGGCTGACATCTTCAACCACCCGTCGGGCCTTATAGGATTTGGCGAGATTATGGATGGAGAGCATTCCTTGCCCATCCTCGCCGGTCGCTTCTGAAAGATAGCTCGAGACGCTCACAGGGGACTGCGCGCCAGAGGGGGAATCAGCGCCTAAAATTTGATCATTATTCTCGCGCCACTGCGCTTCCGCTTGCTCATCTTGCTTTGTTGACGTCTTTCCGGGGCGAAAACGCGCCTCCAGCGCCTGATAGGCGCTGGTCAATGGCGTTGCGACAGCGCGCAAACGCTCTGAGAAATCAGCAAGTGACTTCAATTTTCCCTATCCGTCGCCGCCTAAGTCCACGGCCGCGTTTTTGCCGCCCGCGCCTCATAGGCGTCAATCTTATCCGCCTTTTCTAGCGTCAAGCCAATGTCATCGAGACCGTTGAGCAAACAATGCTTGCGAAAGGGGTCGATGTCGAATGTAATTTTAATTCCGTTAGATCCAAGAATTTCTTGCCTCACAAGATCAACCGTCAAGGTTGCGCCTTGCTGGGCGTCCTTCATCAATTGATCCAAGTCTTCCTGGCCAACCGTCACCGGCAAAATGCCGTTTTTGAAACAATTATTGTAGAAAATATCTGCAAAACTCGTGGAAATAATGCAGCGCAATCCATAGTCCAACAGCGCCCAAGGCGCGTGTTCGCGCGAAGAGCCGCAGCCAAAATTATCGCCAGCAACCAAAATCGAGGCGTTCCGATAAGCGGGCTGGTTCAGCACGAAATCCGGATTTTCGCCGCCCGATTCCAAATAACGCATTTCAGAAAACAATCCCCGGCTCAGCCCCGTGCGCGCAATCGTTTTGAGATATTGCTTAGGGATAATCATGTCCGTATCGACGTTCATGATGGGCAGCGGCGCGGCGATCCCGGTGAGTGAGGTGAATTTTTGCATTTTTCTGCCTTGAAAAGGGCGAGGCGCGGGGGCTGCGCTCCAGATTGCGCCGTTTAACAAATTGATTGGCCGCACGCAAAGGGCGCACACACCCCAAGTCGGGCGCCAACTATGCCAGAGGCGCAGAATCTGCTTTAAAGCGCGCGTTCCTCCAGCGGCGTTCGAGATCAGCGCATGAATCTAATATTTGTCGAAGCGGTTGGTTATTTTGCCGCGGCGGCGAATGTGTTCGTCTTTGTCTCGAACACAATGATCCCGCTGCGGATTGCCGCAATCATTTCCAACGGCCTGTTTGGCGTCTATTTTTTCCACACCGGCATTTACTCGCTTTGCGCTCTCCACGCCTTTCTCTTGCCGGTGAATGTTGTTCGACTCGTACAAATACGCCGGCTTGTTAGCGATATCCGTCACGCATTTCAGCAAGCTAATGAAGGCGTTTTCGATTACGAATGGCTGCGGCCCTATATGCGGCCGCTTAAACTCTCAAAGGGATTTCGACTGCATTATAAGGGCGATCTTGCAGATGAAGCCTATGTATTATTGCGCGGCGAGGTGAAACTCGTCGAGCCGGATGTCACGCTCAAACCCGGAGCTTTTTTTGGCGAAATGGGCATGTTCACTGAAGAAAATCGGCGAACAGCCTCCGCCATCGCCCATACGGATGTTGAATTGCTCTGCTTGCGCTACGATGATTTGCTTCAGCTTGCCGCTCAAGATCCAGAATTTAGCTTTTATCTCATGCGGCTCATGATGCGTCGCACGCAACATAACCTTGATCTTGCGCTTGAGGCGCAACAAAAAAACGAAACGTCGGCATCATGACACATGCAATTTATCCCGTCCCGGGAGATTGGAAAAAAACTGCGCATATTAACGCAGAAACTTATGAAAAATTATTTCAACGCGCCCAAAGCGAACCAGAAAAATGTTGGGCTGAGCAGGCGCAAGGAATCAGCTGGATCAAACCTTTTACAAAAGTAAAAGAGACAAGTTTTGATCTCCATAATGTCTCGATCAACTGGTTTGCGGATGGATCCACAAATGTCTCAATGAATTGCATTGATCGACATTTATCGCAGCGGGCGCACCAACCTGCGATCATTTGGGAGAGCGATGATCCTGCGCTCTCCCGCACATTTACTTACGCGCAACTGCATGAAGAAGTCTGTCTTTTCGCCAATGTTTTAAAGCGTCATGGCGTTTCTAAAGGCGACCGGGTAACAATCTATTTGCCTATGATCCCACAAGCAGCTTTCGCCATGCTGGCCTGTGCGCGAATTGGCGCAATCCATTCTGTTGTTTTTGGCGGTTTCTCTGCAGAAGCGCTTGCGGGCAGGATTGAAGACGCCTCAAGCGCTCTGGTCATCACAGCGGACGAGGGCGTGCGCGCAGGACGGCGGATACCGCTCAAAGCCAATGTTGACGCAGCGATTGATAAGCTCCCTCCAAGCCAAAGCTTGACGCAAAAAGTAATTGTCGTGCATCGCACTGGCGCGCCCGTTGAAATGATCCCGGGCCGCGATTTTTATTACGAAGAAGAAAAAACTAAAGTCTCTCCCGATTGTCCCTATTCAGAGATGTCTGCAGAGGATCCCTTATTTATCCTCTATACTTCAGGCTCGACAGGAAAACCCAAGGGCGTGTTACATACAACCGCCGGTTATCTTGTTCATGTCTCGCTCACCCATGAACTGATTTTTGATTATCGCGAGGGCGATATTTATTGGTGCACCGCTGACGTTGGTTGGGTAACAGGTCATAGCTATATTCTTTATGGCCCGCTGGCCAATGGCGCCACAACGCTCCTCTTTGAGGGCGCGCCAAACTATCCATCGCAATCGCGTTTCTGGGACGTGATTGATAAGCACGGCGTTACTATTTTCTATACTGCTCCTACCGCTCTGCGCGCATTAATGGCGGCAGGCGACGCCCCCGTAAAAACAACAAGTCGTCGCTCGTTACGTCTGTTGGGCTCTGTCGGCGAGCCCATTAATCCCGAAGCCTGGCATTGGTATTATCATGTTGTTGGCGAAGATCGTTGTCCAATCGTTGATACCTGGTGGCAAACAGAAACAGGAGGAATTTTAATCTCACCCTTGCCTGGCGCCACGGACCTTAAGCCTGGATCAGCGACGCGACCTTTCTTTGGCGTTGCAGCGGAAATCGTTGATGCGAACGGGGTTGTTCTACAAGGCGCCTGTGAAGGCAATCTTGTCATCGCCGACTCCTGGCCAGGACAAATGCGTTCGGTTTACGGCGATCATGAACGCTTCGCCCAAACCTATTTTAGCGCCTATCCAGGTAAATATTTTACCGGCGACGGCGCAAGACGGGATGAAGACGGCTACTATTGGATTACAGGCCGCGTTGATGATGTCATCAATGTTTCTGGCCATCGCTTAGGCACGGCTGAAATCGAGAGCGCATTGGTGGCGCATGAAAAAGTTTGTGAAGCCGCCGTTGTTGGTTTTCCGCATGCCTTAAAAGGACAAGGCGTTTATGCCTATGTCACCCTCATGACCAATGTTGCGCCAAGCGAACATTTACGCGCGGAACTTATTTCCTGGGTGCGAAAAGAAATCGGTCCCATTGCAACGCCTGATGTTATTCAATTCGCGCCTGCGCTGCCTAAAACGCGTTCAGGTAAAATTATGCGCCGCATTTTACGTAAAATCGCCGAGGGCGATTATGACGCTTTAGGAGACACATCAACCTTGGCTGACCCAAGCGTTGTCGCTGACCTCAAGCCCAAATCAGACGCCCGCTAACTGGGAAGCTATAACCCGATTTTCCAGCTCCAGTCGCAAGAGACTAAAAATCGATTACACTTTTATGTCGAGGAGAGGATTCCATGCGAAGCGTTTTAGCTGCGCTCTTAATTTTAATTTCAGGAGCCCAAGTGAAAGCTGACTCGGACGTCGAACACGCCCGCTATAGCGTTGTCGCGAGCTCAGGCGATATTGAGATCCGGGATTACGCTGCACAAGTCGTCGCTGAGACAACTGTCTCTGGAGAACGCAGCAGCGCGATCAGCGAGGGCTTTCGTCGTCTTGCAGGCTATATTTTTGGCGCCAATCAACCCGGCGAAAAAATTGCCATGACTGCGCCAGTTGGACAAAGGCCTGCCGGAGAAAATTGGCGCGTTACCTTCACAATGCCCGCAAGTTACTCGATGAAAACCTTGCCAAAACCTAATAACCAGGCCGTTGAGCTTATCGAACTCCCGCCACAGCGCCTTGCGGCGATCCGATTTTCTGGCCTCGTTGATGAGGGCGATCTTAGTCAAAACCAAGCGAAGCTGATGCGCTTTCTGGAACAAGAGAAGTTAAAACCGATCGGCGCGCCTCGATACGCTTTTTATGATCCTCCCTGGACGCTACCCTTTAATCGACGCAATGAGGTCTTGATCGAAATCGCCAGACCTTAAAAGCCTGGCCTTGACAGGCCCGCCCCCACAGTTCAATCGCGGCGCAAGCAAAGTAACAGGGGACGAGAAATGTCGCGGGCCTTTATCTTTCCAGGACAAGGATCTCAAGCTGTCGGCATGGGCAAGGCCCTGGCTGATAATTTCACGCAAGCGCGCGCCGTGTTTGAAGAGGTCAATGAAGCGCTGCTGCAGCCGCTTTCAACCTTAATGTTTGAAGGTCCAGAGGCTGACCTCACCCTGACCGCAAACGCCCAGCCCGCGCTTATGGCCGTATCCTTGGCGACAATTCGTGTTTTGCAGGCTGAGGCGGGTCTTGATCTAAGCCGAGACGCCGCTTTTGTCGCCGGACATTCGCTGGGAGAATATTCCGCGCTCGCGGCCTCTGGCGCGCTGTCTATCTGGGATACAGCGCGTCTATTGCAAAAACGCGGTCAAGCGATGCAAGCCGCCGTGCCAGTTGGTCAAGGCGCAATGGCGGCGTTGCTTGGAGCAGATCTTGATCAAGCCCGCGAAATCGCCGGCCTCGCCCAGAAAGCTGCTTCAGGCGTCTGTGAAGTCGCCAATGATAATGGCGGCGGGCAGGTTGTGCTCTCCGGGACAAAAGCGACGATTGAGCGCGCAATCGATATCTCGAAAGAAAAAGGCATTAAGCGCGCTGTATTATTGCCTGTTTCCGCGCCTTTCCATTGCGCGCTTATGGAGCCCGCCGCACATGCGATGGCGGATGCGCTGTCAAAAACCGCAATCAACACGCCTCGACCACCCGTCGTGGCCAATGTCACAGCTGCACCAGTTACAGACCCCGAAACCATTCGCGAGCTGCTCGTTCAACAAGTGACCGGCTCTGTGCGGTGGCGCGAGTGCGTTAGCTTCATGGCTGAGAGGGGCGTGCGTCAATTCATTGAATGCGGTTCTGGCAAAGTGCTGACGGGCCTTCTCAAACGCATCGCTCCCGAGGCGCGGGGCGTGAGCGTCGGGTCGCCAGCAGATCTTGAGGCCTATCACGCCTTTCTCGGTGAGGCCGACTGATCGCCACAAAATGCATAAATAAGTGGGAGCGAGATTAATGTTTGATTTAACTGGAAAAACGGCGCTGGTTACGGGCGCAAGCGGCGGCATTGGCAAAGACATCGCTAAGGGTCTGCACGCTGCCGGGGCCACTGTCGGGCTTTCGGGCACAAGACAGGACGCCCTAGAGGCGCTTGCAAAAGAATTGGGGGCGCGCGCGCACATATTCCCCTGCAACCTGGCGCAGCGTGCAGAAACAGATTTGCTTCTGCCTGCCGCTGAAGCGGCGATGGGCGGCGTGGATATTTTAATCAACAATGCCGGCGTAACACGCGACATGCTTTTTATGCGCCTCAAAGATGAGGATTGGGACACGGTGCTCGAAATTAATCTGACGGCAGCCTTTCGTCTGTCGCGCGCCGCTCTCCGGGGAATGATGAAAAAACGCTTTGGCCGGATTATCGGCATTACCTCAATCGTTGGCGTCACAGGCAATCCCGGACAAGGCAATTACGCCGCAGCAAAAGCCGGTATGATCGGCATGTCCAAATCATTAGCTGGCGAAGTGGCCGCCCGCGGCATCACCGTTAATTGCGTAGCCCCAGGCTTTATCGAAAGCCCAATGACCGACGCGCTGAATGAGACGCAAAAAGAACGCATCCTCAGCGCCGTTCCGGCAAGCCGTCTGGGAACCGGGGCCGATGTCGCCGCGTCCGTCGTTTATCTCTCGAGTAACGAGGCCGGCTACGTCACGGGTCAAACGCTCCACGTCAATGGCGGCATGGCGATGATTTAGCCCAGTAAGCATTAATCAGGGCCTGCTTGCCGCCTGGCTCCTTGACGTCGCCGTTAATCCGGGAGATAGGAGCGCGCCGCCCCCCGCGACGCTCGCCTTCAAAGCCTAACTATGCTAACTGGTCCGCACCGGAAAGCGGGTGGCTTTTTGAGCGTCCCGTTGCAAGGCTGGTTTGAGATCTCAGCATCTTAAGCCAGTCAACCATCCGGGCGGCATAAGAACTTTGGAGATTGCGGCTTCAAAAAGCATGATACGCTTTTTTACGCTGCGTCGGCGCGAGGGGCGCCACAGCAACAGGGATTGAATCAAATGAGCGATGTCGCCGAGCGCGTGAAAAAGATCGTTGTTGAACACCTCGGCGTTGAGCCTGGACAGGTCGTCGAGAAAGCTAATTTTATCGATGATCTTGGCGCAGATTCGCTCGACACCGTCGAATTGGTTATGGCTTTTGAAGAAGAATTCGGCGTTGAAATTCCTGATGACGCCGCAGAAACAATTCTGACCGTTGGCGACGCCGTCAAATTTCTTGAGAAGGCGAAGTCGGCTTAAAAGCTTACCAATAAACGCGCGTCTTAATTGGCGCGCGTTTTATTTTGACAGTCTCTGTTTGATCCTGTCAAAAAATTGCGCATAATTAATCGTTCTTTCAAGAAATAGAGAGCCAGGCATGCACAGGGTCGTCGTTACCGGTCTTGGCGTCGTGTCGCCGCTGGGTTGCGGCGTTGAAACAAACTGGCGCCGCCTCATCGCCGGCGAACATGGGTTTCGTCGCATTGATACATTTGAAACGGATGATCTTGCCTGCCAAATCGCAGCGATGATCCCGCGCGGCGACACAGCTAGCGGCGCGTTTAACCCCGACGATTGGTTTGATCCAAAAGAACAACGCAAAGTAGATGATTTCATCATTTACGGCGTGAGCGCAGCGACACAAGCGTTAAAAGACGCCAATTGGGTTGCTGACACGCCTGAAAAGCAAGAAGGCACAGGCGTTCTCATCGGCTCTGGCATCGGCGGCTTGGGCGGTATTTACGAAACCTCCGTAACGTTGAAAGAAAAAGGCCCACGACGCGTATCGCCCTTCTTCGTCTCCGGCCGCATTATCAATCTCGTCGCTGGCTATGTGTCGATCCTTCACGGACTTAAAGGTCCAAACCATGCCGTTGTCACCGCTTGTGCGACAGGAACGCACGCCATTGGCGACGCCGCGCGCATCATCGCTCTTGGTGAAGCTGACGTTATGGTGGCCGGCGGCGCAGAATCGCCTGTAAATCGTATTGGCGTTGCCGGTTTTGCCGCCTGCCGCGCGCTCACAACTGGATTTAATGATCGCCCCGAAGCCGCCTCGCGTCCTTATGACAAGGATCGCGATGGGTTTGTCTTGGGCGAAGGCGCCGCTTGCGTTGTGCTTGAGTCATACGAGCACGCGAAAGCGCGCGGGGCAAAAATATACGCAGAATTGATTGGCTATGGCATGTCCGGCGACGCCTATCATATCACGGCGCCCTCTCCAGATGGCGATGGCGCTTATCGCTGCATGAAAGCCGCCCTTAAACGCGCCGATATTTCTGTTGCAGATATTGATTACGTCAATGCCCATGGCACATCGACGCCGCTTGGCGATGAGATTGAACTGCGCGCCGTCGAACGCTTGCTCGGCAATATTGACTCAAAATTATCGATGTCTTCCACGAAATCCGCTATCGGTCATTTACTTGGCGCAGCGGGAGCCGTTGAAGCCGTCTACACAATTTTAGCCATGACTCATGGCGTAGCGCCGCCAACGCGCAATCTTGATAACCCTTCCGTTGAAACGACAATTGATCTTGTCCCGCATCAAGCGCGTAAGCGCGAGATATCAATTGCGCTCTCAAATTCCTTTGGTTTTGGGGGAACGAATGCTTCGCTGGTGTTTCGCAAAGCCTCTTAATAAATTTGCGCTGAATTGATGAGCCTCATGAGCGCTGCGCAATAGAGCAAGGCGCTAAAGATGCGCACATCAAAACCCTGAATTGGCGTAAACGATGACTGAGCCTGAAGAAAAAAAAGATCCTGTGACGCTCACGCCAAAGGCGCAACCTACGCCTGCGTCGCCAGAATCAGATCATGCGCTCGAAACGCAAGCTTTGCCGCCAACGCTTTCTCAAGAAACGCCAAATGAAAAAATAACGCATGAAATTGCGCCACAAACGCAAACAATTCAGGAATTTGCGGCCAAATCTGAAACCAATCCGGCAGTCCCCGACACAGTAAAAGACGAAACCGCCCAGCCGCCGCGTTGGCGCAAAACCTCAAGCGCGCCCAAAACGCCGGGGTCAAAAAAAC
>OMIO01000113.1 GCA_900299115.1 Methylocystaceae bacterium | reverse complement strand
TTTGATGGCGTTGAGCTTCACGGAGCTAACGGATATTTAATTGATCAATTCTTGCGTGATCATTCCAATCAGCGCAATGATAGCTACGGTGGCTCATTAGAGAATAGAACACGTTTTCTGTTAGAAGTGCTTACTGCTCTCACAGATGTATGGCCTAACAAACGCATCGGCGTTCGCTTGAGTCCCTTCTCAACCTTCAACAGCGCCAACGACAGCAATCCGCAAGAAACCTTTTCCTATGTCATTTCCAAAATTAATGAATTCAACATAGGCTATCTGCATCTTGTTGAAGGCGAGACTGGCGGCTCAAGAAATATTCCACCCGGAGGCGATATCGCCAAGCTGAAAAGTCGCTTTGATGGAGCCTATATTGCCAATAATGGCTATAATTATGAATTAGCTCAATCCCAGATAGAATGCGGGGCGGCTGATCTCATTGCCTTTGGCAAGGCTTTTATAGCTAACCCGGATCTTGTTGAAAGATTCAAAACGGGCGCACCCTTAAATATTCCAAATCAAAATACTTTCTACGGAGGCGGCGCCGAAGGGTATACTGATTATCCATTCCTAGGATAATCTGACCATAAGCTTTATAAAAATTATGTTTGATAGAAAGTTATCATTACTCCCATCGATACGCTCCAGGTAGCAGAAACTTATGCGTCTTAATAATGAGGAAACGAAATGAGTATTAAAGCTTATGGAGCCTATAGCTGTGATACGCCATTACAAGAAATGACATTCACGCGTCGCAAACCCGGCGCAAACGATCTACAAATTGAAATTATCTACTGTGGGGTTTGTCATTCGGACCTTCATACTGTTCGCAGCGAATGGCAGGGGACGCTTTATCCCTGCGTGCCAGGCCATGAAATTATTGGTCGCATCAGCGCAATTGGTAAAGACGTTGAACGATTTAATATCGACGATATAGTTGGCGTTGGCTGTATGGTGGACAGCTGCCAACGCTGCGTCTCATGTCATACTGGGGATGAACAATATTGCGAGCATGGATTTAAATTAACATATAATTCTCCATGCGAAGAAACACCCGGTCATACGCTAGGTGGGTATTCTCAGCGGATCGTCGTGAATGAAAAATTTGTCTTAAAAATCCGTCATTCAAAAGAACAGCTTGCTGCGGCAGCCCCTCTATTATGCGCAGGCATTACAACCTATTCACCCTTACGCCATTGGAACGCTGGCCCTGGAAAAAAAATAGGGATTGTTGGCATTGGTGGATTGGGTCACATGGGCATTAAATTCTCTCATGCCATGGGCGCCTATACAGTTGCTTTTACAACCTCTGAAAGCAAACGTCTTGATGCGAAAAAACTCGGCGCAGACGACGTTATTGTTACAAAAAATAGCGATGAGGCAAAAAAACATATTTCAAGCTTTGATTTTATTCTGGATACAGCAGGCTCCAGCCATGATCTTAATTACTATACAGCCTTATTAAAACGCGATGGCGTCTTGTGTCTTGTTGGCTTACCAGAAAGCCCTCACCCATCGCCGGATGTCGCGCCACTCATTTTTGGACGCAAATCTATCGCCGGATCGCTAATTGGCGGCATCCGCGAGACACAAGAAATGCTCGATTTCTGCGCCGATAAAGGAATTACTTGCGATATTGAATTGATCTCTATTCAAGAAATCAATGAAGCCTATGAGCGAATGCTTAAGAGTGACGTGAAGTATCGTTTTGTAATCGATATGGCATCGCTTAAAGATTAAGCAACAAATAGATCGCAATCCAGGAAATATTTAAACAAAAAAAATGATTTATTGAATTTATAATGAGACGAAATAAGGAACACAAACGGGGCTAGAGGGATTGCCAGCCCCGTTTAAATGAACTCAGTCCGCTACTATCGGCCAATTGCGTTAATGCGTGCTTTTCAGGGCTAAACCCACGCCGATCCAGGCCATGCCAACGAAAAATAAATCAACGCCCAGAAATGTTCCAATAACCCACAATGAAGAGGTTGGCCATTGCGCAATAATAATTGCGCCTAGCAGCAAGGTTAAAATACTTGAGGCCAATAAGAAAAACTTTGGCCCAGCTGTTGGGATCTGAATGCCGATAAAGGTTCTGATGATACCTGAAGCAATCAAACTCGCTCCCAGCAAAAGCGTTAAAAAGCTTGCCGCTAACAACGGATTGCGCATAACCATTGCGCCAGAAAAAATGTAAAAACCCCCCAGCGCCAACATCCAGAAGAAGTGCCCCCAAGTTCGCATTTTAAATCCATGAAGCACTTCAGCAAAACCAGATAGAATCATCGCAATGCCAACCGCAATCACACTTGCGATGGTTGAAAAAAGAACGCTGCTTACTGCAAAGCCGCCCGCTAGCGCTAAAAATAAGCCAAATAAGATTGTCCAAAGCCAATGTTTTTTTAACTCATGCATATTTTGAGAGGACATATTGATTTCGCTTAATAAATTCGTCACAATTGATCTCCAATTCAGTGAAGACGCTCTCTAACACATCCTGAACTTTAAGATAAAGCTTTCATATCGCCGCAGAGCTTGAGCAAAACCTGTTTTGCCCAATTTTGCTGATATATTTATCGATCTTTTTCCTTTGCTGTAAGGCTACGCCACCTATGACAAACGATCTCTTATTTTCGAAAGATATATATACGGAACCCTCAGAACTTGACGTCAATACATTGAATAATCTAGGCCCCCTTCGTTTCATGGCCGGGCGCTGGAACGGGGCTCTAGGGATAGATATCAACCCCAAAGAACAAGGACCGGAAAGGCAATCCTACCTTGACTATGTCGACCTCCAGCCCATTGATCCACAAACCAATGGCCCGCAATTACTTTATGGTCTTCGCTATCATCAGCATATCGTTAAGCCCGGTGAAGTAGAAACCTATCACGACCAGGTTGGTTATTGGCTTTGGGAGCCGGCGACCGAGACGATTATCCAAACCCTTGCCATTCCAAGAGGACAAGTGGCGATGGCCGTTGGCAAAGCGAAACCTGATGCGCGAGAGTTTGAATTAACGGCGCAACGCGGCGATACAACATTCGGGATATGCAGCAACCCCTTTCTGGAAAAGTTTTTTCGCACGGATAAATGGACAATAAAAGTTAAGATTCATGACGAGAAGAGCTGGTCCTATCGTCAGGAGACTACGCTGATTATAGCCGGCGATAAGACGCCATTTTTGCACATAGACGAAAGTATATTGAGTAAGATTGCTGAACCAAATCCTAACCCTTTGGCTCATCCTGCGTAAAAAGCCCCGATCTGAAAAAAGCTGATTGGTAGTTTCCTTGTGCGCTTTCGCACAGTCATCCAGTCAGGCCTGGAGCTAACTTCCCTCCATCGACACAGTAAGTTCCTTGGAGGGGACAATGTTAAATATCAAAAAGATCACTCAGTCAGTCGCCTTAGGTCTTTTCATTGCTGGCGCAGCAGGCGCCGCGCCAGCATTAGCGAATCTTTCTCACCACGCCCACACGCTCAGCGGGAGAGATATTGTCGCTTACAATGGAGACGCGGCTCCTGGATCGATTGTCATTCACGTCAATGAACGTCGTCTCTACTATGTTGTAGGAGATGGGTCGGCGATCAGCTATCCTGTTGCAGTTCCAAAAAGCGGCAAGGAATGGTCCGGGGTAACGTCGATAAGCGCCAAGCAAGAGAACCCCGACTGGTCGCCACCGGCCGATGTCCGGGCCGACCATCCAGAATTGCCAGACGTTATCCCTGGCGGCGCCCCCAATAATCCAATGGGCACACGCGCTATGCTTTTAGAGAAGGGTGAAGTCGCTATTCATGGAACGACAAATAAAATGCGCGCATCGATAGGTTCCGCAGCATCTTATGGTTGTATCCGCATGCTCAATGAAGATGTTGCGGACTTGTATAAACGCGTTGACGTTGGCGCCACAGTTGTTGTCGAACCTTAACTTTAACGCTTTTGGAGCGCTTGCGCGCGCGGTTTATTCCCTCCAAGGCGAAACTAGCGCGCAAAAGAGGGTCGCTTGTCATAATGACGAAGCGGCCCTCTCATTTTAGGAGGCATTAAAGTCTCCCAAAAAAAAATTGCTCAGGAGAATGCTTATTTTTTTAAGGGCAACAGTGAAATTTGGGCTTTGGCGGCGAAGCGAGTTCCAGACCCTTATAGAGAATATTATTTCTATATTGTATAGATAAGTAGAATAATTTTCTACTTTCTCATTATACTTTGACTATTGCTTCTATAGACTAAATGTCGCTGATATGGCACTCATTGCCTCACCTTTTATTCTTCATTGGTGAGAGAAAATGCAGCAAATTAAAGAAAAATTCTTCCCCCTAGCAATCTGGCTTGGGTTTGTCGCCCTCGCCTTTGCCAGCGCCACTGAAATCCGCAGCATCAATAAACCCGAACTTCATTCCTATACGCCAACACACCATAACAGAGGCTAATTGGTTGACACCTAAACAGCACCGCGCAAGCAAATAGTCAGCCTGCGCTCGCTGGGGGCGTCAACGCTTTTCAAAACATTGAAAATCAGACATTGTGAGGTAAAAGAAATTTCATGATTTAAAAACAAAAAACCATTGAAGGGAAGCTGCTTTGAAATATCCTCCAATCTTTCTCTTCAGCCTCGTTTTAATGCTTACCCTCAGCGCTCAAGCTCAGGCGCGCCCACATAAACCAACTAAGCCTGCGGTTACGCCGGCCAAAGAAGAACTCAATTCGGCAACAGCTCCGACAAGCGAAGCGCCACCCCCTAAACCTGCGCCATCTCCAAAAGAAGCCGAAGCGACAGCTTCGATCGACAATGCAAAAAAGTGCGATCAGGAAACAGCGGAAAAATACTTAAAAGCGCTCAGCGAATCTGCTGACACAATAGCTGCAGCAGCGTTCGATAAATGTGCGGAATCATGGGCGCAAGCTTCTAAATTAGCAATCGCCTACCAGTCGATTAATGTTAGCTCAATGTCTCAAAAAGATGTCGCCGGCAATCCCTACCTCCTACCAGAAACCATTCGTAAAAATGAAGCAATAGAAAAACAAAATAGCGTTGAAACCTGGCGAGAGGCAGAAATAAAAAGACTGCGCATCTTGATTATCGAAAAGCGCTTAGAGGCAAATTAAAATGAATTTTATGATGCATCTCTTATAAACGGGATTTAGTGATAAAAAAATCTTTTCAATAAGAAGAGATTATTTAAAAAAACGCACCATATGCGCTCTGGATTTGTAATGAGAAATCAAATCCGAACCTATTTAAAATCGGCAGAACCATATGGCCCTTGAACAGCATTTTTGAGATCGAACCAATCATTTTGGCCATTTCCATCAACAATAAATAAGTCATCAACAATTTTACTCATATCCCCTCCCCGCGCGTCTTCATTTTCTCGGTGCACAACCTTATCTCTTGCTGAACTCTTTATTTGTTCTGTAGCCTTAGACGCCTGGGTTAACCCTAGCGAGACGCCAATCATGAGCGTGAGACGCAACAGCAACATTGATCTTCTCCCCGGCGTGTTTTTACCGCTATGAACTAAAAACTATAAACAAACAATTTTACCCAGCATAAGCGCACAATGGACATCCTAAGCTTATTATCTATAAATTTCACCTAAACCTAATCAGGAATACACAACTGAGTAGCCCTTACCGCGCCTTTCGCGCTCTCTTCAAACATCCGCACAGGGCCTTGCAGGCCTTTTTTAAGGTCGCTTGGGCTTGTCGCGTTAGTATGATCGGCCTGATTGCCCCAGCCATTTTATTCATAGAATTTCCGCAAGGAAGAGATCTTTTACTTTATTTCCGCGGCCAGCTTACCGAAACAAATTCATTAGAAGGCGCTTATTTAACGATCTTATACTGGATCGGCTTATTAGCCGCGATTTGTCTTTTTTGGGCCTATCCGATCCATGCCGCGGCCCGGACAATTCTCTACGATCCTTTTTGGCTTTACCCGCATGGCAGCAATCCCAACGATACTGCGTTGCGACGCATGCAACTCTTATATCGCCCCCTGATCGTCTGGTTCCCTAGACTCCTGTCAGCAAGCACAGCCTTAGTGATCAGCCTTGCCTGTCAAATTGCTTTTCAGGATCTCCCCAGTCCTGAAGTTGGCGACCTTGATACGAAAAGCGCATCATCTTCTCTTGCTTTTGAAATGCTGCACCTTCTTCAAATCTTTTCTTTTTTAATGTTTTCAGCAATTTTAGTTTTTTACAGCATTCGAAAAGGCAGCCTCGCCAATCATCCCAAAACTCTTACCCTAGCCAAACGAGGATTACCCTTATTAAAAAGATATCGCTGCGCATTAGGAAGCTCTGAAGCGATCAATACTGAGCTTCAGCACTCTTATGTCAAGATGGGCTTTATCAGCCTAATATTGCTTATTGTCCTCATCGCGCCAAACCTTACATCAGATTATTTTTTCCTCGCCCTCGTCGTACCAATACTTGCCGGAGCATGGATTCCTTGGTTTACCTGGCTAGCGCTTTGGAGCCATAGATTAAGCTTACCCTTAACAATTTTCATGATGATGATCTTTATCGCGGTCTCCTATCTCATTGGAGATCATCATGATATCACCCGCACTCAAGAATATATGACGGAGCGCCCAACGCTTGATCAAGCAATTAATCGATGGAGAGTAGTGAATAATTGCAGCGCGCCCAATCAAATTTGTCCGCGTCCAATTATTGTTTCAACCGCTGGAGGCGCCAGTCGAGCTGGTTTTTTTACCGCGACTGTTCTTGGCGACTTATTAGACAATCCTGTTTTTGATTTTCCGCTTCCAGATGTAAAAACCAAAGGCGACAAAGCCCGCCATGTCATTAATCGCATCTTTGCAATTTCTGGCGTATCCGGCGGATCCCTGGGCGCCTTGATGTTTGCTGTGGCGACAGCCAATAGCCCAGAGGGTCTTCAACCCTGCGCTGAAAAACATTCAAAATTCTGGTTTCGCTCTGGCGCGCCTAAAAATTGGCGCGGATGCTTGCAAGCCTTGATGTCTGAAGACTTTCTATCAGAAACAATCGCCGGTATTTTCTTTAGAGATAATCTTGACTTCTTAAGTAAATTTTTTTCTTGGCCAGACCGCGCTGAAATACTTGAAAACGCCTGGATCAAAACCTTCCAAAATTGGATAGAGAGAAATACAACTCATGAGAATTATTTAGGCCTCGATCATGCTTTTACAAAATACGCACAACAAGTTCAAAATTGGCGTCCTATTCTGATCCTCAATGGGACCTCCGTAACAACAGGAAGACGCATTCTTACAAGTTCGGTTGCGCCCTTCTGGCAGCCAGAGAATGCTTTAAAGAATACTGGAAAAAATATTAAGTCGCAGAGTAATCTGCAGGAACGCGTATTCATGGACGCCTATGATTTACACGAGATATTATCTGGCAAAGAAGCGTGCCTTCATTCACAGTGTATAAATTCAGACCATAATATTAAGGACATAAGGCTCGCAACGGCGGCCACTAACAGCGCCAGATTTCCCATTATTTCTC
>OMIO01000112.1 GCA_900299115.1 Methylocystaceae bacterium | reverse complement strand
CCTATTTTCCCGTTTCTAATATCTAAAATATCATAATAGAATTTTAGATATTTTTCTTCTGTAGTTGCGACAAACATCCTAGCAAATCGGGTCAAATCATCTGAGGATTGTCTGAGTTCATCAGCAAGAAGATATGACTGATAGCGCTTATTTTGCGCTTCTTCGACTTTTGTTTCAATCTCAACGAGCATAACTGCGATTGCGGCAATCGCGGCGGACAAGAGAAGCGTTCCAAATAGCAACAATTGGAGGAGCCGACGGATCTGCATTTTTAAATCATCCGATTGTTGTGTGGGATTGAGCTTTTGGGGTGATGTTTGTTTGGAGTAAGTTTAGCTGATTAAGTTCTGGATTTGATCCGCCGATAATCGATGGCTGCTTAAGAGTAAAAAGAAGCGACGCACGACTGAGCTGGTCAGCATGGCTCTATAGGCGTTATGGGTCAATTTGTCATTTAGCTTCCAGGAAAAATCTCTAAATAAAAAAATTAAGTTTTTCAAAGTCTAGGAATTCGCCCCGTTGTGGCGCCTAAGTTGCTTATTTAAGCAAAAATTTTGGTCATGTCTCGAAGGCAAATCAGGGCAGCAAGCCATAGTCTGTTGATAATCTGGGGTAATAATCGGGCTTTCGCTTTTGCAATCGGGTTGGATGGTGAAGTTCCAGCTTGTGAAGACAGGTGCGCATACGGCCATAGCTTGCCGGTTGGGGGCTAATGGGTTGATCTTAAATTTAAAGCAAAAGCTGCCGCCTGGTTTGGATGAGAGCCCAGTTTTAAGGAAAGATATTTTTTTACGGGGAGAATATCGTGGCGATCAGAGTGGCGCTTCAGCATATCACGCATTACAGATATGACCGCCCAGTCGCTCTCGGTCCACAAATTATTCGTCTCAGGCCCGCGCCACATTGTCGGACAAAGATTTCAAGCTATGCTTTGAAAATTTCTCCTCAGCAGCATTTTATAAATTGGCAGCAAGATGCGCAAGGAAACTGGCTCGCGCGGCTTGTGTTCCCTGAGAAAGCAGCTGAGTTTCGGATTGAGGTAGATCTTCATGCTGAGATGATCGTTTTTAATCCATTTGACTTTTTTATCGATCCCTGCGCTGAAGACTTTCCATTCAACTACTCAAGCGAGATGCTTTCTGAATTGGCGCCCTATCTCGAGCTTGAGCCCTCTACAGGAGCGCTTGAGGAGTTTGTAGAGACTATTGATAAATCAAAAAGGCGGACAATCGATTTTCTAGTTGATTTAAACGCGCAAATTCAATCTATCATTCGTTATGTTATTCGCATGGAAAGCGGCGTCCAGTCTCCTGATGAAACGCTCGCGCTGCGTTCAGGCTCTTGCCGCGACTCTGCATGGCTGTTGATACAAATCTTAAGAAGATTGGGTTTTGCAGCTCGTTTTGTCTCGGGTTATCTCATTCAACTGAAGGAAGACGTTGATCCAATAGAGGGTCCTACAGGCACTGATCACGACTTTACTGATCTTCACGCCTGGGTTGAGGTATATATTCCCGGAGCAGGTTGGATAGGGCTGGACGCTACTTCTGGATTGCTCTGTGGTGAGGGACATTTGCCGCTGTGTAGCGCACCCCATTTTCGATCCTGCGCACCTGTTTCTGGCGTGGTAGAGCCTGCAGAGTGCGCCTTTCATTTTGAGATGCATATCGATCGACTGAAAGAGCCGCCACGGATTACCGCGCCATTTTCAGATGAAGAATGGAACCGATTGCAGGCGCTTGGTGAGAGAGTGGATAATGATCTAGCGCATCAAGATGTCAGATTAACGATGGGTGGCGAGCCGACATTTGTATCTATCGATGACTTTGAATCTCCAGAATGGAATACTGCAGCTGTTGGTCCAACAAAGAAAATCTACGCCGACCAGTTAATTCGTAAGTTACAAACGCGCTTTGCCCCGCAGGGCTTTCTTCATTACGGTCAGGGTAAATGGTACCCGGGGGAAAGCCTGCCGCGTTGGGCTTTTGCGCTTTACTGGCGAAGAGATGGGCAAAAAATATGGAATAATTCAGAGCTCATTGCTGAAATGCAAGATGCAGTCTCCGTTACGCCTAAAAATGCTCAACAATTTATGGAGAAGTTTGCAGCATGTCTAGGATTAAGCGAGGAGTTTATCGTCCCCGCCTATGAAGATCCGATGCACTGGTTGAATAAGGAGGGCCAATTACCCATAAATGTGACCCCGGAAAATTCTAAATTAGAGGATGCAGAAGAACGCGCGCGAATGCGGAGTGTTTTTGAAAGAGGTTTGACGCAGCCTACGGGTTATATCCTCCCAATCCAACGTTGGAATGCAAAGCCTCAAAGCTCATGGCGCTCAGAACGCTGGTCGCTTAGACGCGGACATTTATTTTTAGCGCCAGGCGACTCCCCTCTGGGGTTGAGGTTGCCGCTGAACAGTCTGCCATGGATCCCAGCTTCAAATTATCCTTATGTGCATCCGCAGGATCCGTTGGAGTCGCGCGAAGAATTGCCAGATTTTAGACAGTTGCAAGAAGCTTATTTAACACCTCAAGCTTCAACCACGCAGCAAGATATCCAAGAACAAATTGCAATTGATGGCGCGGTGCGCACTGCGCTTGCTGTTGAGGTGCGAGAGGGCAAGATTTGTGTCTTCATGCCGCCTGTAGAACGATTGGAAGATTATCTTGAGCTGGTTTCGGCTGCAGAGTTTACGGCTAAAGAATTAAGTTTGCCGGTTCATATTGAAGGCTATCCTCCCCCAACCGATCCACGCCTTGAGGTGATTAAAGTTACGCCAGATCCTGGGGTCATTGAGGTCAATGTTCATCCCGCTCGTAACTGGGGAGAGGCCGTTAAGATAACAATGGGCCTTTACGAAGATGCGCGCTACTCTCGTTTAGCAACGAGCAAATTTTTAACTGATGGTCGCTGTATTGGCTCTGGCGGAGGAAATCATGTTGTTCTAGGCGGGATGACGCCAGCGGACTCTCCTTTTTTGCGGCGTCCAGATTTACTCAAAAGTTTTGTGCTTTATTGGCAGCGACATCCCTCTTTGTCCTATTTATTTTCAGGGCTATTCATTGGTCCAACAAGCCAATCCCCTCGCATTGATGAGGCGCGTCACGATGCGCTTTACGAATTAGAGATTGCGCTTGCTAATACGCCGGGGCCAAAGGAGAGAGATTTTCCCTTATGGCTTGTTGATCGTCTCTATCGAAATCTACTCGTCGATGTCTCCGGAAATACGCATCGTTCAGAAATTTGTATTGATAAATTATACTCTCCTGATAGCGCGACGGGTCGTTTGGGCTTGCTCGAATTTCGAGGCTTTGAAATGCCCCCTGACGCCCGCATGAGTCTTGCGCAACAACTCCTGTTACGCGCGCTCGTCGCTTGGTTTTGGCGAGAGCCACAAACAGGAGAATGTGTGAGATGGGGAACGGCCTTACATGATCGCTTTATGCTCCCTCATTTTGTTTGGCTGGATTTCTTAGATGTCTTGAAGGACCTCTCGCGTGCTGATTATGTTTTTCGAGAGGAATGGTTTCTAGCGCAAAAGGAATTTCGTTTTCCGCTTGCTGGAACAGTTGATCATGAAGGCGTTCGACTAGAAATCAGACATGCCTTAGAGCCTTGGCATGTGTTAGGCGAACAAGGCGCTGCTGGTGGGACGGTGCGCTTTGTTGACTCCTCAGTCGAGCGCTTAGAGGTAAAAGTCTTAGGTTTTGTCCCTGAGCGCCATGTTGTGACGTGTAATGGTCGCAGGGTGCCCTTATCCTCCACGGGTGTAAGTGGAGAGGCAGTAGCTGGCGTTCGCTTCAAAGCTTGGCAGCCAGCCTCGGGCATGCATCCAACGCTGCCTGTGGATTCTCCACTGACCTTTGATATTATCGATAAATGGAATGCGCGCTCGCTGGGGGGGTGCGTTTATCACAGTGCGCATCCGGGCGGGCGTAATTATGATACGCGTCCCGTTAATTTCCACGAAGCCGAGTCGCGCAGGCTGGCGCGGTTCCAGGATCATGGCCATACGCCTGGGCGGGTCGAGGCGCCAATGGCGGATGTCTCTGGCGAATTTCCGATGACCTTGGATTTAAGGAGAGGGTTTGTCCGCGCAAACTAGCTGGAACTTACACAGTGAGGACGCAAATGAGCAGCTTAAAAGCTGGCTTCATGATTATGCGTGTTTGCCTGGCGTTGCGGATGAATTAATTGATGCTGAAGGGCGTCCGAGGTCGCATTGGATAAGTTTGCTCGAAACCCTTTCGAGCCTTGGCGAGGAGGGTTTAAGCCAGCATTTCTCTGTTGCTGGACGCCGCATCAAAGAAATGGGCGTAACTTATCGTGTCAGGGGCGAAGAAAGAGAGAGGCAGTGGCCGCTTTCTCATTTGCCGCTCCTTCTTACAGAAACTGAATGGCGTGAAATTGCAGCTGGCATAGAGCAACGCGCTGAGCTCCTTAATCTCATACTTGATGACGCCTACGGTCGTGGTCGACTCGTTTCGGACGGCGTATTGCCAGCAGCCGTTGTTGCGGGCTCTCCAGAATATTTGCGATCAATGTGCGGCGTTCAGCCAAAAGATAAACGTTGGATTAGTTTTTATGCCGCGGATATCGCTAGAGGCCCTGACGGAAAATGGTGGGTGCTTGGAGATCGCACGCAAGCGCCTTCAGGCGTCGGATATGCCCTTGAAAATCGACTGATCCTTGCGCGTACTTTTCCAAGCCTATATCGCGACATGAATGTAAGGAGACTGGCTTCTTTTTTTCGAGAGTTTCGTAATAATTTAGCTGCTATGGCGTCACGTTCAGATCCACGTATTTGTCTTCTGACGCCTGGCCCTTGGAGCGAAACCTATTCTGAGCATGTTTATCTGGCGCGTTACCTAGGATTTTTGCTTGCGGAGGGCGAAGATCTCGTTGTGAGTGAGGGAAAATTACATGTGCGCACCGTAGCAGGGTTAAAGCGCGCAGATGTCCTTTGGCGACGCGTAGACGCTGATTGGTGTGATCCATTAGAGGGGAACGCTGCCTCGCGTATTGGGGTGCCAGGATTGTTCGAGACAATCAGAAAAGGCGCTCTCACAATTGCAAATATGCCAGGCGCAGGCGTTGTTGAGTCTCGCGCTATGATGAGCTTTATGCCAGCGCTTGCGAAATATCTTCTCGGACAAGATCTACTCATCCCTAATGTCGCCACATGGTGGTGTGGGCAAGAGGCCGAGCGTGATCAGATCATGAGTAATCTTGATCGTTTCGCTGTTGCCGGCGCTTTCTCTGATCATGCACAATGTCTCAATGGACGTTCACAAATAGCTGCGCCAGATCTAAGCGATGTTCAAAGACAGAAATTGCGTGAAGCGATACTGACCCGCGGGATGGACTATGTTGGGCAAGAGATTGCTCAACTTTCTACTACGCCTACGCTCATAGATGGTCGCCTGATCCCGCGACCCTTTACTTTGGGAGTATTCGCAGCCGCAACAACCCAAGGTTGGGTTGTTATGCCGGGCGGATTTTGTCGCGTATCGCCTCAGCCAGATGCTCGCTCGATTTCAATTGGCGCAGGAGCGAAATCCGCTGATGTTTGGGTGCTGGGAGATACCCCAGTGGAAGCAGCAACCCTGCTGCCAGGCAAGGATGAAACGCGAATTGTGCGCGTGTTAGGAAATTTACCAAGTCGCGCTGCGGATAATCTCTTTTGGATGGGGCGTTATCTGGAGCGTGCTGAAGCAACCTTGCGGATCATCCGATGTCTTTGTAACCGTCTTAATGAGCCGCTAAAAGATGCTTCAGACGGTCGGCAGCCAATCGAACGCTGCAAGCAGCTTTTGTTGTCTTGGGGCGCCATACAAATAAATGACGAAACAGATCGAGGTTCATCGGCTGCCTTTGCAGGAGCAACAGATCTTGCTGCATATGGGTCCGTCTTGTCACTTGCTATGCAAGTAAAAAGAACGGCGGCGATCGTTCGTGAAAGATTGTCTCAAGATGTTTGGCAGCTCATCAATCGACTGGAGCGTCGTCTGGAGGATATGTCACATAACGCTGCCTTGGAGGCGGAGATTTTAGAGGGCGTTGAGCGCTCGCTTCATACAATTTCTGCACTATCAGGTCTGATGGATGAAAATTTTAACCGCGTTGCTGGTTGGACTTTTATTGATTTAGGTCGGCGTATTGAGCGCGCAATCAATACCTGTCGATTTGTGCGTCAATTTACTGGAAATAACCCTACGATTGAAACTCTAGATGCTCTTTTGGAAATGATTGATTGTCAGATCAGCTATCGGTCGCGTTATGTAACAGATACAACGCTTGCGCCGACTGTTGATATGGCGATGCTCGATCCTTTCAATCCGCGCTCTGTGGGGTTTCAAGCGCGACGCATTGACGAGCATCTTTCATCTTTGCCTGTCCTTGTTTCGGACGGTATGATGGAAAGACCAAGAAGATTGGCTTTTTCTCTTAGGGCTGACATAGACTCTGCAGATGCGCGTGATCTTGATCTAACAAGTATGCTAAAAATTGAGCAGCGTCTTATGACGATTGGCGATGCGATAGCTGAGAGGTATTTTTTAGAAGGGGGCGCGTCAATGCCGACAGCGCAGCGTTCGAGTTTCGCGTGATTTATGATGTCAGCCACATAACGGTCTATAGTTATGAAGCAACTGTTGCATCAACGCGCTGTGCGCTTCGACTTATCCCGCGTGAGTCAAGTGGGCAGAAACTTCTTCGTGGTGCGATTAACATACTGCCAGAACCCGATATTGTCTCTGAGCGCACTGATTTTTTTGGAAATCAAATAACAGATATATTGGTTAGAAAACCACATTCAAAATTATGCATTGAATTAACTGCGCTGGTTGAAGTTGCACGATTGGAGCCGCCTCATCTGTCGCAGACTTTGCCATGGGAGTCCGCCGCACGGGCTGCGTTGGCGATGTCGTCTTTATCTAATACCGCGCCCGTGCATTGGCTTTATCCAAGTCGTTATGTCGGGCTTCATCAAGAAATTACTGACTACGCGCGCGTTAGTTTTTCTCCAGGAAGACCAATTCTTGAGGCGGCAGATGAATTCATGTGTCGCATACAAAAGGACTTTGTCTACGACCCGAAATCAACAGATATTGCTACGCCGCTATTGCAATCCTTTCAGTCACGTCGTGGCGTTTGCCAGGATTTTGCGCATATTATGCTTGCTGGGCTTAGGGGGCTTGGTCTGCCCGCAGCCTATGTCAGTGGCTACATTCGCACCATTCCAGCGCCGGGGCAGGCTTATCTGGAGGGAGCAGATGCTTCTCATGCGTGGATATCAATATGGTGTGGAGATGCTAATGGTTGGGTGCAGCTTGATCCAACAAATGGTCTAATCGTACGTGATGATCACATTGTCGTTGCTACTGGGCGCGACTATGCAGATGTTTCACCCATTGATGGCATCATTGTTAGCGCGGGCAAGCAAGAGCTTGATGTGAGTGTCACAATCAAGGCTGTGTAAGCATATTTGCTGAGCATTACTCTGTTAAGATCCCCATTAATCAAAGGAAGCTTGGCGCTGTCTAAATATTGCGCGCGGGTTAAGCTTGCATAAGATTTAAACAAAGTTATTGTTTTTGAATAAAGAACGTTCTTCTTTGATGACGACTTGTTTTCTTCGTGTTATCTTAAATTATAGCCCCTTCTTGTCCCTGGGGAGGGAGGAAGAGGTCTGAAGGCCGCTCTCAGTCCATGAGGAGCGGCCTTCTTCTTTTCCCAGCCTTATCATCTGATTTTTGCGCATAAAAAATCCCGCTCGTTAGCCGGGCATTTTGTGTTTGGGTTGTTTTTTGGGGTTTTAGCGAAGTAAGCGTCCATTGCAGTGGACGCTTACTTATTTGTGTAGCTGAGATTCATCAGCTGT
>OMIO01000111.1 GCA_900299115.1 Methylocystaceae bacterium | reverse complement strand
TCCCGCGCTAACATCGCTTCATAGCTGACCGCGGGTTTAAGCCAGGGCATTCGTTTGTTAATCAAAGCGAATTGACGCGCTTGAAGGTCATGCGAATCTAATAAAATCGGCGCTTTTGCGCGCGCCAATCGGTGCGCAAGCGGCATGAGAAAAAAATGATTACAATGCACCAGATCAAAGCGCTGCGCTGCGCATGCCGGCGAAATGTCTGCGCGCATCGACATGCCCAGCCGCATGACGGCTTGATCGCCGTGAAGATAAGGCCAAAGAACATCCTTGAGAAAAATGGGCGATATAATCTTATGGAGAGGCGCGCCGCCAAAGAATCGCGGGCCGCGGCTGAGTTCGGGCGTCGATTGAACAAAAGAACGCCACAACCAATCTCGACCTGGAATGAAAGCTGGATCGGAACTAATTGCTATTGGATAAATCTCTGCCTGAAGCGCGCGATAGGCGGCGATTTGTCCCAAAACAACCTGATATGTGCCGCAACTGTGCCAGGCGGGATGTAATAGAGCGACCCGACGTCCCGCGAGCAACCCTGGCGGCGACGAGACACCAAGACCCTCAGGAACCCTATCCATCTGTTCCATCAATGATTTATCCGCCAGAGAGCGCGGCAGAGCAGCCGCCCCTTGCATTTATCTGAGATTTACAATTACACCCCCTATATGAGCCTTCCAACTTCAAATCCAGTCCCACAGGGATCCGACGCCGCGCCAGCTGACGCATCAAAATCAAAGCGATATGGCGTCGCTATTGTCGGCAATGATAAAATTATTGATTGGCTGTTACCGTTTCTTGAAAGTTACCGCGACACCAACGCGGCCCTGCCTCTCTACCTCATTCCTTACGACGATAATGTTTCGCAAACGCGCCGAGCTGCGGAAATTTACGGCGCAACCTTCATAGAAGACGAACCGCGCGAAATCGACAAACTTTCCCACGAACTCTATCCAGGGATATTCAACAACAACCGCCGACGTCTCCGTAAATTACAAGCGCTAGCGCTTGATCTAGACGAAGTCGCCTATGTTGATGTTGACGTTATTTTGTTTCGTGATTTCACCCCAATTTTTGGTCGACTAGAAAGAGACAAGACCGAGTTTATTGTCGCCTCTCCAAGCTTTGAATACGTCTACAACAACCGGCAAGAAAACTATCCATTCCTCAAAGACGCTCTCCTTTTTAATGATGGTTTCTGGGTAACCTCCAATAAGTACTTAAGTTTAAAAAATTTCATCGACACAATGGATGAAGACTCGACAATCTTTCATGATGTGCGCAAACGCGGTCAACTATTTGCGCAGCCCTTAGTGAATTTTGTCACCCATCGACGCGGATTAAAAATAGCGCTTCTACCAAATGTCGTTGAACGCGCATCTCATGAAAGCTTTTACAAGGCTCCAGGCGTGCGCTTTGAAAATGGAAAACCTGTCGATTACGAGGGAAAAGAAATCTACTTTGCGCATTGGGCGGGCGCGACAGCTTTACCCTCTCGCGGCGTATTTGATGCGGCCTGGACAGAATATTCTAACGCAGCTTGGGCGCGATTTAAAAATGATCCTGGACGCTAGGTAAGATCGCGATGCCGCGCTTGTTATTCTTTTATCTATTCAAGCGTGTTGCGCTCGGGGTCCTCGTTGTTCAACTCGCCTTATCTGTCCCAGTCGTGCTTTCCTATCTGCTTTATCAACTTCCACCTGCTGCAGTGCGGGGCGGGTTGGTTATGCCTGCGCTTATTGGCATAACGCCAACAGTCGCTTTTGTGACGCTCCCTATGGCGGTCGGCCTTGCGACGGCGCTCGAGTTCTCCCGCATGGCTAGCGAGGGCATGATAGCTGTTTTATACGCTTTGCGTTTATCCGCTTGGTCAATTTGTCGCCCAGCATTGACGCTCGCGGCTGCAATTACGCTCTTTGGTTATATTCTAGCGAATTTTATTGCGCCCTATTACTCAAGCAACATGCAAGACGTCCTTAACGTTGTTAGAAATTCGCTTAATCATCGCATGCTGGATGCGGCGCATTTTTACACTTTCGATAATGGTCTTAAAACATTGTATATCGAACGCTGGCTCACCCCTGATCTAGCGGCCAATCTTTTTATTCGACAGATTTCTATCGAAAAAATGCAGGAAGAAACCATTACTGCTGCAAGCGCCGAGTTTCGGCGCAATGACGCAGGCGTGATTGTCGCCCTGTCAAACGGCAGCATTCAAACTCGGACGCTTCCAAGCGGCGGTGACGTAAAAATTTCAAATTTTGATCAATATGCTATGGCCCTACCAATGCAAGGCAGCGGCGCTTTACCAAACCGCGACTGGCGCGGGGTTTATGAATTATCTGCCGGACCCTTTATCGCCAATCGCGCCCTCGCCGTTACAGACCCCCATCTTTTGGGAGAATGGGCGGCAGAGGCGGCAAAACGCTTTGGCGTGCCCCTTCTGTCTCTCACGCACACCTTGCTTGCATTGGCCCTGGGTTTAACTTTTGGCAATATCACTGGCCGCCGCGGCGCAGGAGGCGGCTTACTGAATATGGCGGCGCCAACGGCGCATATTATATTTCTTGTTGCGCTTGAGTCGCTGATGCGCCTGAGCTGGTATTTTGCTTTTCTACTTCTCGCCTTTGCCGCAGCGGAAGCAGGTCTGTCACTGTGGCTGCTCGCGCGCCTCAATCGTCGCGATCTCCCCATCAAGCTTGCCGGGGAACGGCCTTCAAAGCTTGAGCCAGCAGCGTAACTTTTTAAAAAACTAAAAAACTTTTGACTACTCAACCGTCACGCTCTTAGCCAGATTACGCGGTTGATCAACATCCTTACCCATGAATACAGCCACATGATAAGCAAGAAGCTGTATGACCAGGGCGTAAACAATAATCGCAAATGGCCCAGACACCTGTTCTGGTAGTTCAATAAACCCAGCCAAGGGCGCAGCGGCGGCGGTATGCGCCGTGCGAGAACCAATGAGTATTAAATGACCTCCACGCGCAGCTACTTCCTGTAGATTTGACACCGTCTTTTCCAAGCTCGCGTCTGGCGGCGCAAGAACGATCACCGGCATAGCGTAATCGATTAGAGCAATTGGCCCATGTTTAAGTTCGCCTGCGGCATAACCCTCGGCATGAATGTAGGATAATTCTTTGAGCTTGAGCGCGCCCTCCATCGCCAAAGGAAAGGCTGGGCCCCGACCCAAATAAAGTACGCTCTCCGCACGCGCGACATCCCGCGCAACAGGCTCAACTTGTCTTTCTTCCCTAAGCGCCTCAGACATTTGCGCAGGAGCGGCGATTAACTGCGATACTAATTCACGTTCCTGCTCTATGCTTAAAACATTACGGGCGCGGCCAAGAGCAATCGCCAAGCAAGCAAAGACGATCAATTGGCAGGTGAACGCCTTTGTTGACGCCACGCCAATTTCAGGGCCAGCAAGTGTTTTTGCAACAATCTCACTCTCGCGCGCAATCGTTGATGTCTCAACATTTACGATTGCGAGCGTATGCTGACCTTGCGCGCGCGCGTAACGCAACGCAGCCAAAGTATCCGCCGTCTCACCTGATTGAGAGACAACGACCATTAAGCCATTGTCTGCCAGGGGCGGATCACGATAACGAAATTCCGAAGCGATATCGATATCAACCGATAAGTGAGCAAAGCGTTCTAGCCAATATCGCGCTGCAAGCCCTGCATAAAATGCAGTGCCACAGGCAGAAATTGTTATGCGGCTTAAGGACTTTGGATCAAAGCCAAAGTCAAACGGCAAATTTACGACGCCTTCAGCCAGATCCAGGTAATGCGCTAAAGTCCGTCCAACGACCTCTGGTTGTTCATGGATTTCCTTAGCCATGAAATGACGAAAATTGCCTTTATCAACTAAGAATGATCCAGCTATGAGCGGTTGGCGTCGCCGATCGACACATGCGTCATTTTCATCATGAAACTCAACCTCAGCGCGACGCAAAACAACCCAATCTCCCTCGTCAAGATACGTAATTGTGTGGGCGAAGGGCGCCAAGGCTAATGCATCCGACCCAAGATAAACACCCTCATTCCCCCAGCCAACCGCTAGCGGGGAACCGCGTCTTGCACCAATTAATAAATCCTCTTCGCCCTCAAAAAGAAAAGCGAGCGCAAAAGCGCCTTTTAATTTTTTCAGCGCTGAAGCTACTGCTATGGAAGGCGCTTCACCGCGCACGAGACCCTCAGCAACAAGATGCGCAACTACTTCTGAATCTGTTTCTGAAGCGAAAGCAGCGCCGCGCGATTGCAATTCCTCACGCAATTCACGGAAATTTTCTATGATGCCATTATGAACAACAACGACCTTTGCGCCAGCATGAGGATGCGCATTCGACTCAGTGGGCTTACCATGCGTCGCCCAACGCGTATGGCCAATGCCAATAGCGCCTTTGAGAGGATGAAGCGCAAGTTTCTCCTCAAGATTTTTTAATTTTCCGCTCGCTCTTACGCGGGTAATAAGTCCTTGCTCTAACGTCGCCACGCCAGCAGAGTCATATCCCCAATACTCCAGCCTTTTTAAGGCCTCAATCAGTTGCCCCGCCACGGGGCCATTTCCCAAAACGCCAACTATGCCGCACATTTAAAATCTCCAAAGTCGCCGCACAGGGCTTATAGAAACGCTACGTCGCTGCGGCTATTGTTTTGCTTTCTTCTTAGCCTGCGCCGCGCGAAATTTAGCAGCCCAGCCAGGGATTTCTGTGTGTTGCCCGCGTGCGACACAAAGCGCGTCGGAAGTTACATTTTTTGTCACAACAGACCCCGAACCAACATAAGCCCCATCGCCGATCTGAACTGGCGCGACGAGAGATGAGTTAGAGCCAATGAAAGCCTCTTCGCCAATTTGAGTTCGATATTTAAAAAAACCATCATAATTACAGGTGATCACGCCAGCGCCGATATTGGCTTTTGCGCCAACATCCGTATCGCCCACATAGGATAAGTGATTAATTTTAGCGCCCTTGGCGACGGTGGCGTTCTTAATCTCAACAAAATTGCCAACCTTTACCCCATCCGCCAAATTTACCCCCGGCCGCAGGCGCGCAAATGGCCCAACCATCGCCCCGGCGCCGATCCTAACTCCTTCAAGGTGGGTATAAGAATAGACTGTCGCCTCATCGCCAATCGAAACGCCCTGACCAATGACGACATAAGGCTCAAGCCTCACGTCTCGTCCGAAAGTCGTATCTTCCGCAAGAAATACAGTTTCTGGCGCAATCATCGTGACGCCCTGCGCCATAGCCCGTCGGCGCAATCTCGACTGAGCAACAGCTTCGGCTTGCGCAAGTTGCTGCCGATCATTAACGCCAAGCACTTCCAGTTCATCAGCAATCGCGATCTGCGCAACCAACCCATCGCCACGCGCAAGCGCGACAATATCGGTAAGATAAAATTCTTTTTTTACATTTTGATCGCTAACGCGTTTCAACAAAGATAAGGCGTAACGACCATCAATCGCCATTAATCCAGCATTACACAAATTAATTTCGCGCTGAGATTGATTTGCATCTTTTTCTTCGACAATCGCAGCGAGTTGCCCAGTATCGTCTTTTAGCAATCGTCCATAGCCAAATGGATTTTCGGCGACAAATCCCAACGCGACAACTCCTGCGCCCGCAGCCAAAGCAGCGCGCATCGAGGTTATTGTTGAACTGGTGATTAGCGGCGTATCTGCGAATAAGACGATTACATCATCATAGCGCCCAGCAAGAGCCTCTTGCGCCGCTAACACAGCAAGCGCAGTGCCACGCCGCTCGTTTTGAACAAAGATCTGAGCTTGCGGGACTTGTTGCAACGCCTGCGCCCGCACTTCCGTTTGCCCCGGTCCCACAACAACGCAGACATGCGCAATGTCCGCTTCGCCCAGCCGCGCCAACACATGCCCGAGCATGGAACGTCCAGCGACTTCATGCAAAACTTTAGGGGTTTGCGATTTCATTCGCGTGCCCTCGCCAGCGGCAAGAACGACAGCGAGAGCTGAGCGAGAGGGAGACATCGGCGAAAGATAACCTGACGTGAGAAAATGGATTTATGTCTTGACGAAATCTGCCTCAATGAGACGGATCAATTTGGCCAAGCTTATTAAGATACAACGACTTTTAACTAAAGCGCGGGGCAGGCGCAATGGAGTGGCGCAGACGGTTTGAGCAACCTCAAAAGGCGCAAGAAGACGCATGCTCTCGCGCCAGAGGACCCCGTCTTTCTTCAAAGGCGCGAGAGGGCAATATTAGGCGTTTGGTTCCGCCAATTTCCTGTATAGAGAAGATCCCACCTTGAGCATGAAACTCTAGCGCGCCTGGTTGCCATTTAATTCATGATCGAACGCCGCGATATTTTAAAAGCCGCGCTCAGCGCTGTCGCCACAGGCCTCGCCGGATCTGGCGGCCGGGCGGAAAGCGCCGCGCCATCCGCGCCTTCATTCTCGCGCGATACGGTTGTGGATCTTGCCCGCGCGCTTGCCGCCAAACCCTACTCCGCGCCGCCAAATGATCTCCGCGATCCGTTTTCTGACCTGACCTATGAACAGTTTGTTGGCATAAAAACCAAACCCGGCGCAGCAATCTGGTCAGGGCAAAACAAGGGCTTTTCGATCGAGCTCCTGCATCGCGGTCATATTTTTACCTCAGCAGTCGACCTCTATCTCGTCGATGCCGGGGTCACAACGCGACTAAACTATCAGCAAGAGCTCTTTGATTATGGTGGGCTAAAACTGCCTGAAAAGCTTCCAGATCTCGGCTTTTCTGGCTTTCGCGTGATGCATGCGACAAAAGAGGGCGTTGAAGCGGAACTTGCAATCTTTCAAGGCGCAAGCTTCTATCGCGCTGTTGCAGAAGGCCAAAATCTTGGCGTAACCTCACGAGGGCTTTCAATCCGCACAGCGGATCCGCGTGGCGAAGAGTTTCCCACATTTCGCGTTTTTTGGATCGAAAAACCAACCCTTGGGGACAATGCCCTCACGATCCACGCATTGCTGGACGCCCCCAGCGTCGCCGGAGCCTATCGCTTCACCATTCGCCCTGGCGAAGCCACAATTATTGATACTGAGCTCACGCTCTTTGCCCGCACTTATGTTGATCACTATGGATTAGCTGGCTTTGCCGCTGTCTCACTTTTCACGCCGCTCGATCGACGTCGACAAGATGACTTGAGGCCAATGGTTGCCTCAGCAAATGGCCTACAAATGCTTACAGGAGCGACGGAATGGTTGTGGCGACCGCTCTCCAATCGAGAAAATCTACAATATTCTTCCTTCGTTGACACCAATCCCAAGGGATATGGCGCCCTCCTTCGCGATCGCAATATTTTTAATTACGAAGATGACGATCAACATTGGGAACGGCGTCCCTCTCTCTGGATTGAACCTCTTGGCGATTGGGGACCAGGGTCTTTGCAACTCGTCGAGATCCCGTCCGAATCTGAAAATAACGAAAACATTGTTGCTTATTGGCGACCAACAACCCCTTTAGTCGTTGGACTGCCAGCAACTTATGCCTACCGTCAATTCTGGTGCTGGGATCCCCCGACACGACCGCCGCTTGCGATAACATTAGAGGCGCGTGCTGGCCGCGCGCTTAGCGGAAAGCGCCGCCGTTTTCTTGTCGTTTTTTCAGGAGATATATTATCGGATCCAAATCGGACGACGCAACTTACTGCGGCCTTAACCACTTCTCCAGGAGCGGCGTCAAACATTCGCACATTTCTCAACCCTGCCATGAAGACATGCCGAGTTACATTTGACATTGATCCGTCTTCAGAAAATTTTTGTGAAATGCGCCTTGTGCTGAAATCCGGCGATACGCCCATCAGCGAAACCTGGCTTTATAGATGGACACCCTGAATTCACATACACCGCTTGATGACGTGACGCCGAGAGCGGCGCATAATCCGCCCATAGCTCCGCAAACGCCGGTAGAGGATCGCCTCGCGATGCCGGCGCAAAATCTTTTCAAATTCGATGAACGCCAGATGCACAAACGTTCGGCTCCTGAACTGTGGGCAACGCCTTGGCTTGCGCGTCTCACCACCTTCGGCGGGGGCTTTTTACTCACGCTCTATGGCGGTTATGAAATGTATAAGGTCATCGACGTTGGCGGCGTCACGACCTTAAAATGGACGCTCCTTGGCCTATTTTTATTAAACTTTTCCTGGATCGCTCTGAGCTTCATGAGCGCAGTCGTCGGTTTTATCCTACTGCTAAACAAACCAGTAACGCCGCCAACGCCAATCAGATTGCGTGAGAAAACCGCAGTCGTTATGCCTATTTACAATGAGGCGCCCAGTCGTGTCTTTGCTGCGCTTCAAACAATCTACGAGGATGTGCAAGCAACAGGATTAGGCGAGCAATTTGATTGGTTCTTCCTTTCCGACACAACAAATCCAGACGTCTGGATTGCTGAAGAACGCGCATTTATTGGCATTCGTCGCCGATTAGGTCCGCAAGCGCGTATTTACTATCGTCGTCGAGAAAAAAATACGGGGCGCAAGGCCGGCAACATAGAAGATTTCGTCACGCGCTGGGGCGGCGCTTATCAGCATATGGTTGTCCTTGACGCCGACAGTCTGATGACTGGACCAACGATCGTCAAACTCGCCGCAGCCATGGAAAGCGACCCGGACAGCGGCATCATTCAAACATTGCCCTTAATCATCAATCGCAACACTTTATTTGCACGCGTTCAACAATTTGCGGCGCGGATCTATGGTCCCGTGATCGCTATGGGTCTTTCTGCATGGATGGGTCGCGATGGAAATTATTGGGGCCATAATGCGATTATCCGCGTCGACGCCTTCGCGCATCATTGCGGCCTGCCGGATCTTCGCGGCCGCCCGCCCTGGGGCGGCCACATTCTGAGCCATGACTTTGTTGAAGCGGCGCTCATCCGCCGTGCAGGCTACGCCGTTTATATGCTGCCGACATTGGGCGGATCTTACGAAGAAAGCCCACCCTCATTAATTGATGTCTCAATCCGCGACCGGCGCTGGTGTCAAGGAAACTTACAACACTCTCGCATCCTTTATGCCGCCGGCTTGCATTGGGCGACACGTCAACATTTCTTAACTGGCATATTTGGCTATCTCACCTCGCCGCTATGGCTCATGCAACTCCTCGTCGGCATCGTGATCGTTATACAAGCCAGCTATCTTAAGCCAGAATATTTCACCAGTGATTTTTCCTTATTCCCAACATTTCCCCGCTTTGACGCCGAACGCTCGCTTGAGCTCTTTGCTTTAACAATGAGTATTTTGCTTGCACCGAAATTTTTTGGCCTATTGGCCGCCATCTACGAACCTGAAACGCGCAAAGGCTCTGGCGGCGCGATCATGTTGCTCATTTCAACCTTATTTGAAATTGTTCTCTCTGCGCTTCTTGCGCCAATCATGATGCTCATCCAGACTGGTCATGTCGCACAAATTATTTTTGGGTTCGATACTGGTTGGGATCCACAGCGCCGGGATGATGGCTCCGTCCCGCTCATAGATATTATTCGCCGTCACCGCTCGCATGTCTTGCTTGGCGTCATCACACTTTTTGCCGGCATGTTGATCTCGCCCTCTCTTGTCGCCTGGATGTCACCAACAATCGCCGGGCTTATCCTAGCCATTCCTCTCTCTTGGTTAACCAGCCAACGTTGGCTCGGCCTTGTTTTTCGCCGCGCTGGCGTATTAACAACGCCGGAAGAAACAACAACGCCCTCAATTGCAAAACGCGGCAAAGCCTTATCCAAGGCGCTAGCGCGCGCTGAAGAAGATGAAGTCAACGGCGTTCTTGCACTACATGCGGATGCAGAATTACGCGCTGCGCATGAAGCCTGGCTGCCAATCCGTAAACCGCGTCAGCGCGGCGTTATTTCCGCAGACCGCGCAATCGCAGAAGCAAAGCTTGCCGACGCAGAAACAATCGACGACGCCGTACAATGGCTTAATCGCGGCGAACGCATTGTCGCGCTGTCAGATCGCGCATTGATTGGAATGATTGCTCGGCTGCCAAAACGCTCTCAGGCGGCAGCAGACAATCAAAGAGCTGCAGAGTGAAATATATTTACAAAATAACCTCCTGTGACGCCTGGCGAAATGCAGAAAAGACAGGGGTTTTTTTGGGCTCTGGGATCGATCTCTCAGATGGCTATATCCATTTTTCAACCGCACAACAGGCTGAAGAAACGGCGGCGAAACATTTTGCTGGACTGACGGATCTGCTTTTGATCCGCGTAGAAGTGAGCAGACTTGGCGCAGCGCTAAAATGGGAAGTCTCTCGAGGAGGAGACAAATTTCCACATCTCTACGCCTCACTCTTGCTTGAAGATGTCGACTGCGTATCGCCTTTAAAGCTAGGCTCAGACAATCGCCATGACTTTACAGGTCTGCTGAAATGATCAGCATGTATCAATTCGCAAGGCCACTCCTTCATTTACTCGATGCAGAGGACGCGCATCAGGCGACGATTGCTCTCCTTAAATTTTTTCCTCGCCTCAAAGCTTCGCCAGATCCTCCAGATCTTTGCGTGAAAACACTCGGTCTCTCCTTTCCTAATCCAATAGGTTTGGCTGCAGGCTTTGATAAGGATGCTGAAGTTTTTGAAGCAATGCTTAAGCTTGGATTTGGTTTTGTTGAAGTCGGCACGCTCACGCCGAAAGCTCAGCCGGGAAACCCGCGTCCCCGCGCCTTTAGACTTACGCCCGATCGGGGCGTGATTAATCGTTACGGATTTAATAATCACGGCCATGCGCCAGCTCGCGCGCGGTTAGAACATTATCGTCAATCAGGTATTATTGGCGTTAACATTGGCGCAAATAAAGATGCATCAGATCGCATCCAAGATTATGTCGCCGGCATTGAAGCTTTTGCGACTGTGGCAAGTTATTTCACCATAAATGTCAGCTCTCCAAACACGCCTGGCCTAAGAGACTTACAAGAACCCAAAATGCTAACGGAGCTGCTGGCGCGCGCTATCGAGATGCGCAACAAGCAAAATCTCTATAAACCAATTCTATTAAAGATTGCGCCCGATCTCTCCCATGCGCAGCTTGATGATATTGTGCGCATCGCACGAATGCGGCGCGTTGATGGCATGATTGTATCAAACACCACCCTCGCACGACCAACGATGCTTAAATCTCCCTACCGAAAGGAGTCAGGCGGTTTATCAGGGGCGCCGCTCTTTACCGCATCGACCCAGATTCTCGCACAAACATATCTGCGCGTAGAACATCAATTTCCATTAATTGGCGTTGGCGGCATTGATAGCCCAGAAAGGGCCCGCATGAAAATTGAAGCTGGCGCGACATTGATCCAACTCTACTCAGCGCTCATTTACGAAGGTCATGAACTTATACAAAAAATAAAAGACGACTTATCGAAAACGCTTCAGCGCGAAGGGATAACGCTTTCCCAGCTCACGGGTCGCAAGGCGAAGCACCTCGCGCAACGATAACTTTCGCATTGCGGTCTAAGGTGATATTGCCGCTTAGTTTATTTCGTTAAAGAGGACTTCACGATGAGCGAACATATTTGGCTAGCGACAGGCGAGGCAACCGTACTTGCAGCGGAAGGACAATTTACTGACGCCATGCCAGAGGTACTAATCGGCGATGTTAAAGGACCTGTTGGCCATGCTTTTGCTGGTATGACAGGGCAAGTTGCTGGGCATCCTCGTATGTTTGTCATTCGCGACCTTAATCAACAAGTCCGCCCCGCCACAATGATGACAACAAAAATGACGGTGAAGTCAGAAGCTTATGTTGAATTGCTCGGCGGCATTGTCCAGGCCGCGACAGGCGACGCCATTGTTGATTGTCTAGCAGAAGGCGTCATTCCAAAAACGCAGGTTAATGATCTGTGCATGATCATCATGGTTTGGCTTGATCCCCGCTGCGCAACCGATGCCAATCTCGACAAAAAGGATCTCTACCGCACCAATTATGAAGCCACCAAGCTCGCAATTGCTCGCGCTTTGAATGGCCAACCCACAGCTGACGAGCTTATCGCTAATCGTCAAAGCGTTACGCATTACGCCCTGGAAGACGTTTTTTAAAAACGAACCCTGTCATTTTCTCAAGCTAAGCCACCCTGACATGGGTCAAGTAAGGCTTGTCGTGGTCCCGTGAGACTGCTATGACCTGCCCGCGCGCGGAGCCTCGTGTCCCGCGCGCAATCATTTGGTTTCCAACCCTCGGGCCGCGCCGGCCAGGTCGACTTTAGGCCTAGTGTCTCACGCTAAAGCGTTTAAGGGACATCCGATCGCTGGAAATCTCCTAGTAACGCTAACCCCGCCGGCGCCCGCCCATTTAGGGCTTTTCAGGAGAACATATGTCCGTAACGACCGAGCGCGCGCCAACGCGCGAAGATTGTGCTGCCCTCCTCAATGAAAGCTATGGCGATAGTGAAGCTTTTAAGGGATCCGTTAGTAAGGGCCGCGTTGTCGCAATTGAAAAAGACGTTGCCGTAATTGACATCGGATTAAAAACCGAAGGTCGCGTGGCTTTAAAAGAATTCACCGGATATGGACGCGATCCCGCGCCAAAGATTGGCGAAGAAGTCGAAGTCTATCTGGAGCGTGTCGAAAATGCACTCGGCGAGGCGGTTATCTCCCGTGACAAAGCGCGTCGCGAAGAAAGTTGGGTTAAGCTCGAGAAAGCTTTTGAAACCAGCGAAAAAGTTGATGGCGTAATCTTTAATCAAGTTAAGGGCGGCTTCACGGTTGACCTTGATGGAGCCGTTGCTTTCCTTCCTCGAAGCCAAGTCGATATACGCCCCATTCGTGACGCTGGCCCCTTGATGAACGTGCCACAACCCTTTCACATCCTCAAAATGGATCGTCGTCGCGGCAATATCGTTGTATCTCGCCGAACCGTATTGGAAGAAAGTCGCGCTGAACAACGTCATGAAATCGTTGCTAATCTTGAAGAAGGTCAAGTCATTGACGGTGTTGTTAAGAACATCACGGATTACGGCGCCTTTGTCGATCTCGGCGGCATTGACGGCTTGCTACATGTCACCGACGTCGCATGGCGTCGCGTTAACCACCCCTCTGAGGTGCTGACAATCGGCCAAACCGTCAAGGTTAGGATCATTAAGATCAATCATGACACCCATCGCATCTCACTGGGGATGAAACAGCTGCTGGAAGATCCCTGGCAGGGCATTGAAGCTAAATATCCTTTGGGTGCAAAGTTCCACGGACGCGTGACCAATATAACGGACTACGGCGCCTTTGTGGAATTGGAGCCCGGCATTGAAGGACTGGTCCATGTTTCAGAAATGAGCTGGACTAAGAAAAATGCGCATCCAGGCAAGATTGTCTCAACAAGCCAAGAAGTTGACGTGCAGATCCTTGAGGTAGATCCCTCAAAGCGTCGGATTTCTTTAGGACTAAAACAGACCATACAAAATCCATGGGAAGGCTTTGCTGAAAAATATCCTGTTGGCGCAACTGTCACGGGCGAAGTCAAGAATAAGACTGAATTTGGTCTATTCATCGGCCTCGACGGCGATGTTGACGGCATGGTTCATCTTTCAGACCTGGATTGGAATCGTCCTGGCGAGCAAGTCATCGATGACTATAAGAAAGGCGACATGATTACCGCTCAAGTTCTTGACGTTGATGTTGAGAAGGAGCGTATTTCACTTGGCGTCAAACAGCTTGCCGGCGACCCCTTCGCTAGCGTTGGCGAGACAGAGGAAGGCGGCGACGTTAAGAAAGGCGCTGTCGTGACCTGTGAAATCATCGAGGTGAAAGAATCTGGCATTGATGTCAAAATTTCAGGCACAGATTTAACAACCTTCATCAAACGCAGCGAGCTTGCGCGCGATCGAACTGATCAGCGAACAGAACGCTTTGCTGTTGGCGAAAAGGTTGACGCCCGCGTCACCTTGTTTGATCGCAAAGCGCGTAAAGTCGCTGTTTCGATCAAGGCTTTGGAAGTGGCTGAAGAAAAAGAAGCAATTGCCCAATACGGCTCCGCCGACTCAGGCGCTTCGCTTGGCGATATTCTTGGCGCCGCCTTGAAAGCGCGCGACGATACGCCAAAGAAAACCAAAAAGTCAGACGAGGAATAAACTTCTTCCTCTCGAAACGTGACCTCAGGCCCGCGCCAATTCTTGTCGCGGGCCTTTTCATTATTAGCGGCCTTAAAAAGATTTCGTTAACTATAGGTCGAGGAATAATACCGCGCGTTAACTTTAGTTTGTCTTACCTCAGTCATGCTCACGCTTCTATGCGCCCCAAATAGGGTGAGCGGAGTATGAATATGCGGTCGCCTTACCAGGATCTAAACTCTAATTATTTCCCGTCATCCTGCAACGCCGCGCTTCAGGCCCCAGTACGGGCGCGCCCAATTGGCCTCTACGCCGCTTTAGGCATGGGCGTATGCGCAAGCCTCATTCTTCTGTTGGCCTTTTTTCTAAATACACAACCAACCGAAACGCCTGTGGCCTTCGAAACAACGCGCCCTCCTGAGACCTTCATCGCTAAATACACCACTAAGGCGGCGATGGCTGACATCGAACCTGTTGCTATGGCGCCCATGAAACCTTTTGCGGCATTTGATTTGTCGCTAACTGGCTTTGAGCAGGAGAAAAAAACAATCGCCTCTCATGCAAATAGCGCAGAAAATGGTCGAACCGATAGCTTAACAATCGGCCAATTCGCGATGGGAGCGCCTTTTGCGCACATCGATATCCATCAAGGCCTGAGCGATAAAGAAACACCTACTGACTTCTTCCTTGATATGTCGCGTCACGCTGCGGAACTGGGTTTAAATGTGACCCGCATCAGTCAGCCAGGGATTCACCAAACGCGCTTAGGCGCTTTTGAGATCGCGGACATTCGATTGATTCAGCCAGCTGGCAATGGTCTCGGCGAAAGCGATCGCGCCTGCTTCGCCGTCCGCCGCGCAGATAGTAAACGCAATTTAGAGATCGCCGGCATTATCTGCCAACCCAGCGCCGAAAGGCCGCTTGCGCGCAGCAGCCTTGCCTGTGCGCTTGATCGATTGGACTACCGCCCCACAGGCGAAGACGCGGAATTCAGAAATTTCTTTGAAAAGGCCGGCCCTCCGCTCTCTTCGCTTTGCGCCAATAATGTCTCGCATGACGACATCACAGCCTCAATTCCAAAGCGAAAAGCCCGAGCGGCAGCCAGATAGAGGTCAAATTCTGGCAAAAGCGCCATTAAGATAAATTCTCGCTTTCCGTGATAGAGATATCGCTTTTATGGGGCGTTTCGCGCTATGATCGTCCGCGTCTACTCTGAACGTTACGAGGAAAAGAATGCGGAAAGTATCGATTGTTGCTGCCAGCGTCTGCTGTCTAGCGGCGCTTATTGCCAGCAACGCGGCCCTAGCCAAATCCGGCTCTAAAAGCTCAGATACGGCATCTCACACAGGTCGACGCACAATCGATGTTGAGCGCCGCAGCTTCCTCGATCCCGGCACAAAGGTTCCCGTGGGCAGCACCAACCGCTACATGACCCAACAAACCTTTTCTAACCAGGACCCTGTCTACGCTAATCAACGAAGCTGGTACATGGGCGAAACTCTCCCCCGCCGTTGGGATCAACCCTGGTCCCCAGGCGTTTCGTTTGAATCCCCCACATTTGACGCAGATTAAGCTTTTAAAGCCCCGCTTCTAAGGCAAGAATTCAGATAAACCTGCGCGAGTTCCTTGACTCGCCCAGGAGGGTCGAGTAGCCAAACCCATGGATCCAAGTTTGACTTGGGTCTATTGCACCCGTGGCCTGTCGCCTTGAGCGATGGCCTGTCAGCCGGTAATCGGCAGAGGAGGGCGCGTTCCTAACCCAGCTTGCTGGGCGTGTCAGGGAAACGCGAGATCGAAGGCGCGTTGGGAAAACTCTCAGCGGCTAATCGTATTTTCGTCTCTTGCACGCGAACGCGGCCATAAGAGGACTGAAAATACAGTGACTAAGCGTTCAGAAGCAAAATATAAACTTGATCGTCGCCTCGGACAAAACATCTGGGGACGGCCAAAGAGCCCCGTTAATCGCCGTGAATATGGTCCTGGTCAGCATGGACAACGCCGCAAGGGCAAGCTGTCGGACTACGGCACTCAGCTCAAAGCAAAGCAGAAGCTCAAGGGCTACTACGGCAATATTTCTGAGAAACAATTTCGTAAATATTACGCTGAGGCCATTCGCATGAAGGGCGACTCCGGCGATAACCTTATTGGTCTCTTGGAACGCCGTCTCGATGCGGTGGTCTATCGCGCAAAATTCGTGCAGACCGTTTTTGCTGCACGCCAGTTCGTCAATCACGGCCACATTCGCGTAAATGGACGTCGCGTGAATATTCCATCCTATCTTGTGAAAGTTGGCGATGTAGTTGAGGTGAAAGATACCTCTAAGCAGGCCGTTACTGTGCTTGAGTCCATCGCGCTGGCTGAACGCGATGTGCCGGAATATTATGAAGTCGATCATTCAAAAATGACGGCGAAATATATGCGCGTGCCGCATGCAACGGAAGTTCCTTATCCAGTGCAAATGGAACCAAATCTCGTGATCGAATTCTATTCACGCTGATTGAAGATCAAGCTAAAAGCTTCACTACTGTTACACATGTTAAGAGCTGTGACGCCGGCATGGAAATGTCGGCGTTTTCTTTTTTAAAAGCCCACGCAACCAAATATTTTTCAGCCATTTTTGTTGGGCAAGCGATGATTTTTAAAATTTAGATCCGATTAGTCTTACTATAGCCAAGGAATTATCAGGATAAACGTAAGTTGATTCAAGCAAGCATCGCTTATGAATTTTAGAAATGAGATCCAAAAAGAATTTTGGAAAACGCAATATTCAAATTGGAATAAGTATAATTGAAAAATCTCTTTAAGAAATCATTTAATTTCAAAAAATAAAGCTTCATCTACCAATTTATTT
>OMIO01000110.1 GCA_900299115.1 Methylocystaceae bacterium | reverse complement strand
TGTCAGGCGTTGGCGGTTGGGCTGGCATTGGTTTGGCGGCGGGTCTGTCAAAGAGCAATGAGGGCTTGGGAGCCGTTGGAAACTACGCCTCGCTGGCCAATTACACCCAGCTCGGCGGCGTCTTGACTGTCTTTGCGCTGCCAAATTAACCACAAGGTTGAAAACACAGGCTTCGTGAGTTTAAACCTTTAAAACAGCGCTCGGCGATCCAAGGGTTCGTCGGGCGCCCTTGTTTCCAGGGGTCGATAAGAAAGTTAGGGAGAGTAAAATGAAATCGTCGCTAGCTGGAGCGTTGGCTCTAGGCGTCATGATGGTTGTAAGCAGCGCCGCACTGGCTGAATCGCCAGGAGATCCTAAGTCCGTTAAATCGACGGACGGCAAATATTTTGATGCGAAAGGCGACCCAACTTACAATGTTGGTCCGGATGGAAAAGTCGACTGGTATACGTTCTCAGGCTACCGTCGCTACCATGCTGAATGCCATGTGTGTCATGGACCAAATGGCGGCGGTTCGACCTATGCGCCCGCGCTCAAAGATTCAGTGAAGCGTTTCAATTATGCTGAATTCGCCGGCATTGTTATTGGCGGTCGCCAGAATGGCAATAGCGTGATGCCTGCATTTTCCGATAACAAAAACGCTTCATGCTACATTGACGATCTCTATGTTTACCTAAGAGCATTGTCGACTGAGGCGATACCGGCGGGACGTCCTGAGAAGAAGGAAGAACGTCCAGAAGCTTTCGCAAAAGCAGAAGCTGAATGTATGGCGGCAAAATAATGCTCTGCGCATTTGGCGGCGAGAAGTAGTTAATGAATAAATTTCAATGAAACAAGCACAGCTGCCACTGCGCGTATTTTTAATTGGCGCCGCTATGAATTATTTCATAGCGGCGCCTGCTTTTGCACAAAACCTAGGGTCTGATGCGGGCGCCCGGGGCGATGATAATAAAGGCTCAATCGAACTTGTTGACGCCAAGGTGTTGCGCGTATGCGCGGACCCCAACAATCTGCCTTTTTCAAACGAGAAGGGCGAGGGATTTGAAAATAAGATCGCAGAATATCTTGCTAAAAAAATTAACAAAGAGCTTGCTTATGCTTTCTACCCTGGGGCGACAGGGTTTGTTCGCAATACGTTAAACGCCCATCTTTGCGATGTCATTTTGGGGATCCCTCAAGGCAATGATCTCGTACAGCCGACCAATCCTTATTATCGGACAACCTACGCCATTGTAACGCGTGCAGGATCTGACTTAGAGGGGTTAGCGACGCTAGACGATCCTCGGTTAAAATCAAAACAGCATCGCATTGGTCTTGTCGCGAATACGCCGCCGGGAAATATTTTAGCTAAAGAAGGCTTGATGAGCGCAGTCAAACCTTACCCGTTGATGGTTGATACGCGGTTTGACTCATCGAGCGCGACAATGATCCGCGATCTGGAAGCGGGCGACATTGATGTTGCCTTATTATGGGGGCCAATTGCTGGCTATTATGTAAAAAATGCGAAAACGAAACTAAATCTGATCCCAATTCAAGAAACAGCTGGCACGCGTATGGCGTTTCGAGTTGCCTTCGGCGTGCGCCACTCGGATCAGATATGGAAGAGGGATCTCAACCAATTTATTAGTCAAAATAAATCAGAACTTGAAAAAATATTAATTGATTATGGTGTGCCTCTTATTGATGAAAATGGCGCGCTGCTCAAGAAAAACTAATTGAATGATTTGGGTGTCGCGCCTGTGCGCCTTGTTTTTTTCTGTTACGACTTCTCTCGCTCTGGGCGCCCCAGGTACGCCAGTTCAAGAGCCTAGCGGCTATCGTTTAGAAACCTACCGTGCGCCGACTCCTGCTACGCTTAAGGGCGCGAAGGTGCTCACCACAACTGAGGCTCATGAGGTTTGGAAAAATAAGCAGGCTATTTTTATCGATGTCTTGCCTCACGCGCCTCGACCAGAGGGATTGCCAGCCAATGCGTTCTGGCGAGAGCCCGAGAGAAAAGACATTCCCGGAAGTATTTGGTTGCCCGATACAGGATATGGCGTCATCGCAGATGTCTTGTTGCGTTATTTTCAACGTGGCTTGGTCGAGGCGACTGAAGGAAACAAAAAACATCCATTGGTTTTTTATTGTCAGAAAGATTGCTGGATGTCTTGGAACGCCGCTAAGCGCGCACTGAGCTTAGGATACCAAGATGTTTCTTGGTATCCTGAGGGAAGCGATGGTTGGGCTGGGGCGGCTTATCCGCTAGAAACGCAAGCGCCCAAAGCACATACAGAAAATATTTATCGTTCTCCCTAATCCATCCTTGCAATAATCGCCCGCGCAAGCGTCCCGAAGCGCTGCTCAATTAGGGCGGGACTTTCGCATACGAAGGTCGCCATACGGCGTTGTTCCTCAAATAAGCGCAATCGCCATTGTAGCGTTTCGCTGGCCTTTTTAATCTCTTCTGGATCAGGCGGCTTGCGGTCTTGTAAGGCTCGTGTCGCTTGCGTTTCTTCCCGGATATGCTCCGCCATTTCCTTCAAACGTCGTCCAAATCGATCTAACCCATTCACAACTTCGCGGCGTTCATCATTCATCACTTCAAATGTAGCGCTCATTAAAAGCAAAAGGCGCTCTTTACTTGAATCAATGCTATGTTTCTTAAATTCATCAATAAGTTTCTCTGCTTCCGCCAGCGGGGTGCGTCGTGCGCTCAAGCGGGCGACAAGATCAGCAATATCTGCATGATCGCGCCAGGATTTTTTCTCTGTGGAAATTTCTGGATGGTTTATCACGCCACTAAGTGACATTTCAGCAACGCGAACCTGTTTACAAGGCCAGTCAGAGGTTAGACTCGTTTGCGCGGCGGCGGGAGTTATAAAAATGAGCGCGAGAAAAAGTCCTATGTCTTGTAAAAGAGTCATTTATTCTAGGTCCTTTTCGCAAAATATTGCATAGGATTGACTAAGAAGCCATGCAAATCATCCCAGTAATCGATCTACGCAGTGGCGTAGTGGTGCGTGCGCAAGCTGGCCAGCGCAAAGACTATCGGCCGATACAAAGTTTGCTGGCAAAAACATGCGATCCTATTGAGATTGTCCAGGGATTTTTCACTTTGGGCTCTTTCGATACGCTCTACATTGCAGATCTTGATGCGATTATGCAGTCAGGCGATAATCGCACTGTCATCGCGAGGATTTCAGAAGTCTTTCCAAAACTCCGTCTTTGGGTTGACCCGGGCTTACGCCATGCGAAAGATTTTGTAGACTGGAGATTGGCTTTAAACATTGATCTTGTCCTTGGCAGTGAAAGTTTACACGATCCTTTCGATCTTAATGCGTTAGATAAAGGCCAGGATTATATTCTTTCGCTTGATTTTCTTGGATCAGATTTTCTTGGTCCAATGCAAATATTGACGCAGGCGCATCTTTGGCCGAGTCGGCTTATTGTGATGACGCTTAAAAATATCGGTTTGAGCGCTGGGCCAGATTGGCGTCGCTTGGAGAAAATTCTCGCCAGCGCAGGAGATCGCTCTGTCTATGCCGCAGGCGGCGTCCGTGGCGAAGAAGATTTGCGCACATTAAAGGCAATGGGCGCAGCAGGCGTTCTTGTTGCAAGCGCCTTGCACCAAAAAAAACTAAGTTTCAATACAGTTCGCTAAGGCGCTTTTTTAAGAGAACTGGTTGAGCCAGCAGAAAAAAGGGGAGCCCTGTTTTGAGCTCCCCTTTTTAAGAACATCTTATGGGCGCTGTTAGTTTGCAGCGAAGGGATGCTTAGCGCTCACGCGCGCATGAAGCACGCTTTGCGCTGTTGGATCGCCTTTCATCGCGCGTGCGATGGCTTCTTTAGTCGCCGTGTAATTGAAATCCTGAATTTTCTGATCATCATTGGCGTCCCAATGGATAAAAACGCCAACGCAGATGAAGAGATCATCAGCGGCTTGAAGTGGAATGACGCCTTCTGCAACAGAGTCCGCTACCGCTTTCGCAACGCCGTGCTGGGCGGGACCAAACATCTGAACGGCTTGTTTCGCGTTCTTAATCGTTACTTTATTGAAGAGAATTGTATTTGGCTTGACCAGCAAGTTTGGCGCGATCACAGCAAGAAGCGTGGTGAACCCGTCCTTATTGTTAACCAAGGCGTTGGCAAAGGCTTTTTCAGCAGCAGAGCCGCGTGGGCCCATGATCAGATCGATATGAGCGACTTCATTGCCGTCGCCAACCAACGATTCGCCAACGCCCATTTTAGCGTTGCTTGATGCGAAGCCGCCTGATGATGGCTTCGGGAACAGCGCGCCAAGAATTTTTTCAAAAAACGAAGCCATAATCCCTCCCTTTTCAGTATTATCTGCATTCCTGCACATTGCTGTTAAGCGCAGTGGGTAACGCATTTATATTTTTCGCGCCGCAAACAGATCGTGTGTTTGCGCGCTTCCAGGAAGGCGCAAAAGCGCCTTCCTGGAATGACCCGGTTCTGCGCTTAGTTAGCAGCGAAAGGATGCTTAGCTTCGTTGCGCTTTGCGACAACTTCAGAAGCCTTAGGCTCGCCGCGCACTGCGCGTGCAATCGCTTCTTTTGTCGCCGTATAGTTGTATTC
>OMIO01000109.1 GCA_900299115.1 Methylocystaceae bacterium | reverse complement strand
CGCCCGTCTCCGCCAATACTTTCGTGATGGCGGCCGTTAGAGACGTCTTGCCGTGGTCAACGTGACCAATCGTGCCAATGTTGCAATGCGGCTTCGTGCGTGAAAATTTTTCCTTGGCCATCGCCGTGCTCCTCTTAAGTGTTCTGTGTTTGCCGTTAGCTTATGCGATCAAGCGTATTTTGCTTGTACCTTTTTAGATTCTGCTTCGGGCACTTGTTCATAGTGATCGAATAGCATTGTGTAGCTTGCGCGTCCTTGCGTGCCGGAACGCAATTGATTGACATAACCAAACATATTCGCGAGTGGCACCATGGCGTTGATCACCACAGCGTTAGCGCGCATATCCTGACCTTGAATCTGACCACGACGCGAGTTGAGATCGCCGATAACAAAGCCGGTGTATTCTTCCGGCGTTACGACCTCTACCTTCATGATAGGCTCAAGCCGAAACGATCCGCCTTTTTGTAAAGCCTCACGCGTTGCTGCGCGCGAAGCGATTTCAAAGGCAAGAACCGATGAGTCAACGTCGTGGAAGGCGCCATCGATAAGCGTCGCCTTCAACTCAACGACCGGGAAGCCAGCAAGAATGCCCGAGGTCGTTACAGACTGAATGCCCTTATCAACGCCAGGAATATATTCCTTTGGCACAGCGCCGCCGACAATCTTACTTTCAAACTCATTGCCTGCGCCCGGCTCATTAGGCTCGAAGATGATTTTTACGCGAGCAAACTGGCCCGTGCCGCCCGTTTGCTTTTTATGCGTGTAATCAATTTCCGTCTTGCGCCCCAAACGCTCGCGATAGGCGACTTGCGGCGCGCCAATATTCGCAGCGACCTTATAGGTGCGCTTTAGAATATCGACTTTAATATCAAGGTGGAGCTCGCCCATTCCCTTAAGAATTGTCTGACCGCTTTCTTGATCGGTAGAAACGCGGAAAGAAGGATCTTCAGCAGCAAGCTTTTGAAGCGCGAGCCCAAGCTTCTCTTGATCGGCCTTAGATTTAGGCTCAATCGCGATTTCAATAACGGGCTCAGGAAACTCCATACGCTCAAGAATGACAGGCTTTTGCATATCGCAAAGCGTATCGCCCGTGCGGGTTTCTTTTAGTCCAGCAAGCGCGACAATATCGCCTGCATAGGCTTCTTTGATGTCTTCGCGGTTGTTGGCGTGCATCAACAACATACGGCCAATGCGCTCTTTTTTATCTTTCGTTGAATTGAGCACTGTTGTGCCCGACTCAATCTTACCCGAATAAACGCGCGCAAAAGTAATCGTGCCGACGAAAGGATCGTCCATAATTTTAAATGCGAGCATCGAGAAAGGTTCGGTATCCGATGGATTACGCAGCATCTCTACGCCGCTATCCATATCAACGCCTTTAATCGCCTCACGATCAATCGGTGACGGCAAGAAATCAACAACAGCGTCTAGAAGCGGTTGAACGCCTTTATTCTTAAAGGCCGAACCACAAAATACGGGATGGAAAACGATTCCACGGACCGCCTTACGAATAAGCGACTTCAACGTCGCCTCATCTGGCTCAACGCCATCGAGGTAAGCGGCCATAGCGTTATCGTCGAGCTCAACCGCAGCTTCGATCAAAGCAAGGCGATATTCCTTAGCCTGCTCAAGCAGCTCTGCAGGAATCTCTTCGTCATGATATTTTGCGCCGAGCGCTTCATCGGCCCACACAACCGCTTTCATGCGGATAAGATCGATGATGCCTTTGAAGTTATTCTCTGAACCGATCGGCAATTGCACGCAAACAGGGCGTCCGCCAACGCGCGTCTTAATATCCGAAACGCAGCGAAAGAAATCCGCGCCGATCTTGTCCATCTTATTGACGAAGACGATACGCGGAACATTGTATTTATCCGCCTGACGCCAAACGGTCTCAGTCTGCGGCTCTACGCCCTGATTTCCGTCAAGCACGCAAACCGCGCCGTCAAGCACACGAAGCGATCGCTCAACTTCAATGGTGAAGTCGACGTGACCAGGGGTATCAATGATATTGAGACGCTTCCCATTCCAGAAAGTCGTCGTTGCGGCGGAAGTGATGGTGATGCCGCGCTCTTGCTCCTGCTCCATCCAATCCATCGTCGCCGCGCCTTCATGCACTTCGCCGATTTTATGGCTCTTGCCGGAATAATAGAGGATGCGTTCCGTTGTCGTCGTTTTACCGGCGTCAATATGCGCCATAATGCCGAAGTTACGGTAGTCCTCGATCGGATGGGAGCGGGCCATACTAAGTGTCCTCGATGAGAGCTTGTCGACGCCTTACCAGCGGTAATGCGAAAAGGCGCGGTTTGCTTCCGCCATGCGATGGGTGTCTTCACGCTTTTTGACAGCAGCGCCGCGATTATTCGTAGCGTCCAGCAGTTCTGCCGACAAACGATCAACCATTGTCTTATCGTTTCGCGCACGCGCCGCTGTAATAATCCAGCGGATCGCCAACGCTTGACGACGCTCGTTACGCACCTCAACAGGAACCTGATAAGTGGCGCCGCCAACACGACGCGAACGAACTTCAATTGCCGGCGCAACATTCTCAAGCGCTTGGCGGAAAATACCGACAGGATCGCTTTTAGCCTTCGACTCAACCTGATCAAGCGCGCCATACACGATCGCTTCAGCGACGGACTTTTTGCCGTCATACATGATCGAATTCATAAATTTCGCGAGAATGATATCGCCATATTTGGCGTCTTCGATAACTTCTCGCTTCTCCGCGCGGTGACGTCTCGACATCGGCGTTGCTCCTTACTTCGGACGCTTCGCGCCGTATTTCGAACGGCGTTGCTTACGATCCTTAACGCCCTGCGTGTCGAGCACGCCGCGTAAGATGTGATAACGAACGCCCGGAAGATCCTTCACGCGCCCGCCGCGGATCATGACCACAGAGTGCTCTTGAAGATTATGGCCTTCGCCTGGAATGTAGCCGATGACTTCAAACCCATTGGTCAAACGCACTTTCGCGACCTTACGCAGCGCGGAATTCGGCTTTTTAGGGGTCGTCGTATAAACGCGCGTGCACACGCCGCGCTTTTGAGGACACGCGCCCAAATGGCGTGACTTCTCGCGGTATGTTTTCGGGTGCCGCGGTTTGCGGATCAACTGGCTGATCGTCGGCATCAAATCGTCCTTAAGCCCTGCAGGTTGCTTGATCTGCAACGGGCGAATTTCTTGAGGTAAGCCGCTAGCGCGGCCTGATGGACGCGCAAACGGTCGAAGCGCCGTCAGCCGGATGGCTAAGGCGCTCCTATTGCAGAGGACCCCGCTTGCGCAGGATCGTGCCTTCCTGTCCAACGCCGAAACGTTGGGATGAATGCCAAACTGGGAGAAACCAGCTACTATTGGCGGTCACAGGCAAGGCGACAGCGTATAAGTCCGGAAGGTCACGAACGAGGCGCTCGTTGACGACATGGACTTACGGCCTGTCGAAAGTGGGCGGAACCTAATCGCCACTTCTCTACGCGTCAAGCAGAGAATCTGAAGTAGAATAAGATTTTCGATAAAACCATTCTGTTTTTTTGCTTAACCGCCTATAAGCGGGCCGCATCGGCGCTGTTTTTTACGCCCCGGGCGCTCGCCTGGGCTGTAAACACGCCAATCATCGCCTAAAACGACAATCCACTGAGTTCGGAGACCATTAATGAGCCACGTTGCGCATGAGCTGCATGAAGAATTTCCAGAAAAAGCGGCCGCAATCCATAGCCTGAAAAGCACCAATGCGCATTTTGCGAGATTAGCGGAGGAATATCATACCCTTAACCGCACTCTCCACAGGATGGAGACCGAGGTAGAGCCCGCCGATGACGCCACTATAGAAACGCTTAAGAAGAAGCGGCTTCAATTGAAGGATGAAATTTCCCAAATTCTTGCGGCGCAGTAATCCGCCACGCTGTAAAGCGCTGTTAAGAACGCAACAACGAGGAGGCTTTGATAGCTCATTGCCTCCCCATCCGCCTGCTGGACGCCTGGTCGGGACCGATAATCCGACCCCGCAGCGGCCTCTCTCAGCCCGCGCGCGTGGAAGCCGCTATTAATGAACGATTCGACGCATTGGAGATTATTTAAGAATATTGGCGTCTCAAGACTGGGGATCGGCGCCGGAATTTATATATAAATAATTGATTTAATTATATTTTTATGCAATTTTCCGGTTCGGCGTGCTAATTGTGGCAAATTCATATATAAGCCAGCGCATGAATGGTCGCTCTGACGCGCCGGACGTTTCATGGCTGGCCCAGCGGCGCTTATTTCATGTCAATTATTTTTGAAGGGTGATTATGCCGACCATCGCTCTCGTCGACGACGACCGCAACATTCTCACGTCGGTATCCATCGCGCTTGAAGGCGAAGGCTACCGCGTTCAAACCTACACCGATGGCGCCCAGGCCCTGGATGGATTACGCGCTAACCCGCCAGATCTAGCGATCTTTGATATTAAGATGCCGCGAATGGATGGCATGGAGCTTTTGCGGCGCTTGCGCCAAAAGTCAGACCTACCGGTTATTTTTCTCACATCTAAAGACGAAGAGATTGATGAGCTTTTTGGCCTGAAAATGGGCGCGGATGATTTCATCCATAAACCCTTTTCTCAGCGGCTGCTTGTTGAGCGGGTCAAAGCGATCTTGCGACGATCCAGTCCCAAGGAGCCTACGGCTCAAAAGGAAGTCGAGGCCAAGGCGATTGAGCGGGGCGCTCTGGTCATGGACCCAGAACGCCACACTTGCACCTGGCGGGGAGAACCCGTTGTGCTCACAGTCACTGAGTTCTTGATCCTTCAATCTCTCGCCCATCGCCCTGGCGTCGTAAAAAGTCGCAACGCCTTAATGGATGCCGCCTATGATGATCAGGTCTATGTTGATGACCGCACCATTGACAGTCACATCAAGCGCTTGCGCAAAAAATTTAAAGTCGCCGATGATGATTTTGAAATGATCGAAACGCTTTACGGCGTCGGCTATCGTTTTAAAGAAGCCTAGCTGCGCGCAAATTTACGATTAAAGCCTCATTAAGAGGCCCACCAAAATGAATATAAAGCTCCCTTAAACAACCGATCAAAATCGCAGCTAAAGAAGCGGATGCGGTGACCGTCCAAAAAGAATTAGATAGCCAACAACTCGCCGCGCAGGAAAGCGCTAGCGAAAGCGCGCTGCCTCGTTCCCGCAAACTTCGCTCTTTAAATGTGCGCTGGCTGCGGCTTATGCGTAGCTTCCAGTCACATTTTTCTTCCTCGCTAACGCGACGCATTATCGTTCTTAACCTGGGCGGACTCGTCGCGCTGTTGGCTGGCTTTCTTTATCTCAATCAATTCCGTGAAGGATTAATTGAATCACGCGTTGAAAGTCTACGCATCCAAGGCTTAATCATCGCTGCGGCGATTGCCTCATCCGCAACGGTTGATACCGACTCAATTTCAATTGATCCCGAGAAGCTGTTGAAGCTTGCGCCGGGAGAAAATACGCCAGCGCCACCTAATGAATTATCCTCAATCGAAAACAGTTTAAATCCCGAACGCGCTGGACCGCTGCTGCGCAGATTGCTTTCCCCGACGCGTTTACGCGCGCGCATGTATGATAATGACGGCGAATTATTGCTCGACTCGCGGCCCGTTTCAGGACGCACGAAAATATTACATTTTGATTTGCCCGTTGTTGAAACACAGCGCGCATCGACAGACGCGTCGTCAATTTTACAAAATACAATTAATAGATTTAGACGTCTGCTCGGACGTCCTGATCTTTCGCTCTACGAAGATATCGGCATCAAGAACGGCCGGACATATCCTGAAGTAGAAGCTGCATTAGATGGCAACGCCTACACGATTGTGCGCGCTAATGCACAAGGGCAAACCGTTATTTCTGTTGCAGTGCCTATACAAAGGTCTCGAACAACACGCGGGGCCCTCCTGCTCTCGACGCGGAGCGGTGATTTTGATTCAGTCATTGCTGCAGAACGATGGAGCATCATCCGCATCTTCCTTGTCTCCGCCGGCGTCATGCTGCTCATTTCCCTATTCTTTACAAACACAATCACCGAGCCGATGCATCGTCTTGCGGAGGCCGCTGATCGCGTTCGTCGCGGCACTAAGTCGCGACAAGAGATACCCGATTTTTCAGACCGACAAGATGAGATCGGTCACCTTTCTGGCGCTTTACGCGATATGACGAAAGCGCTTTACAATCGTATTGAAGCTATTGAACATTTTGCCGCCGACGTCGCGCATGAATTAAAAAATCCCCTCACCTCTTTGCGCAGCGCCGTTGAAACATTGCCGATTGCAAAAACTGACTCTGCGCGCGAACGATTGCTTGAAATCATTCAACATGACGTTCGACGTCTTGATCGGCTGATTAGCGATATTTCAGACGCCTCTCGTTTGGATGCCGAACTTGCGCGCGCCGATATGGAAGATGTTAATCTCTCCATCGCTTTAACGACTGTTACTGAAATTGCGCGTTCAGTGAACCGCAACGATGACGTTACGATAGAGCTTACAATTACGCCAGCTGCGCAAAGCGTCATTAAAGAAAGCTGGCTTGTTTTAGGTCATGACTCTCGTTTAGGTCAGGTCTTTAATAATCTGATTGATAACGCCCGTTCTTTTTCAAAACATGGCGGTTGCGTGCGCGTTCTACTCTGGCCGGAAACAGCCAGAGGCCCAGGCGGCCAACCCATTGCTGGTTATGAAATTATTGTCGATGACGACGGGCCAGGCATTCCAAATGGCGCTTTTGATCGTGTATTTGAGCGTTTTTACACAGATCGTCCAGAGCAAGGCTTTGGTCATAACTCTGGGCTTGGACTTTCGATCTCCAAACAAATTATTGAAGCGCACGGCGGGCGTATTCGCGCTTTCAATCGAACGCGCCTCAGTCCGGAGGGCACCAATCGACAAGATTTGGATGATGAGGTCCTTGGCGCGCGATTTGTTGTCTGGCTTCCGTCCGCTCAATGAGTGCGCATCCGGGTAAGTCTTTTATTCACGCCAATGCGCTCGTCGTTGGCGAAAAAGGCCTTCTGCTGCGCGGTCCGTCCGGATCAGGTAAAAGCGCCTTAACACTCGCACTGATTGCACAAGCGCGTCAGACAAATAACTATGCCTGTCTCGTGGCGGACGATCGCGTGCAAATTGAAGCAGTCAACGGTCGTTTAATCGCCCGACCGCATGCAAAAATTGCAGGTCTCATCGAAGCGCGCGGCTTAGGCTTAATAACGCTGCCACATCTTGAGGCCTGCGTTCTCCATGCCCTGATCGATCTTGCGCCACCCGACCAGCCGCCAAAACGACTGCCCGAAGAGAGCGACAAAACAGCTCAACTTATGGGAATTGAGCTGCCCCGACTTGTCATAGCCGCAAACGACTGGATGGCGCCGACCTTAATTAACTATTTTATTCAATAGCTTAAGCTAAATTTGGCTTGCGCCGCGCTTTTTGCTTGCCAAATTCTTTGCAACGCACAAAATGCGGCGCGCAATGGCTCAGAAAACAACGATCGGCGCCTATGCGTAAGAAAAACTCGCGCCATCTTTTAAAGATGCAGGATCAATTGACGCCCCTTTCCCTTTGCGCCGGCTCTGGCATGAACCGTTCTGATGAGTGGTAGGATCCTATGATCGGAATGGTCCTCGTGACCCATGGCCATTTAGCTTGTGAGTTTCGCGCTGCGCTTGAGCATGTAGTGGGACCTCAAAAGCAACTCATCTCTATTTCTATTGGACCGGAAGACGACATGGAGCGTCGTCGGACGGATATCATCAACGCAATTCATGAAGCTGATAGCGGGGATGGCGTTGTTGTATTGACAGATATGTTTGGCGGCACACCCTCTAATCTAGCAATTTCTGTCATGAATGGCGGCAATGTTGAGGTGCTCGCTGGCATTAATTTACCGATGTTAATCAAGCTTGCTTCTGTTCGCGAAAACGCTCCGCTTGACCAAGCCGTGCTGCAAGCTCAAGACGCCGGCAGAAAATACGTCTACATCGCCAGCAAAGTGCTCAACGCCAAATGAACGACTCGTCCTCTGAAACACAGACTTCGTCTAATCAAAATTCTTTGACGCGCGATTTCGTTATTATCAATAAAAAAGGCGTCCATGCGCGCGCGACAGCGAAACTTGTTCAATGCTGCGAAAAATACGACGCTGCTATAACAGTATCAAAAGATGGCGATACGGTCGGGGGCAGCTCGATTATGGGTATCTTAACCTTGGGCGCAGGCATCGGCTCAACAATCACAGTTACTGCTACGGGCCCCCAAGCCCTTGAAGCTCTAGACGCGATTGAGGCGCTCATTTCCAATCGTTTTGGCGAAGATGAGTGAAAGCTAAGGCGCAAAAGCACCCTTAGCATAAGTATTTGGGCATAGAACAAATCACATACGGCGCGCATCGCTTTAGTTTCTAGTCGAGCAAGAAATGTCAGTCGTCAAAATTTACGCCCGCGTGCTTGGCTTGTTGCGCCCGCAAGCGCGCCTCGTCTACATCCTCATATGCGCCAATCTGGCGCTTGCAATTGCACAATTTGCCGAGCCAATTTTATTTGGTCGCATTATTGATCTCATGACGCGCGCACAGCTCCCAGAACGCCAACTTACTTGGAACGAGCTTATACCGCTTGTATCTGCGTGGGCTGGATTTGGCCTCTTCTCAATTGGCGGCGCCATACTTGTTGGATTAAACGCTGATCGACTTGCCCATCGCAGACGCCTCGCTGTGATGTCGGATTTTTTTACGCATGCCCTGCATCTACCGCTAAACTTCCACACTAACGCGCATTCGGGTCGCTTGCTAAAAACAATGCTCGATGGCGCAGGCGCAATGTTTGGCTTATGGCTTTCTTTTTTTCGTGAAAACTGCGCTTCATTTCTAGCCCTATTTATTCTACTGCCCATGACAGTATTCATAAATTGGCGGCTAGGCGGGCTTCTGATTGCACTGGTAATTATTTTCTACATTGTCTTAAGCTTTGTCTTAAGGCGAACGGAAGCTCTCCAAGATCAGGTAGAGCGCTTTAATTCCTCTCTCGCTGAACACGCCTTAGATACACTAGGCAATATTCCAGTCGTACAAAGCTTCACAAGAATAGATCATGAAACAAAAATCTTAAAAAAAATTATCGACGATGTTTTATCAGCGCAAATTCCTGTCTTATCGTGGTGGGCGCTTGTGGTTGTCGCGAGCCGTGCTGCAGCAACGCTTACAATTCTTGCAATATTTTTACTAGGCGCGCGACTGCATATGCAAGGCCAGGCGTCAATCGGCGAAATTGTTACTTTTATGAATTTCGCCACGCTCTTAATTGGCAGGTTAGAGCATGTTGTTGGATTTATTAATGTCTTATTTATGCAAGCTGCAAAAATTCAGGATTTTTTTTATGTTTTAGACACAAAGCCTTCAATAACTGATGCGCCGCATGCTTATGACGCCGGACACCTTAAGGGAGACGTTGTTTTTGAAAATGTCAGTTTCTCCTATGACGGACGTCGACAAGCGCTGGATGACATTTCCTTTAGCGTTAAAGCAGGCCAAACAATTGCGCTCGTTGGCGCGACAGGCTCAGGAAAATCTACAACGCTCAGCCTACTCCATCGAATCTACGATCCTACTGTGGGCGTTGTGAAAATTGACGGCGTAGATATTCGTGAGTTTACCCTGCATTCTCTGCGACGAAATATTGGCGTTGTTTTCCAAGAGCCCATGTTATTTGCGCGCACAATTGAGGAAAATCTTCGGATTGGAAACCCAGACGCGAGCGATCAAGAAATGACCCGAGCGCTCGAACTCGCTCAGGCAAGCGAGTTTGTTTCACATCAAAGCGATGGTAAAGCGACAAAGGTTGGAGAACATGGCCGCAGACTCTCTGGCGGCGAGAGGCAGCGTCTTTCAATTGCACGCGCGCTTTTAAAAAATCCGCCAATTCTTATTTTTGATGAAGCAACCTCTGCGCTCGATGCGAGCACGGAACACCACATTCAAAAAGCGCTTGAAGTAGCGACAAAAGGCCGGACGACTTTTATTATCGCCCATCGCTTGGCGACAATTAAAAACGCTGATTATATTTTAGTTTTCGATAAAGGAAAAATCATCGAAAGCGGCGTCTTTGATGCGCTGATTGCGAAAAATACGCATTTCGCCAAACTTGCAGCTGGGCAATTTATCATCAATCCAAATAAAGAATGATTTATTACACGCTTCTCTGGTTGCACTATTTTCCAAGGCCCAGATAAAAAAACCGCGCCTTAAGCGCGGTTTTTCATAACGGTTTTATAAAATTTTTAGCGGATTACATACGGCAACAAGCCAAGGAACCGCGCGCGTTTGATCGCTTGCGCTAATTCGCGCTGCTTCTTGGCTGAAACAGCCGTAATGCGCGAGGGCACGATCTTGCCGCGCTCGCTGATATAACGCGACAGCAAACGGGTATCTTTGTAATCAATCTTCGGCGCGCCAGATCCACAGAAGGGGCATGACTTACGCCGACGAAAGAAAGGACGACGAGCTCCAGTGGTCATTCCATATCTCCTTCCATACGTCCTTCATCCCGACGCGAGCGACGCTCTGAGCGATCGCCCCGCGATCCACCGCCGCCATTGCTCCGACGCTCGCCACCGCGATCATCATCGTCGCGCTTTCTCAACTGCGCCGAGGGTCCTTCCTCAAGCTCGTCAACCCGCAACGTCAAAACGCGCAGAATATCTTCATTAATGCCCTGCTGACGCTCTAATTCAGTAATTGCCGCAGGCGGCGCATCAATGTTGAGCAATGTAAAATGCGCTTTACGATTTTTCTTAATTCGGTAGGCGAGCGATTTAACGCCCCAGTATTCTGTCTTGCCGACAGTACCGCCCAGCGATGTGATAATGGTTTTAAATTGCGCGGTTAATGTCTCCACTTGCTGGGGAGAAATATCTTGACGCGCGAGATAGACATGCTCGTAGAGAGCCATGAGGTCTTGCCTTTCCTTTGTCGTGAACCGCCCCGGCGCCAAGCCCTTCGAGCCCTTCGGAAAGGCTCGAGAAGCAAAATTCGAAGGCGGAGACACGGGAAGACGGAGAAACTCCTCGCCCCAGAGGGCGCTTCCGTTCAGCCCCCGGCCAGGAACGTCACGATGGCGGGGTTATACCGAGGTTTTTAGAGGATGCAAGCCAGGCCCTGGACTCTCCCGCTTGCCGGGAGAAAGCCTCGCCATTATGGTTTGACCACAACTGGCGTAATGCCGCGCTGACACAGTGGGGAGAGGCTTGATGACGCGTAGATTATGGACATTTCCACTGATCATCGCGCTGTCCGCCGTCCTTACCGCATGTGATAAATGTAATGACCTCCAACAAATACAGCTCCCCCTGCGTCCCAATGCTTGTAAGGACGCCAGCGCGCGCTAGACCCCTTTCTAGAGTCGACATTCTGGCGGAGCCTTGAGTGCCAGCCACTGACATTTTTTCGACCATGAAGCGCCGCAACGACAAGATTGCCGCCGTTACCGCCTATGACGCGCCAACCGCTCGGTTTGCCGTGGAAGCAGGGGCAGATATTTTGCTGGTGGGAGACAGCGTCGGGGTCAACATTCTTGGCTACGCTCACGAAAGAGAAGTCACGCTTGCAGATATGACGCATCATATCGCTGCAGTTCGTCGCGGCGCGCCGCAGGCCTATATCATGGGCGATCTCCCTTTCGCCTCATATGAAACGCCCTCGCGAGCCCGCGAAAGCGCTTTAAGGCTCACATCTGCGGGCGCGAATTGCATAAAATTCGAAGGCGCAAAGGTGGATATCCTCGAAGCCCTAGTTCGCGAACAGCTTGATGTTTGTTGCCATCTTGGCCTTGAGTCACAACATCATCAGATAAAAAGACGGCAAGGGAAAGACGCTATCGCCGCATGCCAAATCTTTGATGACGCCGTTAATCTTGACGCAGCAGGACAAAAATTTCTTGTCTTAGAACTTGTGCCGCAAGAGCTTGCTCAGCGGATCACTCGAGAGGTTAGCGCTGCAACGATTGGCATTGGTTCTGGTGCGGCGACAGATGGTCAAGTGCTCGTGATCAACGATCTCGTTGGCATTACCCAAAGAGATTACAAACATAATCGCCGCTATGGCGCAGTAGGAACGGCTATGCGTAACGCAGTCGCCGCCTATGTTAAGGATGTGCGCGCAGGCGCCTTTCCTTCGTCTCAACAAGCCTTCTCATTACCGCCTGAAGAGCTCCAGCTCTTTGAAAGGATGCGTCCGTGACGTCATTAGAAACGCCTATTGGCCTATTATTGGTAAATCTCGGAACGCCGGACGCGCCAGATACGCGTTCAGTCCGACGTTATCTAGCGCAATTTTTATCCGATCCCCGCGTTGTCGATTTACCGCGCATCTTATGGCTGCCAATTCTTCATGGCGTTATTTTGAATACACGACCGAAACGCTCTGCGAAAGCTTATGCCTCTGTCTGGAATCATGACATTGGCGAAGGTCCATTAAAAACATTCACGCGACTCCAAACGGAAAAATTACGTTTGCGGTCTTCCTCACTCAGTGGCAAAGCGCCTGTCATTGTGGACTATGCGCTGCGCTATGGCGCGCCGTCTATCCCGGATAAAATTAACGCGCTAATGGCGCAAGGATGCAATCGCATCGTCCTTTTACCGCTCTATCCACAATACGCGGCTTCAACCACGGCCTCAGTAGCTGATGACGCCTTTCATGCTCTTTTGCGCATGCGGCGACAACCTGCGCTTCGCATCGGCGCGCCTTATTATGACGACCCAGCCTATATTAACGCGCTTGCAACAGCTGTGCGTCGAGAGCTTGCGGCGCTTGATTTTGAACCAGAGATTATTCTCGCTTCCTTTCATGGCTTACCGCAAGCTCAAGTCGATCGCGGCGATCCCTATCGTGAACATTGCGAAGAAACATGGCGCTTGCTGCGTCAGGCGCTGAATATGTCAGAAGACAAACTGCGCCTCTCATTTCAATCTCGATTTGGACCAGCGCAGTGGCTCACGCCCTACACAAGCGATGTCGTCGCTTCTTTGGCTGAAAATGGCGTGAAAAAAATTGCTATCTTTGCGCCGGGATTTTCCGCCGATTGTCTTGAGACGATTGAGGAGCTGGGCGTTGAAATTCGCGATATTTTCATAGAAAAAGGCGGAGAAAAATTCGCGCGCTTCTCTTGTCTTAATGATAGTTTAGAGGGCATAGACCTTCTCCAAACCCTTGCTCAACGCGAGTTAGCGGGATGGGTATGACATAGGCTGACGCAAAGCCAAGAAATTGCTAAGATAAAAGACCCCTAACCGGACGCTTACTTCTCATGTCGGATTTCTATCGCATCAAACGCCTGCCGCCTTATGTCTTCGAGCAGGTTAACCGCCTCAAAGCGCAAGCGCGCGCTGGCGGGGCCGATATCATCGACTTGGGTATGGGCAATCCTGATTTAGCGGCGCCAAAACACGTTATTGATAAATTAGTTGAAACTGCAGGCCGGCCCCGAACAGATCGCTACTCCGCAAGTAAAGGCATCGCAGGGCTACGACGCGCGCAGGCTTACTATTATGAAAAACGTTTTAACGTGCGTCTTAATCCTGACACGCAGATTGTTGCGACGCTGGGATCAAAAGAGGGCTTTGCAAATATGGCGCAGGCCATTACTGCGCCGGGCGATGTCGTTCTTGTTCCCAACCCGTCCTATCCAATCCATGCTTTTGGTTTCCTAATGGCGGGTGGAGTCATTCGCTCCGTGCCTTCCGATCCATCGCCTGCTTATTTCTCTGCGATGGAACGCGCGATGATCCATTCAATACCCAAACCTATTGCAGTTGTTGTCTGCTATCCCTCAAACCCAACAGCAGAAATAGCTTCACTTGATTTCTATAAAGACCTTGTCGCTTTTGCAAAGAAACATGAGATCTTTATTCTTTCCGATCTTGCATATGCAGAAGTATTTTTCGATGACGATCCGCCGCCATCTGTCTTACAAGTTCCAGGTGCGCTCGACGTCACCGTAGAATTCACCTCTCTGTCAAAAACTTTTTCGATGGCTGGCTGGCGCATGGGTTTTGCCGTAGGCAATGAGCGTCTTTGCGCTGCGCTGGCGCGGGTAAAAAGCTATCTCGATTATGGCGCATTTACGCCAATTCAAGTCGCCGCAGCAGCAGCCTTGAACGGGCCAGACGACTGTATCAAAGATATGCGCGCTATCTATAAGCGCCGTCGCGACGTTATGGTTGAAAGCTTTACACAAGCCGGCTGGGCCATTCCCGCACCAAGCGCGTCAATGTTCGCCTGGGCGCCAGTGCCCGAACGCTTTAGCGCGATGAGCAGCCTTGAGTTCTCAAAATTGCTTATTGAAAAGGCCGATCTTGCGGTTGCCCCAGGTGAAGGCTTTGGCGAACATGGCGAGGGTTTTCTTCGGCTTGCGCTTGTTGAAAATGAACAACGCATTCGCCAAGCGGCGCGAAATCTGCGCCGTTTTTTCGATACAGCCGATCAACAGCTTCACAATATCGTTTCAATTGCGGCGCGCGCCTAAGAAACGGAACGCTATCCCTGCCCGCTCACGCGTTCAATCTGCGCGCCACAGGCGCGCAGTTTATTTTCCAGTCGCTCAAAACCGCGATCGAGGTGATAGACGCGATTAATCGTCGTCTCTCCTCGCGCTGCTAATGCTGCAATAACAAGAGACACCGACGCGCGTAAATCTGTCGCCATCACCGGCGCTCCGTCCAGATGATCGCTTCCCGTTACAATCGCCGTATCCCCTTCAAGTCGAATATTCGCGCCTAACCGGGCCAGTTCTTGAACATGCATAAAACGGTTTTCAAAAATCGTTTCTGTTATTTTCGATACGCCTTCCGCCCGCGTCATGAGCGCCATAAATTGCGCTTGCAAGTCTGTTGGAAATGCAGGAAATGGCGCTGTTTCTATGTCTACCGCTTTGATGCCTGCGTCGCCTCGTGAAACCCGAAGACCTTCTGCCGTTTCACGCACGCTCGTTCCACTTTGTACTAAGACGTCTAGCGCTGCTTGCAGGAGGTTGGCCCGCGCGCCTGCGAGCAATACTTCTCCGCCCGTCATTGCAACAGCCATGGCGTAAGTGCCCGCTTCTATTCGATCAGGCAAAACAGCGTGATGCGCGCCGTGCAGGGAGCCTACGCCTTGTATTTCGATAACAGAGGAGCCCGCCCCTGAAATTTTTGCACCCATTTTTACAAGGCAATCGGCAAGATCAACGATCTCTGGTTCACGAGCAGCGTTTTTAATCAGTGTTGCGCCACGCGCAAGCGCAGCCGCCATCAAAGCGGTATGCGTACCGCCAACGGTAACTTTTGGAAAATCAATTTCACCGCCAACAAGGCCATTTTTCGCTTCCGCTACGACATAGCCATTTTCAATTTCAATTTTTGTTCCAAGCTTTTCCATCGCCATTAGCAAAAGATCAACGGGACGCGTGCCGATTGCGCAACCGCCTGGAAGCGATACGCGCGCGGCGCCCATACGCGCAACCAAGGGCGCCAAAACCCAAAAACTCGCCCGCATGCGCGAGACCAGTTCATAGGGCGCAGTCGTATCGACAATATCGCGCGCAGTAAAATGAACCGTTCGCCCAGCGCTTTCGGACTGACCAGAGCGCTTGCCTGAAATCGCGAAATCAACGCCATGATTACCTAAAATCCGCTCAAGCTGCGTGACGTCGGCTAACAGCGGCATATTCGCGAGGGTCAATGTGTCTCTTGTAAGAAGAGAGGCGATCATTAACGGCAGGGCGGCGTTTTTTGCTCCAGATATTGGAATAACGCCATTTAAAGGACCACCGCCCGCAATTTTGATTTTATCCATCAATCCTCGCCGTTGATATTTTGATCATCAGACTGCGCCGTTCCGCGGTCTTTTTTCCGGCGCTGAAGATTTGCCCGCAGCGCCGCCGCTAGGGCTTGTGTTTTTTTATCCTTGAGCTGTTGTTTTGGAGCCTTGTCCTTTGCTCCTGCTGACTGAGGAGTCTTTGGCGCGCTCAAATGGCTCTGCTCTGTCATTGTTAATTATATCGACTTTATAACAAGCGTTGCGTTAATTCCGCCAAAAGCAAATGAATTTGACATAGCTACAGAGATTGACATTTTACGCGCATTGTTTGGGATTGGATCAACCTGACATTTTGGGTCTGGTTCTAAAAAATTAATTGTTGGTGGCGCAATTTGTTCGCGCAACGCGTTGATTGTAACAACCAGCTCTAATCCCCCGCTGGCGCCAAGAGCGTGGCCGTGAACAGGTTTGGTTGATGAAACTGGCGGCGGCGTGGCGCCAAAGACTGCGCGCATCGCCTCGGATTCTGTTATGTCATTGGCGTAAGTCGCCGTGCCATGCGCGTTAAGATAATGAACCTCGCGAGGATCTAAGCCGGCGCTCGCGAGCGCCAATTGCATGCTGCGTGTTGGCCCCTCTACATCGGCGCGCAAAGGATCAAATGCATCGCTGGTTGTGCCATAGCCTGCAAGTTCACACAGTGGCGTTGCGCCGCGCGCACGCGCTGAGTCTAAAGTTTCGAGGACAAAAATTGCCGCTCCTTCACCCAACGACATGCCATTCCGTCGCGCTGAGAAGGGACGACAAAGATCTGGCGTTAACACCCGCAACGCTTCCCAGGCTCTAATTGAGCCATTGGTCACGCAGGCTTCAGAGCCGCCGGCAATAGCTCGATCCGCCCGCCCAGAGACGAGCATTTCGAAGGCCTCGCCAATCGCTTGGCCAGCAGAAGAGCAGGCTGAGGCTAGCGCAAATGTTGGTCCCTTAGCGCCGTAACGCATGCCGAGCGTTGTTGGCGCGGCGCTGGGAATGAGCCGCGGAACGGTGAGCGTATCGGGGCGACGTTCTTCGACATATTCTGCATAAGCATTATCATCGATTGTTTGCGCTCCGCCTATGCCCGTTCCAAGTACAACCGCCGTGCGATGACCCCCCGCCTCTTTTCCCTTAAACCCTGCCTGCGCGATCGCCTCGTCGCCAGCAATGATGGAAAATTGGGTAAAGGGGTCGCAATAGGGCAGGAGTTCCGCTTCTAAATGTGCTGCGGGGTCAAAATTGGGGACCTGCGCCGAGATTTTTATTCGCCCATTATAGGGCCGCTTGAGTTGCGTCGGTCGAATGCAAGAAACCCCATCGCGCGCTGCAATCCATAAAGGATGCGCGCCAACGCCCGCTGCTGAAACCGCGCCCATTCCCGTTATGACGACCCGACGCCGCGATAGTTGAGTTGTCGTCATTTACAGCCCATCCTCACCTCAAACCACCTTGCCTCGTCAGTTCAACGTCTCGTTATCACAAAGAATCCGCGCTTGTCTGCGCATTGTGAAGATAAGATTTTGGTTTCCCATACGCGAAAGCGCCCGAATTACAACCGCCCCCAAAGGCTCTCATGCCTTGCCACCCTTCTTTTGCTCACCTATAAGCTGCCGCGAGCGCCTTGTTTCCGACACCCCTGGAGGCGAGCGGCGCTTTTTTTATTTTGAAAAGGACACCGACATGGCCGAGACTAAGAAGCTCGCGGCCACGGTGCGCAGCGGGACAGGCAAGGGGGCCGCCCGCAGCGTTCGCCGTGAGGGCCGTATACCAGCAGTTTTATATGGCGGCGGCGAAGCGCCGACGCCAATATCGCTGGAAAAAAAGAACCTAACGCAATTGATTTTTGCAGGCCACTTCCTGACAACGATCTTTGAGCTCGACATTGGCGGCAAGAAAGAGCGCGCCATTCCGCGCGATTATCAGCTTGACGTTGTCAAAGACACGCCCCTGCATGTTGATTTTTTGCGCCTAAAGCCAGGCTCGCGTCTGCGCCTGAACGTGCCTGTGCACTTTATTAATCAAGAAACTTCTCCGGGCCTTAAGCGTGGCGGCGCGTTGAATATCGTCTATCACTCCATAGAGATGTGGGTGCCTGCGGATAATATCCCAGAGGCGATTACAGCCGATCTTGCGGGAATGGACTTCAACGAGTCGCTGCAGATTTCGGCAATCAACTTGCCAGAAGGTTGTAAGCCGACGAATCCGGATAAAAACTTTACTGTCGCGAGCCTTGCGCCGCCATCTGGAGCGGCGGAAGAAGCTGCGCCAGCCGCAGCAGCCGCTGCGCCAGCGAAAGAAGAAAAGAAGAAATAAGCCATTGGCTTGTTGTTATGTTAATGGCCGGGTTTTCCCGGCCATTTTCTTTTTAAAGAGGTTTCAATGTTCTTGCTTGTAGGGCTTGGCAATCCTGGTCGAAGCTATGCGCATAACCGACACAACATTGGCTTCATGGCGATCGAGGCTATTGGACGCAGACATGGGTTTAGCCCAGCTCGTTCTCGCTTTAGCGGCTTGGTGAGCGAAGGCGTCATCAAAGGCGAAAGGACGCTGCTGTTACAGCCACAAACTTATATGAATGAAAGCGGACGATCAGTAGGCGAAGCGGCGCGTTTTCACAAAATCGCCCTTGAAAACATAATCGTCCTGCATGATGAGCTTGACCTGGCGCCGGCGAAATGTCGAATTAAAACTGGCGGCGGCGTAGCAGGTCACAATGGCCTGCGCTCGATCTCAGCGCATATCGGCAATGACTATAAACGCGTGCGACTGGGCATTGGCCATCCTGGCGATAAATCGCTTGTGCATCATTATGTCTTGAATGATTTTTCAAAAAATGAAGCTGATTGGGTGACGACGCTTTGTGAAGCGATTGCAGAACATGCAGATTTATTGGTCACAGGCGACGACGCGGAATTACAAAACCGGGTCCATTTAGCGCTCAAAGCGAAAGGCTATGACATCTTAAAATCGGCCAATGAAAAATAATTTATCCCTGCGAAGCACTGCAAAACCAGAATTTTATCCACCGCCCGGACCCATTCTCGACTTAGCCCTTCCACAAACACGCGACCCCGCTTATATTCAAAGGGCCGGCGCTCGCGTCGGCTATGGCGATAAACGAACATCGAAATAAACCATTCGGACCCGGGGGCGGTACCCGGCGCCTCCACCTGAGATCATGACGTTGACCGTGATTTCAGGCGGGGGCGAAATAGGATCGACGAGGGCGTAAAGGGTGATTTTTTGCTCGGCATGATACCGCCGTTATCGGGTCAAACTTATAGTTGCCAATGACAACTATGCTCCGGTAGCCGTCGCCGCGTAATGCGGCGCCCAAACTGGGATTAAAGCCCTAGGGGTTAGCACTTCTAGGCGGGGCTCGGAGGCGCCTGGCAACAGAAGCCTCCACTTCCTTTGCGCGGGCGCCGGTGTTGGGCATAGCGCGAGCTCAAATTGGCGCATCACAAATGTCACAAGATTTTATCCGTTATGATCTTCTCGTACAAGACGCGATGCGAAGCGTCATGCACAAGGTGCTCTCGGATGTCGCGGAGCAAGGCTATCTGCCCGGCGACCATCACTTTACGATCAGCTTTCTGACACATGCTGAACATGTGAAGATCTCACCTCGCTTGGCTGAACAATGGCCACATGAGCTAACAATCATTCTTCAACATCAATATTCTGATCTTGAAGTAAGCGAAGAAGGTTTTGGCGTAACCCTATCCTTTCGAGGCGTTCCAGAGAATCTTTATATTCCTTTCGCCGCCGTTACCGGATTTTTTGATCCTTCTGTCGAATTTGGTCTTCGCTTTGAGGCCGATGAAGAGGAGGACACGCAGGAAGACCAGCCAGCTTCACCGCCGATGCGCCCAAGTCTTGTAACAGCTGATGCGCCGCCTCAGACCCAACCATCAAAGCCTGCTTTGGAAAAACCAAAGAAGAAGGAGAAAATAGAAACTCCAGCCGCCTCACAACAAGAGAGTCAGGACGAAGCGTCAAAAGTCGTATCGATTGACGCATTTCGAAAAAAACCTAATGGCTGACGTCATTAACCTCAGACGCGCGCGCAAGTCCCGCGACAAACACAAAGAGCAAGACAAAGCTCAGGAAAATCGTCTATTCTTTGGACAAAAAAAGAGCCAGCGCGCCTTAACTCAAGCGCAAATCCTCCTCCAAGATAAGCAACTTGACGTATGTTTTCGGGAGAGCTCCTCGGATACAAGGCGTGATTGACGCCGCCGCGCCAAATACCCGCGTCATTAAGCACTCTATTGTCATCGCGGGCCACCGCACCAGCATTTCGCTTGAAGATGCTTTTTGGAATGCGCTTAGAAAAATCGCTCATGATGACGATCTCCCTTTGGCGGCGCTTGTCGCCCAAATTGACGCTGCGCGCGGGGACGCCAATTTATCCTCTGCTTTGCGGGTCTTTGTCCTAAACCGAGCGTTGAAGTCGCGTTAGGGACTTTAACTCGTTGAGGCATATTTAAAAATCGCTGCGTTATGTAAAACTTTTGTATGAAAAACCTTACGATGACAGTATTTCTACACTCAGGAGGCTGCTGGCATTTTGCGGACGATTCGCGCCGCTCGTCTCGATAAATCGCCAAGGTTCTCTAGGAGCTGAGCTTGTCTGAAGTCGATGATTATGCGCCACAAGAAAATGGCCTCGCAGCGCGCGCGCGCGCAGTTGCGCAGCGCGCGCCTTATCTTGATGGCCTCAATCAAGAACAACGCGCCGCTGTTGAAACGCTAGAGGGACCCGTCCTCGTATTAGCTGGCGCAGGCACAGGAAAGACGCGCGCATTAACAACGCGGATTGCGCATATCCTGGCGCTCGGCCATGCGCGCGCTTGGGAAATTCTTGCTGTAACTTTTACCAATAAAGCCGCGCGAGAGATGCGTGAACGCGTCGAGCGTCTTGTTGGAGAAGGCGCTCAAGCCATGCAATGGCTTGGGACCTTTCACGCAATATCTGCAAAGATCCTGCGTCGACACGCTGAGCTGGTCGGACTAAAATCTAATTTTACGATTCTTGATACAGATGATCAAATACGATTGATCAAACAAGTTCTACAAGCTGAAAACATCGACGATAAGCGTTGGCCTGCGCGCGCTTTTGCAATGCGCTTAGACGGCTGGAAAAATCGTGGACTTTCACCAAAACAAGTACCCGCGGGAGAGGCGGAAAGTTTCGCAAACGGTAAAGGCGGACAGCTTTACACGCTCTACCAAGATAGGCTGAAGGTGTTAAACGCCGTTGATTTTGGCGATCTCTTGCTTGAAACACTTAGGTTATTTCGAGAAAATCCAGATGTATTGGCTGATTATCAAAACCGCTTTAAATTTATTCTTGTCGATGAATATCAAGACACCAATACCGCGCAATATCTCTGGCTTAGATTAATTTCGCAAGGTCGACGTAATGTCTGCTGTGTTGGCGACGACGATCAAAGCGTTTATGGGTGGCGCGGCGCTGAAGTAGAAAATATACTTCGTTTTGAACAGGATTTTCCTGGAGCAAAAATCATTCGTCTTGAACGCTATTACCGTTCAACAGGCCATATTCTAGCAGCCGCTTCACATCTCATTGCGCATAATGAAGGTCGACTTGGCAAAACGCTTTTTACGGATGACGATAGCGGCGAGATGCCAACGCTTATGGGCGTTTGGGATAGCCAAGAAGAAGCGCGCGTTGTTGGGGAGGATATTGAACAACTTCATCGTCGCGGCCATTCGCTTGAGGAAATCGCGATCTTGGTTCGTGCGTCATTTCAGATGCGTGAGTTCGAAGAGCGCTTTGTTGAAATCGGGCTTCCATACCGAATTATAGGCGGTCCCAGATTCTATGAGCGATTAGAAATTCGCGATGCGCTTGCTTATTTACGCAGTGTCGCGCAACCCGCTGACGATCTTGCTTTTGAGCGGATCATCAATACGCCTAAACGCGGTTTGGGCGATGCTACGCTCCAGCTTCTACACCATTACGGGCGCGCTGAGCACACGCCTCTTCAACAGGCGGCGCGAATCCTCGTTGAAACAGAGGAAATAAAGCCAAAAGCGCGCGCATCTCTGCGCAGCTTGATCGCTGACATAGATCGCTGGAGAAGCTTGATTGAAATCACGCCGCAAAATGAACTTGCGGAAATAATATTAGATGAATCCGGCTACACGGAAATGTGGCGACAAGATAAAACGCCGGAGGCCGCCGGCCGTCTGGAGAATCTCAAAGAGCTCATTCGCGCGATTGAAGAATTTCCTGATCTGGCCGCCTTTCTCGAACATGTATCGCTTGTCATGGAAGCTGAGGAGAGCAAAGAGCAAGAGCGGATTTCTATCATGACGCTACATGGCGCGAAGGGATTAGAGTTTGAAACTGTTTATCTGCCTGGCTGGGAGGAAGGATTATTTCCCCATCAACGCGCGCTGGATGAGCAAGGCCGCGCCGGATTAGAAGAGGAACGGCGCCTTGCCTATGTTGGCATAACGCGCGCCAAACGTCGCGCCAAAATCTATTTTGCAAGCAATCGACGCATACGCGGGCTCTGGCAACCTACGACTCCCTCGAGGTTCATTGATAATTTGCCTTCAGCCCATGTCGAGGTAGCAGAAGCGGCAGGAAGTTCGCAATATGGCTCGTATGGCATTTCGCGCTTTTCAAATCTCGATAGCTATGACTCCGACTATGTCACCCCTGGTTGGCAACGCGCTAAATCGCGACCTTTTGAGGAAAATCTAAAATCACCCTCAGCTTCGCGGAATAAACAGCCAACGACTGGTAAGAAAAATCCAATCCTTGAGGGCGAAATACTTTCCCGCAGTTCAACGCGCAGTCATTTTGTTGCTGGCGCCCGCGTTTTTCATCAAAAATTTGGTCCAGGGACAGTCGCTGCTGTCGACGGCAACAAGCTGACGGTAGATTTTGATAAGGCCGGGCGAAAAATGGTTTTGGAAAGCTTTTTACAGTCCCCTTAAAGCTAGACAAGCGAAGCTTAAACGCTCGCCTGTTGCAAATATACAACAGTTACAAAAATTTTGACCAAATTCCTTCTCAAGCGAGGCCTTAAGATTTCTTTGACCATGATCCTAAGCTAGATTTGATTATGCGATTTGGCGCGCGCCGCGATGAATAAGTTCATCTGGCTTTGCGTTGAAGACACACGAGCCGCTTTCTAGCGAGGATGGCCATGCGGCCAAATTCAAAGACATCTTTTCGTCTTGTTACGCTCTCCTCTGCGCTAGCGCTGCTTAGCTCTAGCACCGCTCAGTCAGAGCCATCTCGCTTTGACCAACTGTCTATTTTTTCCCCTCCAGCAATCGTTGCATTTGCGAATGCAGAAAAATCAATTGCCTTTCCTCACTTTGATTATTTTGTCTTTGCTACTGAAAATTCGGCGTTAATTTCCCAGCTACAGACATCTCTAGCCGTAAACACGACTGAAAAAGCCTATTCTGATTATGCTTGGAGCCTGCTGCCAGACATCCATCGTCAGATCGCTCAAGCAATTGAATTGTGGGTTAATGCGCCTGAGATAAAAAAGGATCAGGATCGCTTACGACTAAGATCAAGGATCGCCCGCGTTTACATGACGCGTAATTTCGCGCCTTTTTGGATTGAACCTAATGGCTGGCAAGAAAACGCGGCTTCAACGCTCTCCCGACTGATCAACGCCAGAGAAGATGGCCTTAATCTCAGAGCCTTTAAGCTCCCATCGATTGAAAAGTTTCACCCCCAAGCAATGGATGAACTCGCTGTCTCCGAAGCAGTTGCTACCTATGCCCTGCAGGCGCGCGGGGCGCGGGTAGATCCCGGACAAGTCTCAAAGCTCATCGGCGCCAGGCCAAATTTGCCGGATCTAAAAGATACGTTCAATGACGTCGCCGATGCTCATGCGGAGGCAGGCGATAGGCTGTTAAGTTTAAATCCAAAGCATGAAGGCTATCAGAAGTTACGGCAAAAACTCACTGAGCTCTATCAAATTCAAGCGGCTCAACCTTCCCCTCAACGCGTTGCTGAAGCAACAGATGTGCGCTCCCAGTCAGACGCGCATCTGACGACAAATGCTTCTTTACATAAGAACAAAACAAATAAGAGAAATCATATTGAGGCGGAAATTATCGCCAATATGGAACGCTGGCGCTGGCTCCCGCAAGATCTTGGCGAAACGCATATTGAGGTAAATATTCCAGACTTTGAGCTTGCGCTTGTTCGTAATGGCGTCATCGCCCATCGCACGCGGGTGATTGTCGGGAAGGAAATTACGCCAACGCCAATTTTTTCTGATGAAATGGAATATATTATAGTCAATCCTTATTGGAACGTCCCGCAATCGATCATTCATAAAGAAATGATGCCCAATGGCGGTCCTGGTGAAGGTTTCAAAGTTTCCTATAGCCATGGTCAGATGGTCGTACGTCAACCGCCTGGCCCCACCAATGCGCTCGGCAATATGAAATTCGTCTTCCCGAATGATTATGCAGTTTACATGCATGACACGCAGTCGCGACATCTTTTTGTCCAGACGCATCGCGCCTTTAGCCATGGATGCATGCGCGTTCAAAATCCCTTTGCGCTCGCTTCTGCTATCCTTGGCGATAGTTGGCCAATAAAAAAACTTGAAAAGCTTATAGGGCCTACTGAACGATATATTAATTTAGCAAAACCAATCCCTGTCCATATCGAATATTTCACAACCTATGTTGATAATAGCGGAAAAATTATTCAGCGGCCCGACCTCTATGGTTACTCGGCGCTTGTGCGGCGCGCGCTTGGACTAGAGAGTTAGTTTAGGCTTGACCGGCGGAGCTAGAAGCCTCGTTATTTAAATCTTGTTTTAAAGGAATTCTTGCAATTAACTTTGCGCCACCTGAAGAGCGGCTCTTGATCTTCATCGTTCCTGAGACAGCATGGATTCTTTCGCGTACTCCACGCAAACCCATGCCTTCACGAAAGTCTTTATCAAGCCCACATCCATCATCTTTAATTGTGATTTCTAAGTCATTATCGTCCTGATCGCTCAATATTTTTAAACTTACAAAGGCTATTTTCGCCTTTGAGTGTCGATAAATATTTGCCAAGGCTTCTTGGACAATCCTAAAAATTGTCAATGAGATTTTTTCATCTAATCTAACATCGCAAAGCGCCACGCTTATGTTTAGCGCAATATCAGGATGGGCGCTGCGCCAACTTTGCCCCAGCGCCTCCAAAGCGCCCTCGAGACCCATCTCCTCAAGAGCCGCCGGCCGCAACCTACCAAGAAGCCGTCGATTAGCTTTTTGCAGTAATTCAATCGTCTGATCAATTTGATCACAATCTTGAGCGAGTGGTTCATGATCGCCAAAGGCTAGGATTTTTTTTCTCAATGTCCCAAGCTCTACACGAGCTTTAAAAAGAAAGGGACCAATATCATCGTGCAAATCGCGCGCAATATCTTTTCGCTCTTCGTCCTGAACAATGATCATTTTTTGTATCAAATGGTGATTTTGATCATCAAGCGCCTGAAGCGATTTCGAAAGCGCATTAATTCGATCAGAGATGATTTTAAATTCTGGCGATCCGCTTCGAGGTAAAACAATTAAGCGATGGCCCTGATCAAGTCGCGTTAGCGCCTCGACATGCATTTCAAGCGGCGCCAACGTACGCTCAACCAGAAAATAAACCGCCGATAATAGGAGAAGGAGTGCGCCAAATGCGCCAAGGGCAAACCACTCAATCTCATCCCATATTTCAGCGATTTCATCCCTAGCCGATGTCTCAATTTCAATCGACTCATGCGCATGGCCATAATCCAACAAAGGGATATGGGCCTTTTTGATTTCAGGCGCGAGAAGTGTTGAAAACCAAGCGGGCGCAGTCTCGATTTCCTTCACAACAGAAATCTCTGCCTCGCCATTCTCCATCCAGACCCGGACGTGCCGAAGGGTCTGCGCTTGCTGAACGAGACTTTCTAATTCTTTCCTCTGCACAGACGGACGGTCGACTTGCGACAGAGCGTTTTTGACGAAGTTTTCCGCAAGGCCAAAAGCGCTTTCCGCTTCT
>OMIO01000108.1 GCA_900299115.1 Methylocystaceae bacterium | reverse complement strand
TACTATTTTTGGATGGTGGCGCGCGAAGGCGGCGTAACACATGCTTGCAAGAAGCTGGGACTCGCTCAGCCGACAATTAGCAGTCAGCTTTCGATCCTTGAAAGCACAATCGGCGCGTCTCTTTTTCGTAAACAAGGCCGCAGCTTAGCACTTACGGAGACAGGTCGCACGGTTTTCAATTATGCAGAGGAAATTTTTACTCTTGGCCGAGAGTTAACGAATACCCTAAAAAATGGCGCCGGCGCGAGAGGACAAAGATTGGTGGTCGGTGTCGTTAACTCTCTTCCAAAACTTGTCACCTATCGATTGATTGAACCTATATTGCATGACGCGACAGCTTCACAAATCATCTGTTATGAGGACAAACGAGAGCGACTCCTGTCCGAACTCTCGCTTCATGGGCTAGATCTTGTTATTGCCGATATGCCTGAAACAGTTACCAAGGGCGCCCGTACGTATAATCATCCGATTGGTGAAGCTATAGTAGCTGCATTCGCCAAACCAGAGCTTGTAGATCGATATAAGGATGACTTTCCGTGGTCGCTGACCAATGCGCCCCTTATATTGCAAACAACAAATACTGATCTACGCCGCACTTTAGATAAATGGTTTAATGATCAAAACATAACCCCTAGGATTCTTGCAGAGATCGAGGATAGCGCACTTCTTAAAACATTCGCCGCAGAGGGATCGGGAGTGATTTTCGCTCCATCAATTGTTAGCAATGAAATCAAGCGCAGGTACGGTTTAATACCCATTGGAGAACTACCAAACATTCGTGAAAATTTTTATGCAATCACAATGCAGCGCAAGGTCGAAAACAAGCTAGTTAATACAATTCTAAACCAGGCGCGCGAATGGCTTTATTGACATCAGTATTTGAAGCGATCCAGCAGATTGTGACTGATATATGTACGCCTATATGTCCTAACAACAATGCAGCTATCTTCTTAGCTGTCGAAAATGGCGAATAAAAACTAGACTTTGGTGGGGGAAGTAGGACTCGAACCTACGAAGGCTTAGCCAGCGGAGTTACAGTCCGCCCCCTTTGCCGCTCGGGACATTCCCCCATCGCCTTGCACAGAGAGCCATTCTCAAGCGCAACTCGAAGCAGGCCCAAGGGCTTACTTCTGGCTGCCGGCATATGTGCGCTCTGTAGCTTCTCTGTCAATAGCAGTCTGCCAGATTATCCAATTTATCATCTAAATTCAGTGCTATAGCCATTAAAGCCGTCTAGTTCCCGGCTCTCAATGATTGGTTTTTTGCGATCAACATCAGACCGGCGCAGAAGAGAGGTCCCAGCGCGAGCGCAATAAGCGCCAACGCGTAACTACCTCCACTCCCTTTGATCCAGCCAACGAGGTAGGGTCCGACAAAACCAGCAAGATTGCCAATCGCATTCACCAAAGCAATTGCGATTGCAGCCTCGCCGCCAAAAAAACTGTCGCTTACAAAAGTCCAAAAGGGCGGTAAAACTGCAAATATACCAGCCGCAGCAAAACTGAGGGCAAGCATCGTTAACACAAAGTTGGGTGCAAGCGCCGCGCTAATCAGCCCTGTGGCGGCCACTAAGCTGGCCAAGACAACATGCCAGACTCTCTCACCGCGCCAATCTGAGTGACGTCCCCAGACATACATTGCTGATGCCCCCACAATGAAGGGCGTTGCCGTAACATAGCCAGCTGAACCTGGTGAAACGCCATGCGCTTCTACCATCTGCGGTAGCCACATCGATAATCCGTAAAGCGCTAGAACCACGCCAAAATAAGCAGCGCCAAGAGTAACTGCGCGACAATTAGTGAGCGCCAAAAATAATGACTGCTCTACAGGCGCTCCCCTCCACTCTCTTGTTAAATCCTCAAGGCGCGCACGCTCTATTAAGCTTAACCAAGAAGCTTCTCTTGGGCGGTCGGTTAAAAAGAAAAAAGCGATGAAACCAAGTAAAACAGGCGGAATAGCTTCAAGTATAAAAAGCCATTGCCAGCCTCTCAGACCCATTACTCCCTCAGTAGCTATTAGCAAATAACTTGAGATTGGCGCGCCCAAAACCGTTGCAAGCGGCACGGCAAAAAGAAAATCAGCTAAAATTCGCGCTCTTTTTTGAGGCGGGATCCAGTAAGTCAAATATAAAATAATTCCCGGCATAAAGCCTGCTTCTGCAGCTCCTAATAAAAATCTTAAAATATAAAAACTAGCTTCATTCCTAGTTAGCGCCGCCAGACCAGAAATAATTCCCCAACTCAACATGATGCGCGAGATCCAAATGCGCGCGCCTAAAATATGCAGCATGTAATTACTAGGCGGCTCAAGTAGCGCATAACCTAGGAAAAAGATGCCTGCGCCCCAGCCGTAGACCTGAGATGAAAAATGTAAATCGCGCGTCATTTCAGTAGCGGCAAAACTCAAATTAACGCGATCGAGATATGAAGCAAAATAACAAATTGCTAGAAATGGAATTAATCGGCGAGCGACTTTGTTAACTAATTTATCATCGTAGGAGGCTTGATCTTCCTTTACACCGCGTTCGTTCATGGACGTTCAAATACGATAAGTTGATGCCATTTTTGCGGAATAAAAGTAGAAACGAGTTTTAAACCTGCCTCGCTTGCTTGCATATTTAAAACTGAGTGCGGGTCAGGAAAATCATTTCCAGAGATATGGGCACAGATTGCATCACGCTCGTTTTTATCAAGATTTGTCATCGTTTTTTGAACAAAATCACAATAATTTTGATGATACTTTTGAAGATCCTGCTCCTCTTCCCGCACCACATCTACAAAGAGGACCAAGCCGCCAGGACTTAGGATTTTTACGGCTTGTCGAAAAAATTCTGCTTTCTCAAAAGTTTTCAGGTGATGTAACGCAAAACTAATATAAATCACATCTTGCTGTGGAGACCGCTCGAGCGCGCTCATGAAGTCTGCTTGCTGGTATTGGGTTGGACATTTAAGAAAGGATAAATTTTTCTTAGCAAGCTCTAGAGCTGCGGCAGAAAGATCAACGCCTAAGTAACTTTCAATAGAGAATTCTTGTAAAATTGGCGCAAATGTCGCGGCATCTCCACAGCCTAAATCTAAGATCCGTATTGCCTGATCTGCAAAACGCAATCTGATAGCAGCGCTTACAGCCTCACCTAACTGTCGGTGAAACATATAATCGCCAGAAACTACTTTGCCGTAAGTATCCCATACATGAAAAAATTGAATTGCTGGATTATCTTTCATGCATCCTGTCTCCAAAAAAACTGCTATGTTTTAAATGCCGTGGCTAACACAGCATCTGACATTTAAACCCCAACCAAGCTTGTCTTATCCTGTACCGTTCCCATAGAGCCTTCGAGACCACTGATTGTCTTAGATCCTGAGATCGGCATGAGTAGACTTAACGTCTCGCAACAATAAAGAGCCGCGGGTAACGCAAAAGGACCTTGCCATCTGATTGGAGCGGGTAGACCTTTGTTAATTCCGCCCGGTAGCGAGCAAGGAAACCGAGCTGTTCCTCGGGACTTAAGGCATCTAAAAAAGGACGCAGACCCGAACCTTCAAACCACTTCACAATATCATCGACATTGGCGAGCGGATGAAAATATGTAGTTTGCCAAATATCCAGTTCCTCACAATTTTTAGCGAGAAGTTCATAATATTCATCCGCAGATCCAACCAGAGCTTGTGATTTAGCAATTGGAACAAGACGACTAGACCAGGGTCCATCAGCTGCGATCATCCGCATTAATGCATGTGAAACTTCATGTATATTATTTGGCATTTGAACAGCGAGCACGCCGCCGACTTCAAGAGAGACGACAAGCTCCCTTAGCCGGGAGTGGTGATCAGATAAGAAATGCAAGGCCGCATTCGCAAAAATTAGATCTGCAGGCCCACTGGGACGCCAGCTGTCTATATCGTCTTTTATAAATTGCGCTGAGGGTACCCGAGCTTGCGCAACCTGCAACATCTCATCTGAAACGTCTACGCCAATTGTTGTAGCTTTTGGGAAAGTCTCAACGAGGAGCTCTGTACTGTTACCCGGCCCACAACCAAGATCGAAGATATATCTTGGATTAAGATTAGGGATATGCGCCAGAAGATCTCTCGCCGCGCGGGTACGCTCTCTCTCAAATTGAAGGTAGAGTTTTGAATTCCAAATCACAATGGTCCAATAGCTCCTGATATAATTGAATTAAAGCTATCAGATTGACGCGCTAATCAACAGAGCGCCAAACGCAGTTGACGGGCTGCAATTCGATCAACGAAGCCGTTATCTTTTGATCGCTAATAGCTTTGAGTAAGATTGACCATAAAAAGGGGATTTAACAAAATATTCTTCGAATTATGACGGTTTAAAGAGAATCGTCTTCCTCAAAAAGGCGGCCGGATATTATTCAATCCTGTCAATTTTTTTTATAAACAAAGCCGATTTATCCACCGATTTTTATGTAAACTTACTGAAATTTGCTAAAATTTTATAGACCTAAATTTTTTTGAGCTTTTTCAGAAATATTCCTAAAATTTGTTCCACAAAAAAATGACTTATCCTTCGTCAAACTTCATCTATTAACGTTCTAAAGCGATCATTTCCCGCTATGAATGAGGCTTGAGAGTCTAGGCTAAAACGGTCTGACCCAGCAACGTTGAAGAATGACTGATTTCAATATCATCTGCGTAAAACTCCCTAGCAAGCTGAAAGGCCTGGCGGCGGCTCCTGAGACGGAAGCGCCTTTTAGCCTTTGCATGCGTCACGATGCTTGCGAGGACTGAGCTCAGATGAATGAAATCGTCGTCGTCGCCTTAAAGCGACCTTACACTTTCGTTGTTCTTGCTATCGCTATTTTGCTTTACGGCATCATGTCGATCTTCAAG